>DHWK01000008.1:0-212 GCA_002413145.1 bacterium UBP12_UBA5184
TGCACCCCTTGCCCGAGGCGCGCGAACGTTGGGTGACGGCCGCGCGTTCGCTCCTCGAGCTGCGCAATCTGTGCCGCGCAATACTCGATCGGCGCCTCGAGCCGTCGGCAGTCGTCGCCTTTGGGGAGACGACGGGCTACGGGCTGCACGTCCTGTTCGAAGGCTTCGGCGCCGGCGTCGAAAGCCAGAGCGCGCGCCTGCGCGAGCTGGCG
>DHWK01000008.1:328-1015 GCA_002413145.1 bacterium UBP12_UBA5184
GCGACCTGCTCGGTGCCGAGACGCGCGTGGAGCATGCCGGCGAAGCTTCTCTCAACGCGCTCGACGAATCGGCGCGCACGTTCGGGACGGTACGCCTGCGCCTCTCGACGCCGCCGGCGTTCACCCCGTCTCTCGACGAGATCCTCGCACCGCTGCGCGCCGCTTATCGTGAAGCGCGCGTCGTCCTCTATCCGACCGTCGGGGCGTCGTTCGTCGGCGGCTTTCCCGGCGACGCCGATCGTTTCGTCGTCGCAGTCGAGCGCGCTCGCGCCGCAAGCGAAGCCGCCGGCGGCAATCTCATCGTGATGGATTGCGCCGAACCGGCGATCCGCGAACGCCTTGACGTCTTCGGAGCGCCGCCGGGCTCCTTTCCGATCATGCGCCGCCTGAAGGAACGCTTCGATCCCGACCGCCGCCTCAACCCGGGCCGATTCGTCGGCGGCCTGTGAACGAGACGATGGTGCCGCGGACCTACGCAGATTTGATCGCGGACTGCGTCCACTGCGGATTCTGCCTGCCGGCGTGCCCGACGTACGTCTCGTGGGGTAACGAAGCCGATTCGCCGCGCGGCCGTATCGATTTGATGAAGGGCGTTCACGAGGGCACGATCCCGCTCGACGACTCCGTCATTCCCCATTTCGATCGCTGTCTGGGCTGCATGGCTTGCGTCACCGCGTGCCCGTCGGG
>DHWK01000008.1:1102-8345 GCA_002413145.1 bacterium UBP12_UBA5184
CCGCGGCCCGACCGGCTACGGATGCTCGCGCCGCTGCTCTATCTCTTTCGCAAGAGCGGTCTGCAGAAATTGACGCGCGACGCCGGCCTGGCGAACCTGCTACCGAAGCGCCTGCGGCAACTCGACGAATTGACCCCGACGCTCGAATTCTCGCAACTGCGTGCGGCGCTGCCCGCTTTCACGGACGCCAAACGCGTCAAACGCGGAGCGGTGGCGCTCATCGCCGGCTGCGTGCAACGAGTCTTTTTCCCAAACGTGAACGCCGCGACGATTCGGGTCCTCGCCGCCGAGGGCTTCGACGTCGCCGTACCGCGCGCTCAGGGCTGCTGCGGCGCCCTCTCGCTCCACGCGGGCCGGGCCGACGAATCGGCGGATTTCGCGCGCGCGCTCCTCGACTGCTTTCTGCCCGCCGCCGAGCCGCGGGCGCTCGATCGTTACGATGCGATTTTAATCAACGCCGCCGGGTGTGGTTCGACGCTCAAAGCGTATGGGACGCTGTTCGCGGGCGATCCGGTCTACGGCGAACGCGCCGCCGCCTTTAGCGCGAAGGTCCGCGACGTCAACGAATTCGTCGCCGGGGTCGAACCGCTGGCGCCGCGCAAGCCGGCGCCGATTCGTGTCGCCTACCACGACGCCTGCCATCTCGCGCACGCCCAGGGTATCCGCGAGCAACCGCGCGCCTTGCTTTGTTCGATACCGCAACTCGAGCTAGTCGAGATACCCCAAGGCGATCAATGCTGCGGCAGCGCCGGCGTCTACAACCTGCTCGAGCCCGACAGCGCGCGCGAGATCGGCGAGCGAAAGGTCGATAACATCCTTTCCGTGGCGCCGCAGCTCTTGGCCAGCGCGAACCCGGGTTGTACGCTGCAGATCCGCTCCCTGCTCGCCAAGCGCGGCGTCGACCTCCCCGCGGCGCATCCAATCGAAATTCTCGACGTAGCGCTCTCGTAAGAGCGGGCCTAGAGGGGGCGGCTTTGTTGCGGGCCAAATCGAGGGTGATGAGTTTGGAGATTCTCGCCGACAGCGAAAGCCGGCTGCGGCGCGTCTTCAATCAACTGCCCGTGCTCGTTTGGACCGTCGATCGCGATCTCAGGTTCTGTGCGACCCTTGGTTCGGCGCTGGCCGATATTGGTCTGACGCTCGAAGCCTCAGCCGGCGCGTCGCTGGCTGAGTTTTTCGGCTCCGACAACGAGCGCTACGCGCCGACCGCCGCGCACGTCCGGGCGCTCGCCGGCGAGCCGGTCTATCTCGAAATCGAGATCGGGTCGCGTTTCTTTCGAACGTACGTCGAGCCGCTACGTGACGAAGGGGGCGAGATCGAGGGCGTCCTCGGCGTCGCCTTCGATGCGACCGCGGAGCGCCGCGCCGTTGGAGCCCTGCGCCGCGCCGAAGAGAGCCTGGCGATGTCGCAAGCGGCGGCACACCTCGGAAGTTGGGATCACGATCTCGATCGCGAGTTGGTGGTCTGGTCGAACGAACTCTTGGCGCTCTGCGGCGTCAAGCCGGGGGAGCCGGCGCCGACGCCGGACTTGTTGTGGCGCTTCGTCCATCGCGACGACCGCGACCGGGTTCGCACGGCGTTCGCCGCAGCGCGGGGCGACGGCGAGCCGTTCGTCGTCGACACGCGGCTCGTTCGCGCCGAGGGCGCCGAGTGCTGGGTGGAGCTGCGCGGCCGCTTTACGTTCGATCGCGAAGGCCGTCCGATTCGCATGCTGGGAACGATGCTCGACATCACCGCGCGCAAACGAGCGGAGGCCGAACTCGTCCACCAGGCGCACTACGATCCGCTAACGCAGCTTCCGAACCGCAAACTCCTGGGCGAGCGGCTGGGGCGGGCGCTGGCGCGTGCGCGCCGCATCGGTTCGCGGGTCGCTGTTTTGTGCATCGATCTCGATCGCTTCAAGACCGTCAGCGAGACGCTCGGTCATGCCTTCGGAGACGCGCTGCTACAACGCGCCGCCGAACGAATCGAAGGCGTCGTGCGCGAGAGCGACATCGTCGCCCGGCACGGCAACGACGAATTCGTCGTGATTCTGGTCGACCTCGAGACGGCCGACGACGCCGCCCGGCTGGCGCAAGCGCTCGTCGACGCGTTCGTCGCGCGCTTCGAGATCGAAGGACGCGAACTCTATTCCAGCGTCAGCGTCGGCGTGAGTCTCTTCCCCGACGATGCGAAATCGGCCGACGACTTGATCCGCGCTGCCCGCTCGGCGCATTCGCGCGCGAAAGCGGCAGGCGGGCATGCGCTGCATTTCTACACGGCGCGGACGCACGAACGCGCCGTCGAGCATTTGACGATGGAAAACCAGTTGCGTCACGGGCTCGAGCGCGACGAGTTCCGGCTGCACTACCAGCCGATCGTCGGCGCGAATGCGGCGATCGTCGGGGTCGAAGCGCTCGTGCGCTGGCAGCACCCGACGCTCGGGCTGATCTATCCCGAGCGTTTCATCCATCTGTGCGAGGAGATCGGCATCATCATCCCCCTCGGGCGGCTGATCATGCGCTCCGCACTTGCGCAACTCTATCGCTGGCGCGAGGCGGGTATCGGCTCGCTGCGCGTGGCCCTCAATATCTCGGCTAGCCAGTTGCTCGATCCGGCCCTCCCCGCAACGGTCCGCGATGCATTGGCCGAGGCGGGCGTTCCGGCGAACCTGCTCGATCTCGAAATCACCGAGAGCGCCGTCATGCACGACCTCAAGGGCGCGAAGCGGGCCGTCTCGGAGCTGAAGTCGCTCGGGGTTCGCGTCGCCGTCGACGACTTCGGGACCGGATATAGTTCGCTCGCCTATCTCAAGCATTTTCCGGTCGACGCGCTGAAGATCGACAAGGCTTTCGTTCGCGACCTGGCGGTCGACAGCGGGGACGCCGCAATCGTTGCGGCGGTCGTCGCGCTCGGACACGCGCTCGGCCTGCGCGTCGTTGCGGAGGGGGTCGAAACCGCAGCGCAGGCGGCGCTGGTACGGAAAATCGGCTGCGACGAGCAACAGGGGTACTATCACGCCCGGCCGATGCCGGCGAAAGAGATCGAACCGTACTTGCGAGCGCGGCAACCCGGCACGATGCACGTAGCGACGGGCTAGCTACGTCGCTGGACGCGCCTGCCTATTGCGAACTCGAACGCGCGTGGAAGGCCCTGGAGCGGTTTGGCATCGGCCTGCGCGAAGTCGCCTGCGTCGGCGCCGCGCGCACGTTGCTGGTCGCGGACCTCGCCTCGCAGGGCGGTCCGGGCGCACCCGCGGTCATTGTGACCGCGGGCGTTCACGGCGACGAACCGGCGGCTCCGTGGGCGCTGTTGAGCCTCGCGCGCGACGGCCTATTCGATCGTGATTTCGCATATCGGCTCTGGCCCTGCACCAACCCGTCCGGCTACATTCTAAAGACGCGAGAGAGCGCCGAGGGTATCGACATCAATCGAAGTTACGGCCGCGGCCGGAGCTCGCCCGAAGCCCGCGCGATGCTGGCGGCCAACCGCGACCGCAAGTTTTTGCTCAATCTCGATTTGCACGAGGATTTTGAGGCCGACGGTTTTTACTGTTACGAGCCGAAGGTCGACGACGCCGCGTTCGGCTCGGCGATCGTCCAGGCCATCGACGACGCCGGTTTGCCGGTGCAGGACCTCGAGCACGGCTACGAGCTCGGCTACCCGCCGACCGCGACGCACTTTACGCTCGAACGGGGCCGCGTCATCCCCGACGCCGAGATCGAGACGACGTTTCAGAGAGGGCTTCCGCACAGCATCGCCCTGCTGCGTAGCGGTGCGGCCGCGCGTTCGCTTACGTTCGAATCGCCGCTGCGTCTTGCGTGGGAGGATCGGATTGCGATCCACCGCCTGGCCGTCGTCACCGCGCTCGAACGACTTCGTCTGCCGGTTCCTTGACGTAGGGTATGATGTACGGACCGTGTGGGAGGACCGCACACGTCGCGCCGGGACCGGCCGCCCGAAGAGCTTCGCGAACGGCGGTCGATGGATCCCCAACGGGCGTGAGCATCGCCGAGCGAATTACGTCGTCGGGTACCGTCGAATGGAGCAAGATTCTGGCATGGAGGAGCACCATCGCCTGGCTTTGCGCGGCCCACTGGTCGTAGACGGAATATCCCGGTGCGCCGATCATCGCCAGGAGTTCGGCCGGGGATGAGCGTGCGCGCACGATTTCTTTGAAATTTCCGTGATTCGGGAGGCCGTCGCTGAGCTCGGCGCACATCACGATCGTCCCCTTTTGCTTGGTGATCCCTTGGGCGGCCGACATCCCCTTGATGCACTGATAGAGATTTTGATCGAGCGGATACCCGCCGTTGGTCGTGACGACGACGTCGAAGCGTTGCGGTACCGGCGTCGCTCCGGTTTGCTTGCAGAACTCGCATCCCAGCAGATGCGCCCGACGGTAGTCGCCGCAGAAGAAGCCCGTGATCGCTTTTTTCCCGTTCAAGGTTACGTTCACCATGAAGTGCGGGGGCGCCATCGCTGCCACTTCGCGTGACATTTCCTGAATCGGATTGCCCTCGAGGTTCAACCATCTCGAACCGGGTGAGCCGACCATCTGGAAGTTGTGGAAGAATTTGACGGTTTCGATGCCGGCGATGCCCGGCATGATGCCCTTCGGTCCACCGGAAAAGCCGGCATACAGGTGCGGCTCGATGAAGCCGACGACGATGCGCTTGTCGGCGTTCACGTAATCGAGGTTCAAATACGCTCGGGCGCCGCGCGACGTCGTCCCGAGATAAGTAACCTGCGTTGGATCGTGGGCGTCGTGATCGATGATGCGCACGCGGTCGAGAACCGCCCGTCCGAACATCCGCTCCAGCTCTTCCGGTTTCGTTCCCCGATGCGACCCGGTCCCGATGATGACGGTGACGTTTTCGGGCGGCACGTGCCGCAGCTCGTCGAGGATCCAGGGGACGAGTCGCTCGTTCGGCGTCGCGCGCGTTATGTCGGAGGTAACGATGACGACTCGTTCGTGCGCGGCGACGAGTTCGCGCAGCGCCGGCGCTCCGATCGGCTCCCGCGCGGCCGCGCGAAACGCGGCCGCTTCGTCCGGGAGTCCGGGCGCGTCGGTCGGCTCGACGACGAAGGCGTCGTCCGGGAGCTCGAGATCGAGGCCCTCCCGGCCGTACGTAACGTGCACGCGCATGCGGCGTGATTCGCGCTCTCCGGGCCGAACCCCCGACGCCGACCCAGGCTCGGCTTCGCGCCTGCGGAAATGCGGGTGCCTATGGCCGAACGCGATCAACTCGAAGTCGACGCCCTCATCGTCGGCGGCGGCCCGGCCGGGCTTGCCACGGCGATTCGCCTGCGCCAGCTCGCCCGGGAGCGCGGCAAAGACGAACTCTCGGTGATGCTCATCGAGAAGGGCGGCGACGTCGGCAACCATGGGATTTCTGGCGCGATCGTCGATCCGAAAGCGTTCGACGAGTTGCTGCCGGATTGGCGCGAACGCGCGCCGCTCGAATCGCCGGTGACCAGCGACGCGATGTGGTACATGACCGAGGGCGGAAAACTTACGGTGCCGGCGCTCGCGATGCCGCCGCTGATGAAGAATCGCGGCAAATACGTCGCGAGTTTGCAGAAACTTACGAAGTGGATGGGCGGGCTGGCCGAGGAATTAGGCGCCGACGTCTTTCCGGCGTTTCCGGGACAAGAGTTGCTCTGGGACGAGGCGCGCGTCGTCGGCGTGCGCGTCGGCGATAAGGGCGTCGATCGCAACGGCAAACCGAAACCGAATTACGAACCCGGCCCCGATCTCAGGGCAAAGGTCGTGATCCTCGCCGAAGGTCCGCGCGGGACCCTCGCCAAGCAGGCCATCGCGAAGCTGGGGCTCGACAGGGATCGAGATCCGATGTCGTACGCCGTCGGCGTCAAAGAGATCTGGCAGTGCAAGCCGGGTTCGATTCCTGCGGGGATGGTGATTCATACCTTCGGCTTTCCGCTGCCGAACGAAACCTTCGGCGGCGGCTTCCTCTACGGGATGGCCAACGACGTCCTCGACGTCGGGTTGGTCACGGGGCTCGACTACCGGGATCCGACGACCGATCCGCACGACAACTTCCAGCGCTACAAGACGCATCCCGCGATCGCCAAGCTGCTCGAAGGGGCGAAGCTCTTACGCTACGGCGCGAAGGCGATCCCCGAAGGCGGCTTCTACGCGATGCCGCGCGCTTATGCCGACGGGCTGCTCGTCACCGGCGACTCGGCGGGGTTTCTCAACGGGATGCGGCTCAAAGGCATCCATCTCGCGGTCAAGTCCGGGATGATGGCGGCCGAGACGGCGTTCGAAGCCATTTTGGCCGGCAAGAGCGACGCCGGGACCCTTTCGGCCTACGAGCGCCGCTACCGCGAATCGTGGGCCTACGACGAGTTGCGCGTCGCGCGCAATTTCCATCAAGCCTTCAAAGGCGGCCTGTACCTCGGAATGCTGAATGCGGGGATGTCGATGTACGCGGGCGGCCGCGCCTTCGGCCTGATCGATCGACTGCACGGCGAAGCCGGCTACGCGCAGATGGAGAAACTCGCCGAGCGCAAGCCGGTTGCGGTCGAGTCGCGAGTGAAGATCGACAACGTGCTGACGTTCGATAAGGTGACCGACGTCTTCAATTCTGGGACGATGCACGACGAAGATCAAGTGCCGCATCTGCACGTCGCCGACACCTCGATCTGCGCGAACCAATGCACGGTCGAGTACGGCAATCCGTGCCAATACTTTTGCCCGGCAAAGGTCTACGAGCCGCTCTTCAAACAAGCCGGCAACGGTTCGATCGACGGACGTCTGCAGATCAACTTCAGTAACTGCGTCCACTGCAAGACTTGCGACATCATGGATCCGTACCAAATCATCACCTGGGTCCCGCCCCAGGGGGGCGAGGGCCCGGTTTACACGGGATTGTGATTGAAGTGCGGACAGGTTGAAGAACGTTTGCAGTTGACGATCAACGGCGAGCGACGAGAATTGCCTCAGAACGCGACCGTGAGCGAACTTCTAAGCGACCTCAGTCTTGAGTGCAACGGGATCGCAGTCGCCGTGAACGAGCGCGTGGTGCGCCAGACCACCTTTGACCGGTACCGCCTCCAAGATGGCGACGTCGTCGAGATCATTCGCGCCGTCGCCGGTGGATAAGGGGGCGCGGGTTCGGCCGCGAACCGTCCAACATGGCCCCCACAAACGGCGCCGCCGACGAGCCGCTCAAGATCGGCAAGTATGAGTTCCATTCGCGCCTGATCGTCGGGTCGGGGAAGTACTCGTCCTTCGAG
>DHWK01000008.1:8571-8834 GCA_002413145.1 bacterium UBP12_UBA5184
TCGCTGCTCGACTTCATCGACCGCGCCCGCTACAAGATTTTGCCGAACACCGCGGGCTGCACGACGGCGAAGGACGCGGTCCTGACCGCTCAGCTTGCACGCGAAGCGCTCGGCACCGACCTCATTAAGCTCGAGGTCATCGGCGACAGCGAGACGCTCTATCCCGACACCGCGGAGACCATCGTCGCCGCGCGCGAGCTGGTCGCGGACGGCTTCACGGTGCTGCCCTACATCATCGACGATCCGACGGCGTGCAAACGCCT
>DHWK01000039.1 GCA_002413145.1 bacterium UBP12_UBA5184
TGATCAACGTCTGGGCGACGTGGTGTCCGCCGTGCCGTCAGGAGCTGCCCGACCTGCTCTCGAGCTATGCGAAGATGAGCGGGGCGAAGGTGGAGTTTCTCGGCGTCGACACGACCGAAGAGGCGCCGATCGTACGCGCCTACGTCGTGGCGAAGGGCGTTCCGTACGCGCAAGCGATCGATTCGCAGAAGACCTTCGCGAAGGACTACGACATCGCGTATTTCCCAACGACCTTCGTGATCGATGCGGCCGGAATCTTGCGCGCGCGCTACATCGACGTCGTGGCCTCGCCGCAACTCACCGCGATGGTCGACGCGGCGAAGGCCGGTCGTAACGCCGAGATCGTCTCGCCGCTGCAGCAGAAGATCGATGCCGCCCTCGCCGATCCCGGACTGCCCGCCGGCGCCGACGCCGCCGCGACGCTCGCCTATGCGAAGAACGTCGACGCAGCGATCAATAGGGCCGAGGACTTGCTCAACGACAGCGACGCCGCCAAGGGCAACTCCACCGATTTGTTGCGGACTCGCGTCGAAGAGGCTGCGATTCGGGATCGCGCGATCGCGGCGCTCTCCGGCGTTGCGTCGGGCGATGCGCCGAAGGGGCTGCTCGCGCGCCTGCGCGGCGACGCGGCGCGAGACCGCGAACGCTACGCCGAGGCGCTCGCGGCCTATCGCGAGGCCGTCGCGCTGAATGCCAAAGATAACGACGCGCTCGCCGGGATCGCATTTGCGGCGGGCCGGCTCAATCAGTCCGACGTACAGGTCGATGCCGATCGTACGCTCGTCGCGCTGCAACCAGCAAGCGTCGACGCGCTCGTCGAATTGGGGCTCGCCCTCGGGAAAGCGAAACAATTCTCCGACGCGTACGCGACCTTCGCCCAGGCCGTCGCACTCGCGAAGAAGCAGCTCGGTGCGACGCCCTCCAAGCCGTCGCTCGTTCGCAAACTCGCGTGGGCGCATCTCTATGCGGGACGCACCTACGCCAAGGGCGGCGACGTGATGCACGCGCGCGCCGAATTCGAGCAGGTGATCGCGTGGACGCAGAAACTCCCGGCAAACGATATCCGTCACGATATGTATCTCGAGGAAGGCCAGGAGGCGATCGTCGCGCTCGGGCTCTCGAAGCCGGCGACGACGACGACCGTCTCGCTCGCGCCTTGGACCGGCGCCGATCTTCCGGGGAGTCTCTCGAGTACGCTGAAGTACCGGCTCGTCGTTGCGGACGCCGCCGGCAAGAACGTCGCGCTTCATACGAGCGGCGTCCCGAAGGGCTGGATCGCCTCGTTCTGCACCGATCGCGTCTGTTCGCCGTTCAAGGTCAGCGTCGCAATCCCGCAGTCCGGCGTAAAGATCATCGAGTTTCAGCTGATCCCGCCGAGCGAGAAGGCCAAGATCGGAAGGGTGCGCGTCATCGGAACCGACGGCCGCAACCTATCGAGCGCCACGACCTGACGGCGTCGCGTGCTCGCGGCTTTTTTTCCATTTGCAGCGCTGTTGGCCGTTGCGCTCGCCGACGTTCGCGTAACGACGCTCGCCGGTAACGGCGTCGCCGGGGTCGTCGACGGCCCGGCGACACAGGCGGAATTCGTGATGCCGAGCGGTGTCGCGTGGGGTCCCGGCGGCGAATTATACGTCGCCGACAGCGCCGGTCAGCGCATTCGCATCGTCGCGCATGGTTTCGTAGGCACGCTCGCCGGCGGCGGCGCGCTGCTCGCCGATGGCGAGCATGTCGCCGGCGGTTATCGCGACGGCGTCGCAAGCGATGCGCGCTTCAACCGCCCATTCGGCGTCGCCGTCGGGCCCGATCGCGCGGTCTACGTCGCCGACGAGTTTAACCATTGCATTCGGCGAGTCGCCGGCGGCCGCGTCACGACGTTCGCCGGTTCGCAGGAGCGCAAGGGGAGCGTCGACGGACCGCGCGATCGCGCATCGTTTTCCGCGCCGAAGGCACTCGCGTTCGACGGCGACGGGAATCTGTACGTCGCCGACTTCAACGTCGGGGTGCGAATGATCGCACGCGACGGGTCGGTCACGACCTTGCCGGCTTCCGGTCCCAAGACGGTGTCGGGCGTCGCCGCCTTCGGGCGCGGTCCCTCGCTGGTCGTCTACGCCGCGGAACTCGCCGGGCTCGCGATCTACCGCGGCGACGCGCATGTGGCGCAATATGTCAGTGAAGCCACGCGGCCCCTTGGCTTTCCGTATGGCGTCGCCGCGATCGACGAACAGCAAGCGCTGTTCGCCGACCCGCGCCAAGAGACGGTACGTTTCTTCCGCGCCGGCGATCCGCCGTTTTATCCCGGCGCGTTCAGCCGGGCGCTGACGCCGATTTTCGAGGCTGGCAATCTGTCGGCCGGCTTCGCCGACGGGCCGTTGGTAGAGACGCGTTTCGACGCACCGCTCGCGGTGGCGATCGGACCCGACGGAACGGTCGCGGTCGCCGATGCAGGCAACCGGCGCATTCGCGTCTTTCCGTTGATGTCGACGCGGCGGCCGGTCGGCGCCCGGATCGACGAATTCACCAGCGGCGGCGACGCCTACCGGATCGTCGTGATCGGCAACTCGAACGCGTTCGATGACGCCCTCTGGGACGATTCGTTTTCGGGCTTGCTCGAAGCGCGCCTGAGCGCCGATCGCGCGTCGATTGGGTTGACGAAGCCGCCGCGCGTCTCGCTCGTGGTCATCGCTTCAGCTTCGCTCTCGGAGACGCTCGACTATATCGACAACGACCTGGTGGCCGGGAGCGCGGACCTCTTGGTCTGGGAACTGAATCTCTCGCACTTGAAATCTGAAATCGATAGAAGTAAGACGGGACCGACCGGGGGCAATCCCGCGCTCGACGAGACCACCGTCGTCGAACGGGCGCGCGCGACGATTGTGCGGTTGCAAAAGATCGCTGCGCAACGGCGCATGAAACTGTTCTTCGCAATCCAACCGAGCGGCGCGGCCACCGGCCCGCTCGAGGATCTCGCGCTGCGCGACGTCGACACGACGCCGTTCTATAGCGATGCGCAGGTTGCAGCATTCGACCGGCAATTGATCGACCTGGTAAAGGCGAGCGGCGTGCCGTACGCTGCGGCGCTCGACGAGTTCATCGCATACGAACGTAACGCTCATCCCAGGCCGCTCTATCTGACCGACGATCCGCACATCGCGCCCGCCGGGAACGCATTCTTTGCGCGCGTCGTCGGCGACGCCCTTGAACGCCTGCGGCCGTGGAACCGATAGCGCGGAATCAGAAGCCCTCGAAGCGGGTGTCGTCTTAGGAATCGACCTCGAACTAGCCGATTGCGATGTATTGTTCGAGGTCGTCGCGGTCAGTCGGCAGTAATCGCCCGACGATTTCGCGGACCCGCGTCAGGTCCGCATCGGAAGCGAAACCGAGCATCCGGGTCAGATCACCTTGATCGATGCCTCGCGATGCGTCGAGTTTCAGAGCGACCAGATAGGGTAAGTCGACGATCGGCATGCCGACGTCGTCTTTCCGCGCCGTCGCGACGGCTTCCACGACCCAGTTTTGATCGGAGCTGAGAATGTTCAGAGGCGTCGCCGCGATCAAACGCTGACCAATGAGACCAAGGCGCGTGTTGACAAACCTTAGGGGTCGCGGTTCTCTCCGGTAGCCTTTAGGGCGAGTTGTTCGAGCGCAGCATTGAAATGCTCAGGTTCGATCAATAAATCGAGGTCAGCCGTTGTTCGCTCCGGCATATAGAGCCGCGTCGCAACGCCGCCGACCACGACGAACGGGATACCTGTGGCCTGGAGAGCAATGCCGCGGCCCAGATAAAAACTTCGCGCCTTTCGCAGCGCCCTGGGTGGCTCTGCGATCCGGCGCATCGGACCGACGCGATCTCTCTGCTGGCCGACGGCGCGAAGATGGCGCACGGCGTCGCGGAGGAAGTCTACGCGATTTCACCGGTCGATAGAACCCGCCGGTCAATCGCGCTACCGCGCATCCGCGTCCGCGATCTGCCGATTACGCCGGAGAAGCCGCGGTCCTAAGCTACGTCATGATCCCCCGAGTTGTCATTGAATAGTGCCTGCCTGTGAATCGCCCTGGCTCGAGTCTATCGAGCTTACCGTAGTTCCGCCCGGCCCGCCGCACTGGGCGAGGGGAACGCCGAGCGCCGCTATAGCTATGAGGCCAAGAATCTGAACTCTCGCACGCATTTGGCAACGTTACGACGAGTTTCTCGAATCGCGTAATAGCCGACGCTGTTGTCATAGCCGTGTGCGCGTGTCGAAGTCGCCGGAGATCGGGTACGCGCCGGCCGCGACGGTTAGTTCTCGATCGGAGTGTCGGAATGCGTCCCCCACTCCGCCCAGGAACCGTAGTAGACTCGCACGTCGCGGTATTCGAGTAGACGCTGCAACGCGAACCATGCCTGGCTGGCTCGATTGCCGATCGTGCAGTACGTGACGATTTCGGTTTCTGGAGTGATCCCGCGGTCCGACAACGCCTGCCGCATGACTTCCGGATTTCGGAAGTCGCCGTGCTCGGTGCGCAGTAACTCGATCGGCACGTGGACGGCTCCGGGGATGTGCCCGGCACGTCCGGCTCCCTCCGTCGCGCCGGATGGCCAAAAACGCTCGCCGTCATACTCAGCTTTCGTTCTCGTGTCGACGATCACGCGGTCTCGACGGCCGACCATTCCCCGAACGTCTTCCAAGGACGAGAAGAACGCATCTTGGGGCGGGAGCGCGTTATGCGAACGCGTCGGCGCAACCGGTTCGGTCGACCATGCGTTACCGGTCGTCTTCCACTGATCTCGCGAACCGTCCATCAACCGAAGCCGACGATGGCCGTGCGACCCTAGCAGCCATACGCCCAAGTGCGCTCCGTATCCATAGAAGACCACGGTCGCATCGCGGGTCAACCCGGATCTGCTGAACAGTTCTTGCATTTTGGCAGCGCTGATGGGCCGGTAGTCGACTTCGCGAAGATCCGTGTAGGCGTTCCAGAATACTGCGCCGGGTATGTGGCCGGCGCTGTAGCCGGCAGGACTCACGTCGATCTCTACCAGCCGCACGGTTGGATCGTCGACGTGCGCCGCAAGCCAAGCGGCGTCGACGCGCATGTCCGCGGGCGTTTGGGGGAAATCCATGTTTGCCTCCTCACAGATGCGGCGGGTTGAGGCTAGAAGAAGGGGTTGTGCGCCTTCTCTTCGGCGATCGTCGAAGGCGGCCCGTGTCCGGGCATGATGACGGTTTCGTCGTCGAGCCGGAAGAGTTTGTTGCGAATGCTGTCGAGAATGTCGGCGTAGGTGCTGACGTCGCCGAACGCGCCGCCGACGCTCCCCGCGAATAGCGTGTCACCGGTAAACAGCGTCGAGCGGAACATGAAGCACGACGAGCCGTCGGTGTGTCCCGGCGTGTGGAGCATCCGAATCTCGGCGGCGGCGCCGAAGGGGACGCTCTCGCCGTCCCTGATCGGGAGCGCTTTGTGGGCGAGCGCGCCGATCGCGAATGCGTCGGCTTGGTGCATCACGATCTGCGCCTCGGGAAAAGCGCGCGCGACGTCGGCGGTCGCGTCGCAATGATCGGCGTGCTTGTGCGTGATAAGAATGTAACGCAGCGCGTACGGGCCTGCGCCGATCGCATTCATCAGATTTGCCGGCAGCCCCGCCGGGTCGATCAGCGCCGCCGTCTTCCCATCTTCCAAGTGAAACAAGTAGCCGTTCGAGGGATGCGGATCGTGCGGATGATGGCGCACGTCGCCCGGCAGCGCAACGCGGGGATGCCAGCGCCGTGCGGCCAGATCGGCGAGCTTTCCAGGATCGAGATCGAGGCAGCGCGCAATCGCGCGCGCCTCGTCGTCGCTGGGGACGCCTTCAGCCTTCGTCCAGGCTTGTAATGCGGCGAGCGCGAGGCCCGTCTGCGCCGCGATCGTCGCGTCGCCGACGCCGGTACCCCGCTTGGCTTTCCGAAAGACGTCGCTGAAATCGTCTTCGAGTGGGATCGCGCTGAAGTCGCCCATGCCGCGCTTCTTCGAAAGCCGCCGAGGGCGGCCTGCGGATGAAACCGGGGCGGCCGGGGATGCGGTCGAACCGACCGGTATGGAACGGCTCATCATCATCGGCTCGGGACCCGCCGGCCTGACGGCGGCGATCTACGCGGCGCGTGCGAATCTGGGTCCGCTCTTATTCGCGGGCTACCAATACGGCGGCCAATTGATGCTGACGACCGAAGTCGAGAATTATCCGGGTTTCCCGAGCGGCAT
>DHWK01000157.1:0-123 GCA_002413145.1 bacterium UBP12_UBA5184
GCCTTCCATCGCCATGCCGATCGCGATCCCGACGATCGAGGCTTCGGCGAGCGGAGTGTCGACGATCCGCTCGGGTCCGAATTCTTCCAAGAAGCCCTTGGTGATCAAGAAGACGTTGCCGCG
>DHWK01000157.1:261-6018 GCA_002413145.1 bacterium UBP12_UBA5184
CCGTCTCGTGGGCTCGGAGATGTGGTGATCAAGAAGACGTTGCCGCGCGCGCCGACGTCTTCGCCCATGATCAGGGTCTTCGGATCGGCCTTGAGCGCCTCGTACAGCGTGTGCCGCACGGCCTCGACGTTGTTCATCGTGGTCGTCCCCGCGGTCGCTATAGCCATGGCTCGTGCGTCCCTTCGTAAACGTTCACATAGAGCTGCGAGGGTTCCGGATAGGGCAGCGCCTCGGCGCGGTCCGTGATTTCGTTGACCTCACGCAGCACGTCTTTCTTGAGCGCTTCGATCTCCTCGGGCGACATCACGCCCCGCTCGACCAGATACCGTTCGTACTTCGGAACGGGATCGAGCTCGCGGTGCTTTTCGATCTCTTCGCTGGTGCGATACGTGCGGTCGTCGTCGTCGGTCGTGTGCGAGAGAAAACGATAGCACTTCGCCTCGACGAGCGTCGGGCCGCCGCCGGTACGCGCTCGGTCGAGCGCGGCTTTGACCGCCGCGTAGACCGAAAGTGGATCCGAACCGTCGCAGATCGCACCCGGCATCCCGTAACCATCGGCTTTTTGCGCGACGTCCTTGATCGCCATCTGATGCGTCCGCGGCGTCGAGATCGCCCACTCGTTGTTTTCGCAGAGCCAGACGATCGGCAAACGTTGGACCGCCGAAAAATTCATCGCCTCGTGCCATTCGCCTTCGCTCGTCGCGCCGTCGCCAAAACAGCACAGCACCGCTCGGTCTTGCTCCTTGCGATACTTCATGCCGTACGCGGCTCCGGCCGCGTGCGGACAATGGGCGGCGATAATCGACGAAAACGACATGATGCCGATCGCGTGGTCGGTGAAATGGCTTGGGAACTGCCTGCCGCCTTGGCGCTCGGCGCCACGCGCAAACATCCCGAGCAGGACGTCGAACGGATCCATCCCGACGCCGACGCACAATCCCACGTCGCGATAGTACGGAACCAGAACGTCCTTGCCGCGTTCGAATGCGAGGGCCGCACCGGCGTGAATTCCTTCGTGGCCTTCGCTGCCGGTGGCAAAGGGAATCTTGCCTTGGCGATTGAGTTGGAAGCCGCGGTTGTCGATCGTGCGCTGCAGATGCATGTTGCGAAGCACCCACTGCAGCTGCTCGTCGCTGAGCCCGCGTCGCTCGAACGCGGGCGACTCAACCGCTTTGGCCATCCAAAACCTCCTGGGACCGAACCCCGCGTTCTCTCCTCACGAGGCCGCCCTTTCCTTCCGCGATGCGAAAAACCGTCCCCGGGGTGGCGCCGGAGTCAGGCGTCGAAACTCCGCAAGATGCTCGCCCCCGAACGCATCCCGACCGACGATCTCGCGCGCGTGCGCCGCCTCCTCCATCGCCGGCCGGAACTCTCGCTCGTCGAATTCGAGACGGCCCGCTTCGTCGAAGCGGAGTTGCGTTCGCTGCCCTTCGACGATCTGCGGACGGGCATCGGCACGACCGGCCTCCTGGCGACGCTCAAAGGCGGCCGGCCTGGCCCAGTGACGCTCTTGCGGGCCGATATGGACGGGCTGCCGATCAGCGAGCTGGTCGAAGCGCCCTACAAGTCCGAGAATGCCGGCGTGATGCACGCCTGCGGTCACGACGGTCACGTCTCGATTCTGCTGGCCGCGGCACGCACGCTTTGCGAACGTCGCGCCGACGTCCCCGGGACGCTCGTCTTCTGCTTTCAGCCCGGCGAAGAAGGCAGCGGCGGAAACAAACTCATGATCGATGACGGCGCGCTCGAGAACCCGCGCGTCGACCGAAGCTTTGCGTTGCACCTCTACAGCGGGCTCGACGTCGGAAAGATCGGCATTCGTGACGGAGCGTTCTTCGCTTCGGCCGATCAATTCACGCTCACGCTCTCCGGCCAAGGCGGTCACGGCGCGATGCCCCACACGGCGATCGACCCGGTCGTCGCGGGAGCGTACCTCGTCACGATGTTGCAGACGCTCGTCAGCCGCGAGATCGCTCCGAAGGATCCGCTGGTCCTAACGGTCGGGAAGTTCGAAGCGGGGACGACCTTCAACGTGATCCCCGACAAAGCGACGTTGCTGGGTACCGTGCGTTGTTTTGATTCCGAAATCCGGCGTTCGATTCCGGAACGGATGGAGCGGATCCTCAAAGGACTCGGCGAGGCGCTGCGCGTCGACCACGAGCTCGCATACAAGTTCTCGTACCCGCCGACCGTAAACGAGCGCGCGATGAACGACATCGTGCGGGAGCTCGGCCGAGACGTCGTCGGCGCCGACGGCCTGGTCGACCCGCACGACGTCGTGATGTGGTCCGAGGACATGGCGTTCATGCAGGAGCAGCGGCCGGGGGCGTATTTCATCGTCGGCTCGCGGGGCGGCGACAACTCCTCGTATCCGCATCACAACGCGCGCTTCGACATCGACGAACGCGCCCTCGAGTTCGGCTATCGCATGATGGTCGCCCTCGGCCTCAAGGGCTAGTAGAACTCCGTCGTGCTGACGACGTTGCGCAGCGGCCGTCCGGCGGCGAAGCGTGTGAGGTTGTCGCAGAACAGTTCGACGATGCGCGCGTTCTCGAGAACCGAGAGCGCCGCGGTGTGCGGAGAGAAGATCACGTTCTCCATCGTCCACAGCGGATTGTCGGGCGGCAGCGGCTCCGGCGTGAAGACGTCGAACACGGCCCCGGCGATCGCGCCGGACTGCAGCGCCTCGATGAGCGCGTCCTGATCGACGACCGTGCCGCGGCCGACGCTGCCGAAGACCGCTCCGGCCTTCATCGCGCCGATCGCAGCGCGGCCGAAGAGGCCTTCGGTCAGAGGCGTCCCCGGCAACGTGACGACGACGGCGTCGCTCAGCGCGACGGCCTCGACGAGTCGCGCCGTCGGATAGCCGGCGTCGATCTCGGCGAATGCGCGGCCGTCGCGAGTGACGCCCAAAATGCGCATCCCGAATGCGCGAGCGACGCGGGCTACGGCAAGACCGATCGCGCCGAGCCCGACGATCGCCAGCGTCGAACCGTAGAGCTCGCCCATCGCCCAATGTTCCCACGAGCGCTGGATTCGGGAGCGCTCCAAGCGCGCGAGATCTTTGCGCAACACGAGCAAGCCCATGAAGAAGAACTCGGCGAGGGTCGTTCCGTGAACGCCGGCCGAGGTCGTGAAGGCGACCCGTTTCAGATCCACGGGCGAAAGGTTGGCGGCACGCACCTGGCCGCCGGCGCCGGCTGCCGTGCCTTGCACCCAGCGTAAGCGCGGCGCTTTGCCGAGCGCCGGCGCGAGTTCGGCCGGCGAGTCGCCCGGAATGCCGAACATGATTTCGGCGGCGGCGAGCATCGCATCCCAGCGCGCCCGTTGTTCGGCGTTGCGCGTGAGCGGTTTCCCAGCGTGATCGGACGGATAACGGGGCTCCGGCAGCAAGTCCGGCTCCCAGAGGACGTCGTAACCCGGTCCGACGCGGCGAATGCGCTCGACCAACTCGGACTCGATCGGCGATGCGATCATGATCTTCACGAGGGCATACCTTGTGGAAGCATCGAGAGCCGGACGCGCAACTCGGCGACTTCGCGGCGCAACGTCTCGGCCTCGAGGTGGTCGTAGGCTGCCGCCGACGAGTTGATGATGGACATGGAGTCTTGGCGATTCTCGGCACCATCCTCGCTCTCCGCCGATGAAACGAATTTTCGCGCTCAGATGGCCGCGGCGTAAACGCATGGCGCATCCATCTCAACAGATGACGTCCGCGTTTCTACATTTGGCGAATGCGCCGGCGCTCTAGAAGGCCTATAGTAGAACCTCCATTCATGATGCACCGGATGCGCGTTCTCGAGGAACACGACGCCTGCGGTGTCGGCTTCCTCGCCGATCTCGGCGGGCCGGCGACGCATCAAACCGTCGCGCTCGCCCTCGAAGCCGCCGGGGCGATGGTGCATCGTGGCGCGCGTGCGGCCGACGGCCGGACGGGCGACGGCGCTGGGATTCTGTGCGAGACGCCGCGCAAGCTGCTGGCGCGCGAACTCGCACGTGTCGATTTGCGCGCTTCGGCGAACCACCTCGCCGCGATCTGCCTGTTCGTGCCGCGCGAGGCCGACGCGGGGGCGGCGATCCGCGCCTCGATCGAAGCGCGCTTGCACGCGAGCGACGTCACGCCGCTTCGCTGGCGCACGCCGCCGACGCACGACGAGGTTTTGGGCGCGCACGCCCGCGCCTCACGGCCGATTTTCGAACAGCTGATCGTCGACATGGGTCCCGGCAACGTGCGCGAGCGGATGCGCGGCGCGGCTCGCGCGATCGAGAAGATGCTGCGCGAATTCGGTTCGACGGCGGCGCTGGTCTCGTCGTCGGCGACGTCGGTCATCTACAAGGCGCTCCTTTCGTCCGACGAACTCGGGGCGTACTTCGACGACCTGCGGGACGAAGCGTTCGCGTCGCGCTTCGCGCTCTTTCACCAACGCTATTCGACCAACACCTCGCCTTCATGGCGGCTCGTTCAACCGTTTCGGCACATCGCGCACAACGGCGAGATCAACACGATCACGGGCAATCGCGCCTGGCTCGAGGCGCGCGGCATCAAGACGCAACCCGGTTCGTCCGATTCGCACGACTTCAACGTCGCGATCGACGCGATGTGCGGTGCGGGATACCGCGTCGACGAAGCCGTCGACCTGCTGCTCGCGCCGGCGATCGAACGCGGCGACCCGCGGCTGCGCGCGTACTACGACGCGCACGTGCCGACCGTCGAACCGTGGGACGGGCCGGCGGCGATCGTCTTCGCCGACGGCGACACGATCGGCGCGGCGCTGGACCGCACCGGTTTGCGGCCGCTGCGCTGGTGCCGCACCGCCTCGAACCGAGTCTTGGTCGCGTCAGAAGCGGGCATCGTCGACTTCAAGGACGATCCGGTCGTCCGCCGCGGCCGCCTGGGCCCCGGTGGCCGCTTGATCGTTCGTTTCGCGTCGGGCGAGGTCGTCGAAACCGAGCAATTTCGTGCCGAGCGCCGCGAGCGCGCCGACTTCCGTGAGGTCGTCCATTCTTGGCGTTTGCCGCTCCACGACGCCGTCGAAGCGCCGGCGAAGGGGGACTTGTCGCGCCAGCTGCGTCGCTTCGGCACGACGCGCGAGGAACTCAAAGACGTTATCGCCGTCCTCGCCGGCGGCGCCGAACCGACCGCGTCGATGGGCGACGATGCGGCGCTCGCCGTCTTCGAGCGCGGCGTCCCGGTCGCCGAGTATCTGCGCGAGCGCTTCGCCCAGGTCACGAATCCGCCGATCGATCCGTTGCGCGAGGCGCTGGTCTTCGATCTGCGCGCGTGGGTCGGTTCGGGCGACGTCCACGGAGATGTCCCGGCTCCCAATGCGATCGTAGCGCTCGACAACGGCGTCCTCTCGGAGCTGGATTTCGATGCGTTGCGTTTCGACGCGCGGCTCGTGCAACAGTCGCTCTCACTTTCGCTCGAGCAAACGTCGTTGCACGCCCGGCTGCTGGCGCTATGCGATGAGGCGGAGAAAGCGGTTTGGGCCGGGACGAGCCTGCTCGTCCTCGACGATCGCGCAGACCTCCCGAGCGTGCCGGCGCTGCTCGCCGTGGGCGCGATTCACCAACGCCTCGTTCAGCGCGGACTGCGCATGCAGGCTTCGCTCGCCGCCGCCGACGGCTACGCGCGCGACGCTCACGCGGTGGCGGCGCTGATCGGAGCGGGCGCGAACGTCGTGACGCCCTGGCTCGGGCTGCGCGCCGCCTGCCAGCAGGGCGACGGCGCCAAGTATATGGCGGCGCTGCGCGCCG
>DHWK01000157.1:6072-6604 GCA_002413145.1 bacterium UBP12_UBA5184
GCGCTCGTACGTCGGCGCACAGACCTTCGAGACGATCGGACTGCATGGCGAAGTCGTCGATCTCTGCTTTCCGGGGATGAAGGCGCACGTGCCGGCGCTCCGTTTGAGCGATCTCGAAGACGACGTGCGTACGTGGTATGCGGACTCGCAGACGAATCATCTCGAGACTTCACCGCTGCCCGATCGCGGGTCGTTCCGATACCGGCGCGACGGCGTTCGGCGTGCCTTCGACCCGGGCGCGCTCAAGGTGCTGCGCGCGAGCGCGATGCGCGGCGATTACGAGGCCTTCGAACGGCTCTCCGACGCGATGGAGTCGCGCGAGCCGGTCACCTTGCGCGATCTTCTGCAGCCGCAGGCGCTGCGCGATCCGATTCCGCTCGAAGAGGTGCAGCCGGTCGAGGAGATCGTGCGGCACTTTGCGACCGCCGCGATGTCGCACGGCGCGCTCGCGGTCGAAGTCCATGCGGTGATCGCGCGCGCGGTCAATCGAATCGGCGCGAAGAGCAACTCCGGTGAGGGCGGCGAGGACCCG
>DHWK01000157.1:6707-6850 GCA_002413145.1 bacterium UBP12_UBA5184
GGCGGCGAGGACCCGGCGCGCTATTCGCGCGAGACCGACCTTGGGCGCAGCAAGATCAAGCAAGTTGCGTCAGCGCGATTCGGCGTCAGCGTCTCGTACCTCGCCAGCGCCGACGAGATCGAGATCAAGATGGCGCAGGGCTC
>DHWK01000076.1 GCA_002413145.1 bacterium UBP12_UBA5184
ATGATGTATACCAGCTGCGCGGCGGACTGGCAGGACCGCTCATCGTGCTGGACCCCGGCCAGAGATTCGACTCTTCAACCGACCATATCTTCACGATCACGACGACTCACGCGCTCGCCGACATCGGAAGAATCTTCGTCAACGGAATGTTTGAACCGCCGCCACTGACGGTTCGTGCCGGCGTTCGGCAGCGGCTGCGTTTCATCAACATGACGACGCTTGGGCCTCGTGCAATCGTTTCGCTCAGCTCCGGCAATCGAACGCTCCAATGGCAACCGCTGGCCGTGGACGGCGCTGATCTGCCGGAAGCGCGGCGTACTCCGCAGTCGGCCGTCGTAACCGTTACGATCGGCGCGACACGAGATTTCATGTTTACCCCGGCCCGCGGTGCGTACCTTCTGCAGATATGGCCGGCTCCGAAACTTCCCGCGGTTACGATTCCGGTGAACGCTATTTAAGACAATGTCCCATGAGGCTTTGCGCCGCATAGGCAGATGCAGGGCCGAAGCGCAATACATCCGGGTCGAATCGGGCGCGGCGCTCAGGATAATTGCGGCAGCTGGAGCAAGAGCAATCTGCTACGGCGTCGATTTCCGCGTACGCCGACCTGGTTCGCTCGACGTCAGGCGATGGCATTGATCCGTCAGGGGCTTCGATCATCGAACCGCTCAAATAGGGCTAGATACACAGTAAGTTGCGGAAAGCGTCCCAATGACGCGCGTGCGGCACGCGTGTTCCAGCGCTCCCTGGCCGGGTCGCGAGTTCCGCACCCGAGGCATTGGAACGCGCTTTTGGCACTCGTCGCGGAGGGTCCGTCTTAACTGCAATTATTCAGAGGCTCAAGAAACGCACGCGGGCAACCCTCAGTGATGCCAGAAGACGCTCGAGACCCGATGGGCAGAGTGGCTAGGTCTGTGCTCATTTACGTAAATGATAAAGCGGGTACGGAAATCACCCTCTGCTCAGCATGAGCGACGAGGCGTGGAGCGCGCGACGGACGTCGCTATTCCTTCTCTCGGCTTTCATTGCAGAGGCCGCGGTCAGACTCTGGTTTGTGCACTCCGACCACTTTCCGCGAGTCTTTTGGGACGAGCCGAGCTACCTCGCGTACGCGGAGTACTTCGCGGGGATCCGGTCGTTCGATCTGACCGGCGCGCCCGCCGTCGAGTGGGGCTACGGGCTTCTTCTGAGTCCGCTCTTCTTGCTCCACGCGCCGTTCCCGGTGACGTACAAGCTCGTCTTGATCGTGAACTGCTTTCTCCTTGCAAGCGTCCCGTTTGCACTCTACGCGATCGGTCGTCAAGCCTTCGGACTCAGCCGCAAGCTCGCGTTCGGTCTCGCGCTCGGGACCTCGTGTTACCCGCCGCTGCTGTTGTTCGCGACGTTCTCGATGACCGAGAACCTCTATATTCCCCTCTTCCTCGTCACGTGCTTCGCGCTCGTGCGCGTCTTACAACAACCGACGCTCTTGCGGATGGGGGCGTTTTCGTCGCTGACGGTCGCGCTGTACGCGGTGCACGTGTGGGGGATCACCGTCGTGTTTGTGGGAGCGATCGTTCTGACATTTCTCGGAGCGAGCCGCGTGGCTCGCTGGGGTTACGTCGGCGCGGCGTTGGCAATTCAGGCTTTACTCACGGTGGGCGTCGCGAGTGTGAACGCTTCCCTGCAGCGCGAGTTCCACACGACGCTCGTTCCGGGAGTCGCCGCGTTGCTTTCCGTGGGCTTATCTCCCGCGCATCTCGGTCTTTTGCTCAAAATGATCGTCAGCGAGTTCTTCGCGACGAATCTCGCGACGGCGTGTATGCTAGGACTGACGCTCGCCTTCGGCTTTGCGATCCTGGTCAAGGGGTGGAGGAAGAGAGCTTCTGACCTTGCTCGCGTCGATACCGGGCTGTTGATTTTCATCGTTCTCTGTATCGGCGCGATTCTTATTGCGTGCCCGATTGCGCTCACCGCGATGTTGCCCAAGGTGGAGGCCCCCGAGAAGTTTCTCGATTGCCGATATGTGGATGGCGAAGTTGCGCCGGCCATATTTTTCGCGCTCCTCCTCATCGTTAGAAGAAGAGCTCTTGGCGCGAATCTCGTCGACCGATGCTTTCTCATCAGCATTCTCGTACTCGGGCTGTCGTGGCTCGCATCGAGGGACGTCATCCACATGCAGCATTGGGAAAGCAACGGCGATTACGTATTCGGCGTAGCGCTGCTCGGCATGCTGCGACTCTTTGGGTTCTATTCGATCGGGCTTCTTAGCGCCACCATCCTCGGGGCCGTGCTCCTCTTGTTTTTGGGCTATCGCCGATGGCCGGCGGCCGCCGTGACGGCGCTGGCGACGCTGTATCTCGCCTCGGCCGTAGCGGCGGAGACTCGCGAGTATCTGCCCGACTTCAGGCAACTCGATGCGCGGATCGGCAGTCGGAACGCAGGGCGACTCGTCACGTTGTTACAGACGCTTCCGCGTGGCACGACGATACCGGATGAACTCAAGGAAGGCACCTACGTGTTCTTTGCCTTCTACCAATTGAGCTTGCCGAACCTCACGATCCACTATTTTGATCCGGATGCCGCGCCGCCCAGCGATACGTACGCTCTCGTGAGAGCATCGTGGCCTGGCTCGACGTACGGCTATAGCAATGTCGGTTGCGAGACGATGACGAACACTTGTCTTTGGACGAGCTCGCTGGAAGCCGCACGATCGTTGACGACGATTCTGCGCTCGACCGACCCATGGTCGGGCGGGATCCGTCTTTCGCAGATTTCGGGGATCGACTTCGGCTCTCTCGATCAACCCTGGGCGACCACGCGCGGCGTTCTCTTTCCGGAAGTCGCCGACGGCCTCACCTGGCGTTGGACCGACGGAGACGCTGAGTATCGGTTAGACGCAATCCTTTCAGGCCGGCCGTCGGAGCTGTCGGTCTCGCTGTTTCTTCCCGTCCCTGAAAAGATCCGAATCACGGTCGGCGCGGTCCAACTCTTTTCGCGAGCACTGCCGACCGGTCTCTTCAAGCAAACGTTCCCACTACGGCAACGGAATTTCACCCGTGCGACCACGATCGGCATCGCGAGTGTGCCCGTTTCCGCAAACGTCCCCAAACCATTCGACACGCTCGGCGTCCAAGTTCGTTCGCTGCGGATCCGGTAATCGAAACAATAATGCGAGACTGCCCCCGTTTGTCATCTCAATACGCGGCGTCTTGCAAGCGCTGGCCAGCATCCGCAAGGTCAATGTTGACTAACTGTGGCGTGTTTGCCTCGTACGCGCGGGCGATCGCGGCGTAACGATCACGCTGTTCGTTCGGCATCGCTGGTGCCGCTTCGGCGAGTAACCGCGAAAATGCCTCATTAGGCGCGCGGCGATCGGCTGCATGAGCATTCGCCAATGCAGCAGCGTCAGTGCGAGGTCATGCGTAATCGGGCCGCACAAGCGGCAGACGCCGTTCGGAAGCCTCGACGAAATCTCGCGAGGTCGCTGGAGTTGCTGTGATGCCGGCGATCGGCGAAGTTGCTTTGGATGAATCGCCAAAGGACATTCCGAAGGCCAAGACCGAATCGCCGCCGCCCGCTCTTCTGGAGAACGAGGACACCTTATGAGACGACCGTCGTCCGCCTTCATCTTCATTATCGCTACGGTTTTGATCGGCGCGACTTCGTTTTTTGCGCAGTCGGCCGAAACGCCAATCGTGCGCCAGATAAGCGCTATGAAATTTAGCACACCGCCCCACACGCCTAAGTGCATCGCGGCCGCCCTCGATCGGGGCAATCCGCGGAAAGGGCCGTCCGTCGTTTTCGCCAGGCTGAAGCCCGGATGCATCGTTCCTTGGCACTGGCATCCGTTCAACGAGACCCTGATGACGGTCGGCGGTACGATTGAGAGCCAGGTCAAGGGCGGGGCAACATACCGGGCTCGGCGCGGAGATTTTTTGTTTCTTCCAGCACGCCACGCCCATCGCGCGATTTGCATGGGCCCGGACCCGTGCTTCAGCTTTCTCAATTCCGAAGGGCCCACCAACCCGCACTGGATAGACAAGTCCGGCCGTGAGATCTCGTTGGAGGCCGCTCTTAAAGGCAAATGAGGCGGCCATCCCCGCAGCCTGTGGTCCGGGCGGCTTTTTGCCGAATACCCTGGGGAGTGGACGTATTTTATCAACCAATCGTCGATCTGCCGGCGCGCTCGCTCGTGCGGGCCGAAGCCCTATGCCGCTTTCCGGCGAGCGCCGGCCTCAAGACCCCGAGCGATTACGTCAGGTACGCCGAAGAACAGGGCCTCGTTCAGGTCCTGACCGACGAGGTGTTGGCTCAGGCGCTCGGTTTCTGGCGCCGCCTCGGTTCGGCAGCGCCGCCGCAGCTCGCCGTCAATCTCTCGCCGAAGAATCTGCTCGAATTCGACTTCGCCGAACGCGTCTTCGCGGCGCTCGCAAAGACCGGGATTGAAGCATCGCGGCTGTGGATCGATATCGACGAGCGGCTCTTGACCGCGCACGACACGGTCTCGCGCCAGAATATCCAGAAGCTCGTCGATGCCAGGATTCACTTGAGCATCGACGGCTTCGACCCAAACCTCTCACCGGTCACTCACCTGCAGCTCCGCGCATTGCCGCTCTCCGAGCTGAAGATCGATCGCTCGCTGTTGGTCGACCTCGAAAACGACCCCGAACGCCGCGCGAAATTGAAGGCGATCCTCGACGTCGCCGCGGAGAGCGGTCTCGAGCTATCCGCGAAAGGGATCGAGGACGAAGCGATGGTCGAATGGCTGACGCGCTTCGGATTCGTGCGGATGCAAGGCTATCTCGTCGGGGCTCCGCTGAGCGAGAACGAATTTCAGGCCTGGCTCGCGCAGAAGCGTCCCTCCACCGTCGCTTGACCCTCGGCTTGCGCTTACGGACTGAGCGCCAGGCCGTCCGGTTCGCCGACGCCGTTTGAGATCGTGGCGATGGGCGCGCCGGTGTAGGGGGGCGCGTACTCCGTGACGTTGCCGCGGTTGGCGACGAAGAGGTCGCCGCTCGTATCGAACGCGAGGCCTTCGGGTCCGCTCAGGCCGATCGAGATAGTGGCGGAGGGCGGCCCGGTATATGGGGGCGCGTACTCCGTGACGGTGTCGTTATAAAGGTTCGCGACGAAGAGATCGCCGCTCGCGTCGAACGCGAGGCCTTGCGGTCCGTTCATGCCGATCGAGATTGTGGCGGAGGGCGGCCCGGTATAGGGCGGCGCGTACTCCGTGACGGTCTTGTTTCCGACGTTCGCGACGAAGAGGTCGCCGCTCGCGTCGAACGCTAGGCCGATCGGGTCGTTCACGCCGGTCGAGATCGCGGCGGTGGGCGGGCCGGTATAGGGCGGCGCGTACTTCTTGACGGTGTAGGTCCCTTCGTTCGCGACGAAGAGGTCGCCGCTCGC
>DHWK01000035.1 GCA_002413145.1 bacterium UBP12_UBA5184
CTGCCTACGGGGCGCGATCGGAAAGCGAGTTGCGACGGATGTTTTCAAAGAGAGCTTCGACGTTATCTTGGAAGCCCGCTTGGTAGAGAGCCGCAAGCAACTTCACCGTCGAGTCTGCGGGCCCGTCGAGCTGAAGCGTACAGGTTGAATCTATCGTTACGTGCTCGAGAAAAAAAGGCGTCATCGCGCCGTATTTCAGTACGCAGCCATTCGTGAAACGGCAATCCCTATACGTGTTTCCGTCGATCCCGACGCGCTGCCCTGAAAACGTTTGTTCTTGAAAATGACTCAAGTGTGTGCGGGGACTTTCTGCAGCCCAAAGACGCTGCATGTTAAGCGGGACGATAAAAAGGCTGGTAGCTTGTAACGTTCGACCGATGGAGCGACGAAGCGAACGCGAGGGGTTTGTTTAGGATTTGGTGCAGGTCAGGTTGTACTGCGCCTTCCAGATACCGCCGGACTGAGACTCGCCCAAGTCGGTATACTTCGTTGCGCTAAGCATCACGTCCGTGTCGCGGACTTGCATCGTCTTGCCCGAGGCGGCATCGAGGACCGAGCCGGTCCAGACGATCTTCTTGCCGGTCTGGGTCGTCGACTCGCTGCCGTAACTGCCGTCCGCGAAGATGAAGGGGCTCAACCACGCCTTCGTCTTCGATCCATACACGGCGTAATAGGAGTTATCGAAATTCTTGCCGGTGTTGCGAAAGAACACGCCGCCGCCGTTACTGGCCGTAACCGTGCTCGTCGACGTGCTCGGGCCCCCCATCGGCGAGGGCATGCTATTGGTGCACGACCACCTCCCGATCGCCCAGTCGTAACCGTGCGGCCCAACGCCGACCATCGATGCGGACCACGCGGTCGGCTGGGCCTGCGCGGCACAGGGTGCGACGGCCAGCGCCGCGAGCGTAACGAACCAAAGAAGCCTTTTCATCGTGGTTCCTCCGACAGCGAACGATCCTTTGTTATCGGTTCGAATCGCGATGCCTGGTGCCGCAACCGTCCCGGAGGACCCCGGCGGCGACGAAAAAAGCCCGCCGAAGCGGGCTTTCAATGGTTGCGGGGCTTGGATTTGAACCAAGGACCTTCGGGTTATGAGCCCGACGAGCTACCGGACTGCTCCACCCCGCGCGCTGGGCGACCCTCACTATAGCCGAGGGCGAAGCACCCGTCAACAGCGGGAGGAGTAGCCGGCCGCGTAACACCGTAGGGAGATGCCCGAAGCGACCGCGTTCGTTCAATCGCTGCCGAAGGTCCAATTGCACTGCCATCTCGAGGGGACGGTTCGCGCCGCGACCTTTCGCGAGCTGGCGCGCGGTCACGCTATCGAGAGTGCTCGTGCGGCCGGGCCGCTCGAGGAGACCTACGCCTTCGCGAATTTCGGCGAGTTCTTATTGACCTTCGCCGAGATCTGCAAAGCGCTCAAGGAGCCCCAAGACTACGCGCGCATCGCGCGCGACTACGTCATCGACGCTGCAGCGCAGAACGTCCGTTACGCCGAGATCTTCATCTCGCCCTCAGTCTGGACATTTTTCCATCGCGACCTCGACATCCTAGAGACCGTCAGCGCGATGCGCGGCGCGCTCGACGAGGAGGGCAAACGGCACAACATCGACGTGAAATTTATCTGCGATCTCACGCGCAACTTCGGCGTCGAGCAAGCGCAGGCGACCGCGGAGAAGGCGGTTGCCCTGGCGGACGCGAGGCTCGGCGTCATCGGGGTCGGGCTCGGCGGCGACGAAGCGAACTATCCGGCCGCGCTTTTCGAGGACGTCTACGCCTACGCGCGGTCCCATGGCTTACACGGCGTCGCCCACGCCGGCGAGGCCGACGGCCCGCAAAGCGTCCGCGCTGCGATCGAGCTGCTGGGAGCCGAACGCATCGGCCACGGCGTCCGTGCGCTCGAAGATCCGGCGCTGGTCGCCGAGCTCGCCGAACGGCGCATCCCGCTCGAACTCTGCCCGACGTCAAACTTCCTGACCGGAGCGGCCCTTCGCAGCCGCCCGCATCCGATCGCCGAATTGGATGCGGCCGGCGTCGTTTGTACGATCGACGCCGACGACCCGGCGCTTTTTTCGACGACGATCTCCGCCGAGTATGAGCTCGTTCTGGAGTGGCTCGGGGGAGCGACGCTCCTGCGCTGTGCGTACAACGCGATCGAAGCGAGTTTTGCGGGCGACGAGCAGAAGGCGGCGCTACGCGACGAACTGGAGGCGCTCGACCTGGAAACGCACGCGCCGCGGCGAAGCCGGTAGCGCATGCCGGGCCACACGCATTTCGACGAGTCGACCGAGGAATATTTGGAAGCGATCTACCGGCTCGAGCGCGAGGGGCCCGGCGTTTCGACATCAGGGCTCGCGACGGAATTAGGCGTCGCGCCGGCATCGGTCTCCGGGATGCTCAAGAAGCTCGACGCCGACGGATACATCGAGCATCGGGCGCGCGGTGAGGCGAAGCTGACTCCTCGCGGGCTCGAGGTCGGCGTGCGCGTAGTCCGCCGCAATCGCCTCGCCGAACGACTGCTCACCGACATCCTGGGGATGCCGTGGGACGAAGTCCACGCGGAAGCTTGTAAACTCGAACACGCGATCTCGGCGAGCGTCGAGCGTCGCTTAGTCGAAGTGCTCGGCGATCCCAAAGTCTGTCCGCACGGACACCCGATTCCGCCGGCGGACGGTACGCCGCCGCCGCGCCCCGACGTCCCACTCGCGCAATTTGCGGCCGGCGACCGCGCGACGGTTTACGGCGTCACCGAAGAAGTCCCGGAGATCTTGCGGCATCTCGGACAGCTAGGCTTGCGTCCCGGTGCGAAGATCGCAATCGTCGCCAAGGCGCCGCTCGGGGGACCGGTGACCGTCGAAGTCGACGGGAAACGGCACGCGATCTCCCTCGAATTGGCGCGCATGGTCACCGTCGTCGCATAGGGAGCCGCAGAAGAAGAACCGTGCTCCCTGTATCGCTCGAATGCTCGCTGGATTCGGCGCACCATTACGAGCCCGACCGGCTCGCCTCGACGTGTTCGCGTGACGGAGCGCCGCTGCTGGTGCGGTATTCGACCGTCGCGATCGAGCGCGCGACGGTCGCGCGGCGCCCGTTTAGCATGTGGCGCTACCGCGAGATGTTGCCCGTCGCCGACGACGAGGAGCCGGTGACGCTCGGCGAAGGCGGGACGCCGCTGCTGCCGGCGCCGCGGCTCGCCGCGCGTCTTGGCCTCGCGCTCGAATTGCAGATCAAAGACGAGAGCCGCAATCCGACCGGTTCGTTTAAGGCGCGCGGAATGTCGGCGGCGGTGACGTGCGCGAAGCGGCTCGGCGCGAAGGCGCTGGTCACGCCGAGCGCCGGCAACGCCGGTGGGGCGCTTTCGGCGTACGGCGCGCGCGCCGGAATTCCGGTGACGGTTTTTCTTCCGCGCGATACGCCGGGTATCTTGGTCGAAGAATGCCGAACCTACGGCGCCGACGTTCGGCTCGTCGACGGCTTGATCGACGACGCCGGGAAAGAAGCCGCCCAATTCTCCGAAGCGACCGGCGCGTTCAACCTCGCGACCTTACGCGAGCCGTACCGGATCGAGGGGAAGAAGACGATGGGCTACGAGCTCGTCGAGCAACTGGGTCGCCTCCCGGCGGCGATCGTCTATCCTACCGGAGGCGGTACCGGACTCGTCGGGATGTGGAAAGCCTTCGACGAGCTGGAGGCGGCGGGCTGGATCGACGCGCGCCGCCCAAAGATGATCAGCGTTCAGGCCGAAGGCTGCGCGCCGATCGTGCGCGCCTTCGAGC
>DHWK01000066.1:0-1944 GCA_002413145.1 bacterium UBP12_UBA5184
CAGCGCGGCGACCGGCAGCGCGAGGTGATAGAGGCGGTCGAGCGGGTCGCGTTCGCGACCGAGCGAGGCGATGCCCGAAGTCGGGAACCAGCGCAGGTGGACGGCGAAGACGTCGATCAAGACGACGCTGAGCCAAAATACCGGCATGCCGTAGGAGGCGAAGGCCAAGACCGTCGCAGCGTAATCGAACGCCGAACCGCGCCGCACCGCCGAGTAGATGCCGATCGGGATCGCGATGAGGACGGTGAGCAGGAGCGCGAGGCTCAGCATCTCGAGCGTGACCGGCAGCTTTTCGAGGATTTTTTGGACGACCGGCCGCTGGTCGACGAGCGAGATGCCTAGATTTCCATGCAGCAGGTTGGCCAGCCAGTAGAGGTACTGGACGTACCACGGCTTGTCCAGCCCGAGCGTGTGGATGAACTCGGCGCGCGCGAGCGGGGTCAACTGCCGCGCCTGCGCCTGGAAGATCGCGGTCGGGCCGCCGGGCGAGAGTCCCATCAGCGCGTACGAAATCAGGCTGATGAGCAGCAAGAGCGGAATCGCAGCCAGCAAGCGGCGCGCGATGAAGACGATCATCGCACTAACTTCCAGCGGCTCACGTTCAGGAACAGATATTGATCGGGGAGCGCGTGCTCGAAATCGAACTGCACGCGCGGCGAAATCGCGGCCCTCGAGTACGGAAACTCGAGGTACAGGACCGGGACGTCGTCGGCGACGAGACGCTGCATGTCATCGTAGTATGCCTTGCGCTTCGCGGGATCGATGCTCGCGAGACCCAGATGGACGTCACGGTCCATCCGCGGGTTACGGTAGTGCATGATGTTGTTTCCGGCCGGCGGGAACTGGTCCGACGCCAACAGCGTCAATTCGTCGGGATCGGGCGCACCGCCCCAACCCGAAACCGCGATGTCGTACCGCTCGTCGTTGGTCTCCGTGAGAAAGGTCGCATAATCGATCTGCTGTAGCGTGATCGCGATCCCGACCGTCTGCATGTCGGCCTGGAACTCGGTCGCGATCTCGAGCGATGACGAAGCCTGACCGTTACCGGGAAACGAGAGGGCGTAGGCCAGCCGCACGCCGCCCTTGTGGCGCACACCGTCGGAGCCCAGCCGGTAGCCGGCCGTATCGAGCAGCTTGCGCGCCCGCGCCGGGTCGTACGGATAACGGCGTACGCGCGGATCGTACCAGCGGCGCAGCGCCGGCGGCGTGATCCCAAGTGCGAGATCGGCGTCGCCGCGCAAGAGGCCCTTGACCGTCTGCGCGCGGTCCCAGCCGTACATCATCGCACGCCGCACGACGAGATCGCCGAGTCCCGGGCGCCGCAAGTTCACGTAGAAAAAGGTGGCGTAGAGATCGCGGACGTGCAAGAGTCGCAGGGTTGCGTTGCGCTCTTTGATGGTCTGATACGAAGAGGCGCCGATCCCGTCGTCGACGTCGGCTTCGCCGTTGAGCATCGCGTCGATGCGAGCTTGATCGTCGAGGACGATCCGGAATGCGATTCGCGGAATCGCGGCGGCGCCGCCCCAAAAACGCGGGTTACGCGCGAACGTCGCCTGTTCGTCGTGCCGCCAGCGCTCGAGCGCGTACGGTCCGGTCCCTACCGGCCTCTCCCCGAAGTTGGTCTGCCGCTGCTGTTTGAGCGGAATCTTCGCGAGCACGTGCGCGGGCAGGATCGCCGAATTCAGCGCTTCGAGGACGAAGAGCGCGTTGGTTTGCGAGAGCTCGAAGGCGACCCGATACGGCCCCTCGGCCACAACCGTCTTGATGTACGAATACTGGCCACGATACGGAAAGCCGGTGTCTGAAGCGAGCATCGCGCGATACGTCCAGACCACGTCGTTCGAAGTAAAGGGGGCGCCGTCGGACCAGGTTACGCCCCGGCGCAAATCGACCGTCCAACGTAAGCCGCCGCGCGCGCTCTTCCAAGAGGTCGCCAGATCGGGG
>DHWK01000066.1:2005-2549 GCA_002413145.1 bacterium UBP12_UBA5184
CAAGAGGTCGCGAGATCGGGGATGGGCTCGAAGCTGGGCCCGAGGTTCACGAGCCCATCGAAGATCAAACTTTCGTAGACGCTCGAATAGTAGTTCGAGCTGTAGAGCGGGTTGAGCGTCCCGGCGTCGGCGAGTTCGAGGACGATCAGCGTATTCGGATCGCGTCCGAGCGTTCGGCCGCCGCAGCCCGAGACGCTCGCGAGCAAGAGCACGATCAACCCAAGCGCGGAGAACCTCATCGCGGGAGAGTTACCCGCTCGCGTACGCATTCATCGCGTACTGCACGAGCATCCGTTGCGTGTTGAAGAACGACCCGTTGAGAGCGATCGCGCAGCGCCGGACGCGCGAGAAGGCTTCCGGCTGCCGGTAGAACGTCGCGGCGACGTGCGCGAGCTTTTCGTAGAGCGCCGTCGCGTCGGCTGCCGCGTCGGCGAGCGCCCCGTCGCCACCGATTGCCCAGCCCGTTACGTCTTCGATACAACCTTCGATCCACCAACCGTCAAGGACGCTCAAACTCGGAACCCCGTTGAGCGCGGCCTTCATG
>DHWK01000146.1:0-2945 GCA_002413145.1 bacterium UBP12_UBA5184
GATCGCGTCCTTGCCGCCCATCTCGGCGATGACACGCTTGATCCAAATCTGACCGGGCTGCGTCTTGCTGGCGAGTTCGTTGATGTGCAGCCCGATCTCTTTGGAGCCGGTAAAGGCGATAAAGCGCGTCTTCGGATTGGCGACCAGCGCGTCGCCGATCGTCCGTCCCGAACCCGGGACGAAGTTCACCACGCCCGGCGGCAATCCGACCTCGTGGAGTACGTCGATGAAACGTGCGGCGATCAGCGGCGAATCGCTGGAGGGCTTGACGACGACCGCGTTGCCGGCGACGATCGCGGCGGTCGTCATCCCGGCCATGATCGCGAACGCGAAATTCCACGGCGGAATCACGATACCGACGCCGAGCGGGATGTATTCGAGCCGATTCTCTTCGCCGGGGATCGGGACGAGCGCCGGCGGGTTCGCGTAGCGTAGCCCCTCGCGCGCGTAGAATTCGAGGAAGTCGATCGCTTCGGCGGTGTCGGCATCGGCTTCGACCCAGCTCTTGCCGACCTCGAGGACGAGCAGTGCGTTGAAATCGTCGCGCCGCTGCCGAACGAGTTCGGCGGCGCGAAACAGGTAGCCGGCGCGTTCTTCCCACGGGACGCGGCGCCACGCTTCGAAACTGCGCGCCGCGGCTTCGATCGCGGCGTTGGCTTGGTCGAGCGAGGCCGAACCGACCGTCCCGATGATCTCGCCGGGACGCGCCGGGTTACGCGATTCGATCTTCTTCTCCGTCTCGATCCGGCGGCCGTCGACGAGCAGCGGGTAATGCGAACCGAGCGAGCCGCGAGCCCGTTCGAGCGCGGCTTGCAGCGATGCGCGCTCGGCGGCCTCCGAGAAGTTTCGAATCTGCTCGTTGCGGAACGGTGCGACGCGTTCCAGAGTCGTAGCCACGGGGCGCCTCCTGGAGAAAAGGGGAATTCCGACTTCGAACGGAGGGTCACACCCGCCTCGTCCCGCGAAACCCAGCCCACCCTTGGATGGATGGGCGAGCCGGCTCGCGTATTCCCTCGAACATGATCTACGACGTCGCGGTGGTCGGCGGCGGAATCGTCGGGTTGGCGACGGCTCGAGAGCTCTTGATGCGGCGCCCGCACCTCAAAGTCGCCGGCATCGAGAAAGAGACCAGCTTTAACCAGCACCAGAGCGGCCGCAACAGTGGGGTCATCCACTCCGGCATCTATTATAAACCCGGCTCTTTTCGAGCGAAACTCTGCGTCGAGGGACGCAAACTTGTATGGGCGTACTGCGCTGAGAAACAGATCCCGTACAAGCAAGTCGGCAAGCTCATCGTCGCTACCGACGAGAACGAATTCGACCGTCTTGGGAATCTCTGGGAGCGCGGGCACGCCAACGGCGTCGAAGGGCTCGAGATGCTCGGCCCGGAGCAGATCCGCGAACGCGAACCGCATTGCCGCGGACTGCGCGCGATCTTCTCACCGGTGACCGGGATCGTCGACTGGGCGCGCGTCTCGAATTCGTACGCCGAGGATGCGAGGTCCCTGGGGGCCGAGTTTTTCTTCGATCACGAGGTGACCAACATCACACGGCGCGCGGGCCTCACGATCTTGCACACTACCGGCGGCGAGATTCAAGCCAAGTTCGCTATTACGTGCGGCGGACTTTATTCCGATAAGTTATCACAGATGACGGGCGGAACGCGCGACCCCATGACGATTCCCTTCCGTGGCGATTTCATGATCCTGCGGCCCGAAAAATCGTACCTGGTCAAAGGCAACATCTATCCCGTTCCCAACCCAAGTTTTCCGTACCTCGGCGTTCACTTCACGCCCCGGATGGACGGCTCGATCTGGCTCGGCCCGAACGCCGTCCTGGCCTTCGCGCGCGAAGGCTACACGTTCTTCAAACTCAACGCGCGCGAACTGTGGGAGACGCTTACCTATCCCGGCTTCGTCAAGTTCGCCGGCAAGTATTGGAAGATCGGGGTGGGCGAGGTCTTTCGCGATCTCGTGCGAAGCGAATTCGTGAAGGCGTTACAGCGGTACATCCCGGAGATCCAGCCGGCCGATTGTTTACCGGGGCGCTCCGGCGTCCGCGCTCAAGCGATCACGCCCGACGGCGAACTGTGCGACGATTTCGTTTTCGAGGGCGGCGAGGGGATCGTGCACGTGCGCAGCGCGCCGTCGCCCGCGGCGACGTCGTCGCTCGCGATCGGGCGCCACGTCGCCGACGAAGCGGAGCGCCGTTTCGACCTCAACGCTCAAACGGCGGTACCAGCATGACCGATCTTCATCCGAGCGCCACGATCGATTTCGAGCCGCCCTTCGTCGACGTCGACTGGGTGATGCAGCGCCTACTCCACCCGCGCGTGCGCATCGTCGACACGCGCAGCTCGCCGCACGGTGCGCCCGGCCTCAAACTGCCGACCGGCCGCGAGCAGTATGGCGCCGGACACGTCCTGGGAGCGGTGCATCTCGACTACGCCGACGATCTCCACGATCCCGCGACGCCGTACGCGACGCGAGTGGCGCCGCCGGAACGCTTCGCCGAGGCGATGTCCGATCACGGGATCGGCGACGGGACGACGGTCGTCGCCTACGACGACGGCAACGTACCGTACGCGGCGCGGCTGGTCTGGATGCTCCGCTACTACGGCCACGACGCCGCGTGCATTCTCGCCGGCGGTTTCGCAGCCTGGAAGACCGCGCACGGTGCGGTCACGCGGCGCGCCGCAAATTATCCGCCGGTCCGCTTTTCGCCGCGGGTGCGTCCCGAGCTACGTGCGATACGCGACGAAGTACTGGCCGTCGCCGAAGGGCGCGAAGATGCGCAGTTGCTCGAGACGCAGCGCGACGCGACCTACGCCTTGCGCGATCGCGATATCAAGGGAGCGCGCCGCCTCTCGGCCTCGGAGCTGCTCGAAGACTCGCACGGCGGCCGCATCGCGCCGCGCGAACGGCTCGACGCACTGGTCGGCGAAC
>DHWK01000146.1:2985-4027 GCA_002413145.1 bacterium UBP12_UBA5184
GAGGACGTCGCGGTCTACGACGGTTCCTGGATCGAATGGAGTCACGAGGGTCTGCCGACGGTCGCGAAACCCTAGCGTGAAAGGTAAGACGTTGGGCGCAAGACGGAGTCAACTCGTACTTTTGGCCGCGCTCGGCGCAACGCTGGGGCCGCCGGCGCAGGCCGTAACGGCGCAGCCGGCGCCGAAGCCGTTTGCGGTGACGACAAGCGGTTTGCAAATCGTCTACCCGCGCGCGAAGCCCGGCGATTCGAAGCTGCCCGGTTCGTTCAGCGTGAAGACGGGCGGCCTCGCCGTCGTCTATCCCGAGGCTAAAGGGAAGCCCAGTCTCCCAGCCTTCAAGGTCACGACGACCGGCCTCAGCGTCGTTTACCCGAGCCCCTCACCCCTACCGAAAGGAAGATAGCGATGCGTCTCTCTCATCGTACCGCGCCCACCCTCATCTTGGCGGCGCTGCTGCCCGCCACGAGCGTCGCGCAACTCAAACCGGCCGTCGCGACCTTCACGGTACCGGTGACGATCGCGAACATGGACGACGAGGCGCTTCACAAGGTGATCGGCGACCTTCAGGTTCGCTGTCAAGTTTTTGGTTCCAACACAAGGTTCCCGATCGCGACCGGCGCGACCAAGGTCGACTTAACCGTCACGCCCGCGACACCGACCGCGCGAGCGGCGGCAAACTTCAAGGGTAACGTCGTCGTCGTCACCTACGCGAATTCACTCTCGAGCGGCGGGACCGGGCAATCTCCGCAGAGCGAAAGCGGCGACCAAGCCGCGGCGCAAAAGGCAATCAATAACGCGAAAAGTTATCGGTGCGACTTAATGTCGGCGACCACGAGCAGTCAAGGCCTCGGCCAAGGCACGGCCCAAGGCGAGCTCACGCTTGAGGGCTTGACCTCGAGGGTCAAAGGCGAACCGTTCAAACCGAACACCCCGCTGACGACGACCGTCACCGGCCCGCTCACGAAGTAGCGCTACACGCCGAGGTACGCTTTCTTCACGTTCGGGTCATCGAGCAGCGCGCGCGCCGGACCGGAGAGCGTGA
>DHWK01000046.1:0-5545 GCA_002413145.1 bacterium UBP12_UBA5184
AGATGTGGTCCAAGCGCAAGTCCGTCGCCTGCTCTATTTCAACCCGCTGTATCCGACCTTCGAAAGTTTACGCCAGATCGTGGTTGGACCGCAGCTTCCCGACCCTACGCTGATCGCCGCCAGCCTTTTCAACGGCATCGTCGCCTGCGCACTCGGGTACCTCGTCTTCAACGGTTTGCGCCGCCAATTCATGGATTTGATTTGAGCTCCGTAACCCTCGAACACGTCACGCTCTGGCGTCGGACTCAGGAAGAGTACAGTTTCGATCTAAAGCGCCGCATCTTCGCGTTGATGCAGAGGCGTTATCGCAAGCCGCACCGCCGCCGCGTGCTCGACGACGTTTCGGTGACCGTCGAACGTGGCGAGAAGCTCGGGATCATCGGGCCCAACGGTTCGGGCAAATCGACGCTGCTCAAGGTCATTTGCGGGATCCTCGCACCGACCTCGGGCCGAGTCGAGGCACGCGGAGCCATCGCACCCTTGATCGAACTCGGCGCCGGCTTCGATCCCGATCTTCCGGTCGCCGACAACGTCGTGCTCTACGGCGTCCTGCTCGGGCATTCGCGCGAGGAGATGGAGGCGAAGACGCCTTCGATCCTACGCTTCGCCGAACTCGAGGAGTATCGTTCGATGCCCGTGCGCGTCTTATCGTCGGGGATGGCGGCACGGCTCGGATTCGCGATCGCCACCGACACCAACCCCGATATCCTGATCCTGGATGAAGTCCTGGCGGTGGGCGACGAAGCGTTCCGAAACAAGAGCCGCAGCCGGATCGAGAGCCTGTGGCGCGATCACGTGACGGTGCTGGTCGTCTCGCACGACTTGCAGTTCATCCGCGACTCGTGCACGAGCGCCATCTGGCTCGACGGAGGACGCGTCCGCGCCGCCGGTTCGGCCGCCTTCGTCGTCAACGCTTACCTCGGTTCGGTCGAGACGTCGGCCGTCGAACGTCTCGAACGCGCCAAAGCGACCCTGCGCTGAGCGCCTGGCAGGCTAGAGCTTGAAACCTGCCTTGGATGCGTCCGAGGCGAACATCTTGACCGTGTCGAGCGAGTATTCGTCGAGATCCTTGCCGACCAGGTTCAGTTTTCCCAGGACGTCGTGGGTCACCGTGATGATGTGCGTCCCGATCGAATCGGCGTGAAAGATGTTCAGCAGCTCGCGGGGGCTAGCCCAGATGAGTTCGACCCCGGGGAACTCCCGGATGATCTCGAGCGAGCGGCGCATGATCGGCAGCGGATCGCGTCCCGTATCGGCGACGCGGCCGGCAAAGACCGAGACGCAGGCCGCCGCCCCCCCGGCGAGCGCCGCGCAGACGCCGGCGACCTGCTCCGCCGTCATCAGCGCGGTGACGTTCAGTTTCACGCCGCTTCGAGTCAATTCGCGAATGATGGGCGCGGTCGTCTCGCGTTGTGTATTGGTGACGGGGATCTTGACGTAGACGTTCTCGCCCCAAGTCGTGATGATTTTTGCCTGGCGGAGCATCTCCGCGTTGTCGTCGGCGAAGACTTCGAACGAAATCGGATACGTCGGGATAGCGGCGAGCACGTCGCGAGCGAAGCTCTCGTAGTCCTTGATCCCGGCCTTGTTCATCAGGGTCGGATTGGTCGTGAAACCCTTGACGTGCGGGTTTTTCGCGAGCTCCACGATCCCGGCTTTGTCGGCACCGTCCGCGAAAATCTTCACCTTTAAATTTGCGAGTTTGGGCGTTCCCGCCGCGGGGGACGTTTCGAGCACGGTACTCTCCTCAAGGGGTCTGCGCTGCGATCCAGTCGACGGCATCGTGGAGGCTGGCGACGGTCGCGTCCGCCGGCGGCTCCGGCCTGCGTTCCTGGTATTGATAGTCGATGAAGGCGGTCCGAACTCCCGCCCTCTGCCCGGCGGCGACGTCGCGCCAACGATCGCCGATCAAGAAACTGCGAGCCGGATCGAGGTCGTGACGCCGCGTCGCTTCGAGGATCAAGCCCGGCGCCGGCTTGCGGCACTCGCAACGGTCGGCATCGTCGTGAAAGCAAACCAATATGTCGTCGATCGGGAGAGCGCTCGCTAGCACGGCATTGATCGCTTCGACCGTCTGCCGCGTTTGCGTTCGGCGCGCCACGTCGGGCTGGTTGGAGACGACGACCAGAAAAAAGCCCAGCTCTTTGAGGCGCCGAAGGTCGGCCGCGGCGCCGGGGACGACGACGAACTCGTCGAGCGAATGGGGCGGGTAGGGCTTGCCCCCACGCACGATCGCGCGGTTGAGGACGCCGTCACGGTCGAGGAAAACGGCGGGCCGGCGTGAGGCTACTTGACCACCGACTCCCATTTGGTCTGCGCGGCCTTGAGCGCCGGGTGGCTCACCATGAGATGCCAGACGACGGCCTGGAACGCTTCCGAATGCGGCGTTACGTTATCCGGGTTTACCACGGGGACGATCACCGCCGCGTCGGCGACGCTAGCGGTGTAGCCGCCGTCGCGCCCGACGATGCCGAGCACTTTGGAGCCGACGCTTTTGGCGTATTGCAGCGCGCTTACGAGGTTCGGGCTGACGTTCTTCTCGACGTTGCCGCCGCCGACGGAGAAGATCAGGATCGTGTCCTCGCGGCGCAGCCGGCTGACCTTGAGCCACTCGGAGAAGATCGTAGCCCAACCCTCGTCGTTGGTGCGCGCGGTGAGTTCGGAGACGTTGTCGGTCGGCGCATATGCCTCGATACCGACGATCTTGCGAAAATCGTTGACCGCATGCGACGCGTTGCCGGCGCTTCCCCCGACACCGAGGATGAACAGTCTCCCACCGCTCGAGCGCGTCTCGGCCAGAATCGCGACCGCTTTCTCGATTGCATCGACGTCCAGCTTTGCGATGACCTGGCTTGCTTCGGCTAAAAATTGTTGCGTAAAGGTCGTCGTGCCGGTGGTCATGCGGCTCCCAGCGGGACGCGATCGGGATTGTATTCGTGGACGCGGAAGTTCATAATGCGGCTGTCGCCCGAAGACATCTTGCCGCCGCCTTCGACGTGCAGCCGCAGCGTCGTGGGAAAGGCGATGTCTTCCGGTACGGCGATCTCGACATGCTGCCGGGTTTTAACTTCGAACGTGTCCAAGGGCGCCCCGGCCTGATCGAGGACCTGCAACGAGAACGGTTTCATGTCGACCCCCGGGCCCGGCTCGATTTCCAAACGCAAGGCGCGCTTGGCCGACGCCGAAGCCTCGATCGCCGCGTCGTTGTTGACCCAGCGGAACGATTCGCCGTTGAAAGTCTCGAGCGGATACCAGCCTCGTCCGAGCTTGTACCCCGAACCCGAAGGCAGCACGTCGGACGACATTCTGGAGACCGCGATCTTGAAGACGCGAAAATTCAAGACCCGCGAATCGTTGGGCGAACTCCGGCCGCCGTCTTCGGTCCGAAACGTCAGCGCATTCACGGCCGGCTCACTCGCGGGTAAAACGAAGGCTACGGGCTGCCGCCCTTTGACCTCGAGTTTCGCGCGAAGCGTGCCGCCTTCGACGATGTCCAGGCTAAATGGCTTCAGGCCGACGCCCGGACCCGGTTCGATCTGGATCTGCACCTGATGGTCGACGCGGCGCAGCGTCGCAACGTAGAGGACGGCGTCGTTGGAAACCCAACGAAAGCTCTCACCCCGATGGATTTCCAGCCGCCCCCAGCCCGATCCGAGGGCGACGTCGTGGGTGGTGGGGATGATGTCATTCATGGGAGAGCGGGTATTCCGCGCGACGGCCGGACCGCTCCTTGCGTCGCGGCAAGTCTTGAAGGGGGGATGCGCCGCCGTGCGGGAGTCGTTTCCCGATGTGGGCTTTTATTTTGGCGGCTGGAGAGGGCCGGCGGTTACGCCCGCTGACCGAGCGAATCCCCAAACCGATGATCGAGATTCGCGGGCGTCCGATCCTCGAGCACAACGTTCTTCTCTTGGTGCGGTACGGCGTTACCGACATCACGCTCAATACCCACTACTTGCCGGAGGCGGTCAGCGAGTATTTTGGTGACGGTAAGAGATTCGGCGCCCGGATTTCATATTCGTACGAGCCGGAGCTCCTCGGGACGGCGGGTGCTCTCAACGCGGTCCGCGATCGATTCGACGAAACTTTCGTGGTGTTGTACGGTGACAACTTGACGACGTGCGACCTCTCGCGCTTGAGCGAGGCTCATCGCCGTGGGGGCGCCGTCGGCACGATCGCCGTTTATGAGCGAGCAGACGTCTCACAAAGCGGCGTCGTCGTCCTGGATGCCGACGATCGTGTCGTAAGATTCGTCGAGAAACCTCGCGGCCAGGAAGCTCTTGGGAACTGGGTGAACGCGGGGCTGCTCGTCTTGGAACCCACAATCTTTCGTCATATTCCGGAAAGCGGAGTCGCTGATTTCGGAAAAGACGTTTTCCCCGAGGCACTCGCCGCCGGTGAGACGCTGCGCGCCTATCGTATGACCGAACGCCTGTGGTGGATCGACTCGCTTGCGGACTACGAGCGAACCGCAAACGACCCGGCGACAAAGCTGCTCGTTGGGGCGCGGGAGAAGACGGATTGTTGAGACTACGCGCGGCGGTGATCGGTTGCGGGCTGATCGGGAAGCGGCGCGCGACCGAAGCTGCGCAACACCCAGACTCTACGCTCGTCGCGGTCGCCGATGCAGAACCCGAGTCGGCGACCGCACTGGCGCGAGCGTTTGCGTGTCGCGCGGCCGGGAGTTGGCAAGATGTCGTCACTTCCCCCGAGGTCGACATCGTCGTCGTCTCCACCCCAAACGGTTTTCTGTCGGAAATCGCGATCGCCGCCCTGCAAGCCGGCAAGCACGTGCTACTCGAGAAACCGATGGGTCGCAACCTCGTGGAAGCCCGGGCGATCGCCGCCGCCGCGCGAACCAGCGGGAAACTCGTGAAGATCGGTTTCAACCACCGATATCATCCGGCACTCGCGCGCGCTCGCGAGCTTTTCGGCCAGGGTGCGGTCGGCCGGTTGATCAACCTTCGCCTCCGCTACGGTCACGGCGGCCGTCCGGGCTATGAGAAAGAGTGGCGCGGCAATCCCGAGCTCGCGGGCGGCGGTGAACTCACCGATCAGGGCGTCCACGCGCTCGATCTCGTCCACTGGTTCGCGGGGATGCCGCGCTGCGTCGCCGCGCTGACCCAAGCCGCGGTTTGGCCAATCGCGCCGCTTGAGGATAATGGTTTTGCTCTGTTGAGCTTCGAGAACGGCGCGATTGCGAGCTTGCATACGAGCTGGACCCAGTGGAAGAACCTCTTTTCGCTTGAGATTTTCGGCGAGCGCGGTGCGCTTATCGCAGAAGGGCTCGGCGGCAGCTACGGATCCGAGATACTTCACATCCAGAAGCGGCTAGCCGCGGGCGGTGCGCCTGAAGTCGCGTCGCACAGGTTCGACGGTCCCGACTTGTCTTGGCGCGACGAGTGGACCGAGTTTCTGGGAGCGATCGGCGCTGCCGAACCCTATCAAGGCGGTCCGTCCGACGGGCTGGCGGTCATGACGATGCTCGACGCGCTTTACCGTTCGGCCGGATCGAGGGCGTTCGTCTCGCTTACGGAGTCGCCAGAAC
>DHWK01000046.1:5789-10436 GCA_002413145.1 bacterium UBP12_UBA5184
GCGTTGACGTCGTCGACGTAAACGAAGTCGCGCCGCTTGGTGCCGTCGCCGTAAATCACGGGGCGTTCGCCTTGCAGAAGTTTGATTATAAAGGCACTCATCACCGGCGGAATCGTCCGCCGGTAATCTTGGTGCGGGCCGTAGACGTTGAAATACCGTAACGCCGTCAGTTTCATTCCGTGCCAGCGCGCAAAGCCTTCGGCGAAATGCATCCCTGCGACCTTGCTGAGCGCGTAGAAACTCTGCGCGTGCACGTCGTGCTCCGGGGTCGGGAGCTGCAACGATCCCTCGTAGACGGCCGAGGATTCGGCATAGACGACCTTGCGCACGCCCGCCTTGCGGGCCGCTTCGAAGACGTTGACCGTGCCGGTCACGTTGACGTCGGCCGTCTCGACCGGGTCGTCCTGACAATCCGCGATACAATTCTTGGCGGCCAAGTGAAAGACGACGTCCGCTCCGGCGAAGGCCGTCTCCAAGTCGCTTGCGCGGATGTCGCGCTCGATGAAATCGACGCCTGCGGCGACCTGTTCGCGCACGCCGTAGGCCAAATTGTCGATGCCCGCGACGCTGAACCCCTCGCGGAGAAGTCTGTCGGCGAGATTGCTGCCGATGAATCCCGCGACGCCGGTCACGGCGATACGTCTTTTCATCGCTGCAGGAGCGAGGCGTTATTCGGCTCGAGCGACCGTTCGCTGACGGGCTCGCGCGGCTTGACGCTTCCGCGACCGATCCGGCTGAGTTTGTAGCGCATCTTCACCAATTCACTCAGGAGCCGTGCCGTGTGAAGGACGGGATTGAAACGCGTGTCGGGGTCGTTGCTCCAAAGCACCGGGAATTCGAGGATCCGGTACTTTTCGCGCAGAGCGCGCAACAGGACCTCGGTGTCGAACATGAAGCCGTCGGTAAACGCTTCCTCGAACAAGGCCTGGGCGACTTCGCGGCGATACAGCTTAAATCCGCACTGCGTGTCGGAGATGTAGAGTGGAATGCCCATGAAGGCGTGGATGAAGAACTTGAAAGCTCGCGACCCGACGCGCCGGTACAACGGCTGTGCGACGACGATGCTGCCGCGCATGCGACGCGACCCGTGCGCGATGTCGCACATATCCATTTCGATCATCGCCATGCCGATCCGGGCGATCTCGTAGGGCACGCACAGGCCTGAGTCGGCAAACATGACGATCCGGCCCCGCGAGCGCAGGATCCCGTATCTGACGGCGTGCCCCTTGCCGCGGTTCGGCTCGTAGCTGAGGACCCTCAGGCTCGGATAGTGCGAGCGGAGCGCCTCGGCGCGCTCGGCGGTATCGTCGGGCGACCCGTCGTCGACAACGATGATTTCGCCGGCGAGCGCGTGATCGGCGAGAAAGCCGGCGGCGCTTTCGACGTCGCGCTCGATTTTAGTGGATTCTTTATAAGCGGGAATGACGATCGAAAGATCGAGCGCCGCGGCCTCGGGCGGTTGCCTCACGAGCGCGACGAGCCGGGCGTAGCTTCATGCCAATCGCGAATGGTGGCGGCGATGCCGCGTCCGAACGTCAAGTACCGATGGCCGAGGAAGCCGATCGGAAGATTCAGCGCGATGCCCGCGATCTTGGCGAAAACCGGCGGCAGCCCCAAGAAGTGGACGCCCCCGAGCACGGCGGCGTTTTGAATGAGCAGTGCGACGGCGGCGACGATCAGGTAGGTGCCCAGCTGCTGTGCGATCGTTCGTTCGAAGTTACGGAAGTTCAGTAAACGGTTGAGCGTAAAGTGCGTCGCGGTCGCGATTGCGAACGAGAGCGACGTCGCCGCCGGTAAGATCAAGCCGGCGTGGACGAAGATCCCAAACGTCCCGACGTCGACGCAAAATACGAAGGCGCCGATCGCGACGTAGCGCGCCAAGAGGAGTTGCGTCCGGCGGTCGTCGCGCAGTCGGCTCAGAAAAGACGGCAGAAGAGACATTTCTTAGGGGCTTGCTTCGCTTCCGACGTGTAGTGGGACTGCCCGCGAGCTCATGACGTTGGTGATCACCCGGCTGCCCTCGTACTCGGCACGGTACGGCAAGCGCGCGAGCCCTTGCTCTTCCATGAATTTGGTGAGTTTCGCGCCCGACTGTTGAGGGCAATAGAGCATCAAGAAGCCGCCCCCGCCCGCGCCGGCGATCTTTCCGCCGAGCACGCCGTAGGTCTCACGGACGTGTTCGTAGAGTCGTTCCGCGACCGAGACGCTGACGCTCGCCGAGAGGGCTCGCTTGGCCAGCCAATGCTCGTGCGTCAACCTGCCGAACATATCGAAGTCGCCGGCGCGCATCGCTTCTCCGATGCGATAGCCGATCTCGCGAATCTTGATAAGATTTTCCTCGACGGCGCCGGTGCCCGCACGAATCGATTCGCTCTGCTCGCCCAAGATCCCGACGGTGGTGCGCTGGACGTTGGTGTAGTACATGTGGGTATTCGCGGTGAACTGGTCGACCGCGTACTCCGGAAGCGAGACGCGTTCGACGCGAACGCGGCCGTCGCGGGCGATATGCAGTTCGGTCAACCCGCCGGCCGCAGCCATGTATTGATCCTGCTTTCCGATCGGTTTCCCGAGCTTTTCCAGCTCGATCCGGCACGCTTCATCCGCAACTTCCTCGAAGGTCGCCGGTTTACGCCGATACGCTCGAATCGCGTTCAGCAAACCGACGAGGTAACAGCTCGACGAACCGAGCCCCGTCCCTGCGGGGAGATCCGCTAAGGATGCGATCTCGATGCTGTCGTGGATGTCGTGGGCCAGAAGTGCTTCGCGCGCGAGTTCGTGGTGGAGAGCCTCGACGCGGTCGACCGTTTCGCTCTGAGTGTAGTGCAGGCGTACCTTGCGGTCCGCGTGAGGCACGTTCAGGGCCACGTACATGTACTTGTCGATGCCCATCGCCAAGATGTAACCGCCGTGTTTTCGATAAAACCCCGGGAGGTCGGTGCCGCCCCCACCCAGCGTGATGCGAAAAGGTGTGCGCGTGATGATCATGGGGTGAAGATAGCGGGGCTTTCGGAAGCGGAGCGACGCGCCGAGACGCTCCCGTCAAGGGGCGACCGGCGGAATGCAAGAACGTGCATCCGGCATCTGTTTGACAGGAGAACCGAAAATACCGTGCCGCCAAGCCTTTCCGCCGCGACCGCGACCTACAACGGAGCCGCCCGCCTTCCAACGCTGCTCTCGCAGCTGACGGCGCTGGCCGACGAGGTGCTCGTCTTGGTCGATTCGCGTACGAGTGACGACAGCATCGAGATCGCGCGCTCGTACACCGAGAAGGTCATTGTTTTCGAGCACGATCCGTCCTTTTTTAACATGTATAGGGTCGGGATGGCCAACATGACCGGCGATTGGGCGTTGCATATCGCCGACGATGAGACGCTCAGTCCGGAATGGACTCGTTCGGCCGTCAACGAGTTGATGTCCGCTCGGGATGTGTCGCACTACCTGACGCCGATCCGTTGGCTGGTGCCGCCCGGCGACCGCTACTTGTGCAACGGACCCTGGCACCCGTTCTTCGCGCCGCGACTCGCCCGCAATACCGGCTCCATAGCGTACGCCGGGGGACGCCTGCACGACAATCTGCATATCCTGGGCGAACGTTGCGCGCTTGCCAATATGTACATTTACCATTGGGACTTGGCGATCCGCACGCGAGCCGAGCGCGAAGCGAAAGTACAGCGCTATCGTGAGGTCGACGACGAGTACCCCTGTGCCGAGTATTACCTGTACGAGGATTGGTACCACGAGATCGAAGCGTTACCGACCGATCGCCCGACGGTGCGGCGTGCGACGCCCCACACTCTGATGCCCTCAACGTCGCCGTTTTGCGTCGACATTCGTGTCGTCGAAGCTCCCGGGCGGATGGCCGCCGGGGAGCTCTATGCCGCGACGGTCGAGGTGACCAACCGTTCTCCGCGCGTCCTGCGAGCCTCGAGCGTCGGCGCGTTCGAGAGTCCCCTGTATATTGCAAATCACTGGCTCGACGCCGAAAGCGGCGAGCCGATCGAACTCGGCTCGCGTCAGGCGCCCTTGCCCGGTACGATTCCGCCGCTGGGGACGCGTCGTTTCTTGCTGGCGGTCAAGGCGCCGAGCGGCGCCGGTCGCTACGCGCTGCAGTTCGATCTCGTCGAGCAAAATGTCGCCTGGTTTGCCGATCGCGACGGCACCGGACTGCGCGAGAGCGTCGATGTCGACGCCTTTGCTGCGCCTGAGTCGGGACGCCCTCGGGCCGAGGTCCTAACCGGGGAGACGGCGTAGCGCCTCTTCCAAAACTCCGATCGCCTGGGCGCGCTCGTTGGCGATCGTGCGCAGGGTTTCAATTTCCCCGGGATCGACGCTCGCATTCGAAACGAGCATCGCGATATCGGCGTCGCGCTGGCGCAGCAATTCTTCCAGTTGGAGATTCTCCGCTCGCAGGTTATCGACGAGCGCTCCGGAGGGCGCGCCTTCGCCGGCGCTCGGGGCTTGTTCTAACGCGCCGATCTGCTCGGTCAGCCGTTGGGTTAGCGCGATCAGCGTAGCGGCCGCTTCGAGCAGATGCTCGGGATCGGCCGATTGCTCCGGCCTGAGAGCGCTGCGTTCGTCGACGAAAAGATAGTGGCGCAATTGGGGTCGGTAGCGCGCGTACGGGATGGCGTAGCCTTCCAACGAGAC
>DHWK01000033.1:0-156 GCA_002413145.1 bacterium UBP12_UBA5184
AGCCAAAAATTCCTAACGGGTCCGAAGGGGCAGCCGCTCACGCGCGCCCTTCACTGGTTCGAGTGGGAAGCGTACGCGACGTGGCTCTCGGGGATGGCGATGCTCGCGCTCGTCTATTGGGCCGGAGCGAACTCGTACCTGATCGACCGGAGCGTC
>DHWK01000033.1:321-8783 GCA_002413145.1 bacterium UBP12_UBA5184
CCGTCTCGGCTCGTCGCGGGGGGCGTGGTCTACGAAATCCTGTGCCGAGCCTTCGAGAAGCAACCGCGCGTCCTCGGCGTCGCCATCTTCGTCTTCCTGAGCCTCGCGGCATGGGGCCTTGCGCACGTCTTCGGCGGGCGCGCGGCGTACATCCACGTCGGCTCGATCATCGGGACGATCATGGTCGCGAACGTCGCGCACGTCATCATCCCCGGCCAGCGCAAGATGGTGGAGGCGATTCGCGCCGGCCGCGAACCCGATCCGCGCTTCGGAAGCCTCGGCAAACTGCGTTCCGTGCACAACACCTATTTCACCTTGCCGGTGCTGTTCATCATGATCAGCAACCACTATCCGATGACCTATGGCGGCCCATACGCCTGGCTCGTGCTCGTTTTGATCGGAGTCGCCGGCGTGCTCGTGCGCTACTTCTTCGTCTTGACCCACACCGGGCGCTTTGTCGTCGCGCTGCCGTTCGCGGCGCTGCTCATTCTAGCCGCCGTCGCATTCGCGCTGGCGCCGCGCTCTCAAACCGTCGCGTCGGGAGATGCCGGCGTCTCGTTCGGACGCGTCGGGACGATCGTGCGCCAGCGCTGCGCCGTTTGCCACTCCGAGCATCCGACCCAACCCGGTTTTGCGGTGGCTCCCCAGGGGGTGTTGCTCGATTCTCCGCAGCAGATCGCGCAAAACGCCGCTGGGATCGACCAGCAAGCGGTTCGAACGCACGCGATGCCGCTCGGCAACCTAACGCACATGACCGACGCCGAGCGCGCGACGCTCGGCGCGTGGATCGCCGCCGGAGCTAAGATACCATGACGATCACGACCCACGTCCTCGACACCGCCCGCGGCCTGCCGGCCGCCGGCGTTACCGTCGCGCTCTACGCGCTCGACGGACTCGGCGCGCGCACGCTCGTCGCGCAAGCCGTCACCGATGACGACGGCCGCAGCGCGGCGCCCCTGGGATCGACGCTGCGCGCCGGCGCCTACGAATTGCTCTTCTCGGTCGGAGAGTATTTCGCGCGACACCATGTGGCCGGGTTTTACGATGAGATCCCGGTGCGTTTTCGGATCGGCGATCGGCCCGGAAAGTATCACGTGCCGCTGCTGCTCTCGCCCTGGGGCTACTCGACCTATCGCGGGAGTTGATGTTTCCCAGCCGTGCGCCTGTTATACTCGGTGCATGACGAACACAGCCAGCGTTGTGGCCGGCGCGTCGCTCGAAGACCACCCGCTCGTCCACGACGTCAACCAGGAACACAGCGACAGTCTCTCAAGAACCGAACGCCTCTGCAAGCGAGTCGCCGACGGTACCGGCGCACCGATCACGCTGCTGCTGGCGGTGGTGCTGCAACTCGTCTGGGTCGCCGGCGGGACCCTGACGCACATGGATCCCTATCCGTTCGCCTTCTTGCTGACGGTCTCGAACATCATCCAGCTGATCTTAATCTTCATCCTGGCGGTGGGTCAGCGGCAGTCGTCGGCACACGCCGAGTTACGGGCCGAACACGACCATGATTCGATCTCACGTCTGCTGTACCACCAAGAGGTCCAGGAAGACATCCTCTTGGCGATCGCTCAGAAGATCGAACTCGACGTCGAGAAACTCAGCGCCCTGGTGAAACGCCTTGCCAGCGAGGACGCGACGCCATAGGCGAGCTGCGAACGCTCGTGGTCACCGGCGCGAGCCGCGGAATCGGCGCGGCGATCGCGCTCGCGGCGGCGGGGCGCGACTATCGCGTCGCGCTCAACTATGCGACCAGCGCCGCTGAGACGGAGGCCGTGGCGGGGCGTATTCGCGCCGCCGGCGGAACGGCGTCGGCGATCGAAGGCGACGTCGCCGACCCGAGCGCCGTCGCTCGTCTCTTCGAGCGGGCCGAACGTGAACTCGGTCCGATCGTCGCGCTCGTCAACAACGCCGGGATCACCGGAAGGCACGCGCGACTCGAAGCGCTCGAGGCCGCCGATATTGCCCGCGTCACCGCCGTCAACGTCGTCGGAACGATCCTCTGCGCGCGTGAAGCGGTGTTACGCATGTCGACCAAACGCGGCGGCGCCGGCGGCGCGATCGTCAACCTCTCGTCGCGCGCGGCGCAAATCGGCGGCGGCGGCGAGTGGGTGCACTACGCGGCGAGCAAAGGCGCCGTCGAAACGTTCACCCTCGGTCTGGCGCGCGAGGTCGCGGGCGAAGGGATTCGCGTCAACGCGGTCGCGCCGGGCTTGATCGATACCGAATTGCACGCACGCGCCGGCGAACCCGGACGCCTCGAACGGCTTACCCGAACGGTCCCGCAGCAACGCGCCGGGACGCCGCAAGAAGTCGCCGACGCCGTGCTCTGGCTGCTTTCACGGGAAGCCTCCTACGTGACGGGCGCGATCCTCGCCGTCTCGGGCGGGCGCTAAGGGAAAAAGACGCGGCCGCGTGAAGCTCCGCGCGGCCGTGTCTGGGATTCCGCCGCCGTGCGCGCGCGAACGGCGCGCGCGCACGTGTACGGGCGACGGAAATCTTATTCGAAGCGCAAGGCTTCGATCGGATTCATGCGCGCCGCTTTCGAGGCTGGATAGTATCCGAAGAAGATCCCCGTTAGCGCCGAGACGGCGAACGCGAGAGCCATCGCCTCCGGCGGGACGAGCAGCGGCCACTGGCTGACCGCCGCGACGGCGATCGAACCGAGCCCGCCGAAGGCGATGCCGATCAGGCCGCCGACGGCCGAGAGCAGCACCGCTTCGATCAGGAACTGCATGAGGATCGTCATGCCGCGCGCGCCGACGGCGATGCGCAGCCCGATCTCACGCGTCCGCTCGGTGACCGAGACGAGCATGATGTTCATGATGCCGATTCCGCCCACGACCAGCGAGACCGCAGCGACGCCGGCCAGCAGGTACTCCATCACCGTCGCCGTCGCCGAAGCGGCGTTCGCGATGTCTTGGAGGTTGCGGACGTTGAAGTCGTCGGGTTGATTCGCCGCGATGCGGTGGCGGCGCTCGAGCAACGAGGTGGCTTCAGTCTGGACGAGCGCGATGTTTTCCGACACGTCGGCCGAGACCAGCAGGGTGCCGACGGTCGTCGCGCCGGTGAGGCGCTGCAGCGCGGAACTGAACGGGATCAACACGGTGTCATCCTGATCTTGGCCGGCGGCGCTTTGGCCGCGCGCGACCAATACGCCGATGACCGTGAACGGAACGTTGCGGATCAGGATCGTCTTGCCGAGCGGTGACGATCCGTCGGGGAAGAGGTTGTTGACGACCGTTTGACCCAGGACCGCGACCTTGGTTGAGGCCGCGATGTCGGTGTCGGTGAAAAACGAACCGCTCGAAAGCGACCAAGCCCGAATGAAAGTGTAACTCGGCGAAACGCCGCTGACCTGCGTCTGCCAGTTGTTGCCGCCCGAGATCACTTGAGCGCGCACGTTGACCTGCGGCGAAACCGCGGCGACGTGCGGCTCTTTCGCCAGCGCCAGTCCGTCGTCGGGCGTCAACGTCGACGCGCCGCCGAAGCCGGTGCGGGCTCCGCCTTGCGTCACCGAACCAGGAACGATGATGAGGAGGTTGCTGCCCAGACCGCTGATCTGTTGCTGAACCGAAACCCGCGCGCCGGCGCCGATCGAGACGGTGACGATAACGGCGGCGACGCCGATGATGATCCCGAGCATCGTTAAGAGCGAGCGAATGCGATTGCGAAACAAGGAACGTCCCGCGACCTTGAGGATGGCCATGAAATTCATGAGACGACCGCCTTCTCGACCGGGACGTCGGAGAGGATATGGCCGTCGCGGAACGTGACGATGCGCTTGGCGTTGGCGGCGACGTCGGGTTCGTGCGTCACCAGGAAGATCGTGATGCCGCGCTGCTCGTTGAGCTCGCGGAAGAGCTGCATCACGTCCTGCGACGACTTCGTGTCGAGCGCCCCGGTCGGCTCGTCGGCGAGGATCAGACTCGGATTATTGACCAGCGAGCGCGCGATCGCGACCCGCTGCTGCTGTCCGCCCGAGAGTTGATTGGGGTGGTGATGCGCGACGTGGGTCAGGTTGACGGCGTCGAGCGCCTCGAGAGCCCGTTTGCGGCGTTCGGCGTCGGGGACGCCGGCATAGATCATCGGCAGTTCGACGTTTTCGATCGCGTTGGTTCGGGCCAGCAGATTGTAACTCTGGAAGACGAAGCCCAAGCGACGGCTGCGAATGTCGGCCAGCTCGTCCGAGCTCAGTTCGACGATGTCGCGGCCCTCGAAGAAGTAGCGGCCTTCGGTCGGACGGTCGAGCAGTCCGACGAGGTGCATCAAGGTCGATTTCCCCGAGCCCGACGGGCCCATCACGGCGACGAACTCGCCGGGCATCAGGGAGAGATCGATGTGGTCGAGCGCGAGCACCTTTTGCTCGCCGAGGTCGTAGATTTTGGTCAACCCCTCGACGCGCACGACCGGCATGCTTGCGTCCATTAGCGGAGCCCGCCGGCGCCGCGCGGACCTCCGCCGCCCGGAGCCAGCGGTGAGCGAACGCCCGAACTCGTCGCCGCCGTGCTGCGTTGCGAACCATCGGAGACGATTACTTCGTCGCCCGGATTGAGCGTCGCGCCGCCGAGCGGCGTCACCGCGGCTTGCGCGCCGCTGATAAGGCCGATGGTCACCGGGACGCGCTTGGGCTGTTTGTTGCCCAGGACGTAGATCGCGCCGCGCGATCCGGCGGTCGTGGCGCGCGCGTTGGCGCCGTTGATCTGACCCCAAGCCGAGCTTTGCGACCCCGAGCCTGCGCCCGATCCGCCGCCTGCGCCCGAACCGGCGCCGGGAGCGCCATTGGTTCCCGGCGTCGCAGCGCGACGCGTGCGCCGCGCGCCCGAGGCGCCGGCCGGACGCCACTGCAGCGCTTCCACCGGAACGACCAGGGCGTTAGCGGCCTTGGCCACGTGGATCGAGGCATTGGCGGTCATCCCCGGACGCAGGGCGCCGTCCTTGTTGTCGACCAGCACGACGGTCGTGTAGGTGACGACGTTGCTGGTGACGGTCGGGCTCTGGCGAACCTGCTTGACGTAGCCGTGGAACGTGCGCGTCGGATAGGCGAGGACCGTGAAGTCGACGTTATCGCCCTGTTTTACCGAACCGATATCGGGCTCACCGACGGCGACGTCGGCTTCCATCCGGCGCAGATCTTGGGCGATGGAGAATAAGGTCGGCGTTTGGAAGCTCGCCGCGACCGTTTGGCCGATCGAAACGTTGCGCGCGATCACGGTTCCGTCGACCGGCGACGTGATCACCGCGCGTTGAAGATTGAGTCGCGCGGTTTCGACTTGCGCTTGCTGGATGCCGATCGCCGCCTGGCTCGCGTCGCGAGACGCGGCGGTCTGGGAGGCCTGCGAGACGGATTGCGCGCCGAGCGCGATTTGCTGGCGGCTCGTGTCCGAGCTAGCTTGCGTCTGCGCTAGCCCGGCGGTGGCCTGCATCCGCGTCTGTTGCGCGGTCGCCTGCGCCGAGCGAAGCGCCGATTGCGCGACGATCAGGGTTGAGCGGTCGCTGTCGGCTTGCGCTTGCGTGATGTAGCCTTGGCTCAGCAGCGCGTTATCGCGATTGATCGTTTGTTGCGCCAGCGAGAGCGCGCTTTGCGCCTTCGTCACGTCGGCGTCGGCGGTTTGCACCGCCGCGGCGCTGGCCGCCGCGTTCGCGCGGACGACCGCAACCTGCGCCTGCGCCGCCTGCGCGCTCGCCTGAGCGGCCTGAACGTTGGCCAGGGAACCTTGCGCGGTCGCGCCGGCCGCTTGGGCCTGCGCCATCGTCTGCGCCAGATTCGCTTGAGCTTGATCGAGTGCGACTTGGAACGGCTGCGGATCGAGCGTCGCGAGAACTTGACCCTTCTTAACGACCGAGTTGAAGTCGACGAAAATTTGATTGATCGTCCCGGAATCTTGCGTGCCGATGGAGACGGTGTCTTGCGGGTTCAACGTCCCCGAGGCCGTCACGGCTTGGATGAGATCCTGGCGCACGACCGCCTGCGTCACATACTGCGACCCGGACTGCGAGCGGCCGCGCAGGATCACGCCTGCAACGAGCGCGATGACCAGCAGCGCGGCAACCGCATAGTACCAAAGCGGAAAACGAGGAAGACGAGGGAAGCGCCGGCCCTGCGCCGTGGTGGTTCCGTTGTCGGCTACCTTGTGGCCGTTCTTCAAAAGGTAGTCGCGATCGATGAGCTTCATGTTGTTCCTAACGTTCCCATCGTCGCAGAAAGTGTTCGTAAATGGCTGGCAACAGGCTGGGAGGACGCTGGGACCCAGCCCGAGCGTTGGCTTGCTTGCTCGGCGCTCCCCTGGGGGCGCGGCTCAAACGCCCAGGCTTCGGCTCGCGAAGGCGGCGAGCGCGAACAGCCAGCTCGCGCCGAGCAGCAACCCGCCGGCGACGTCGCTCAGATAGTGAGCGCCCAGCGCCAAGCGCGACCAGGGCAATCCGGCGCTGCACGCGCCGAGCGCGATCAACGCGCCGATCCAAATCGGAGCCGGCATGCCATGCCAGTGCAACACCAAGATGAATAGCGCGAGATAGAACGCGACCCCGGTCGTCGCGTGCCCGCTCGGGTAGGATCGATCGGGTTCGCGCCACAGCAGCCAATGATCGGGCCGAACGCGGCGGAAGGCTCCCTTGAGCAGCGCGGCCATCAATTGAGATCCCATCTGCGCGATGGCGACGGCGAGGAGCGGCCTCGCGTCGCCGCGCAGCGCGCCGACGATGACGAATCCCAGGACGAAAATCAGCCCGACGCTGTACCAGCGTCCGAGCAACGTGAACGCGGCGGCCAGCGGTACGGCGCCGCCGCGCAAGGCAACCGCTTCGACGTCGAAGCGCAGCGGCGTGCGCGACGAGACGTACGCTCCGAGCAGAACGGCGAGCCCGAGACAGCCGAAGGCGGCCGCCCCCAAACCCAGTTCGTGCGTCACGACGTCCCGTCCACAAAGTCGGGCGGCACGAAAACGCGCAGCGCCCCCGGGTCGACGCGGAATCTCGCCGGCGTCGTCGCGATCGGCTCCCCGTCGCCATTGACGGGTTGTTCGGAATCGGTCCGAATCTCGATCTCGCGCGCCGAGAAGGCATAAGCGTCGTCGAGTGAGGTCTGCGTCCCCAGCGCAAGCGCGAGAAACATCCGCGCGAGCTCGGCCGTCGAGACGCCCGTCGTCGTGAAGAAAGCCAAGCGCCCATCGGTTATCTTCGCATCGGGTAAGAGCGGCTTCTTTCCAAACGTTCGTCCCGACGCGATCACGATTTGCTGCGTCTTCAAGCGCACGCTCTCGCCATCCCGGACGATCGTCGCCTCGAAGGGACGGGCACGCAGGCCCGGCACGATCCCACCCAAGACGTAGGCGAGCGGACCGGTCAGCGTCTTGAGCAGTTTCGGCGTCGCTTCGGCGATCTTCGCGCCGAGCCCGATCGTCGCAAAGTTCGCGAAATACTTGCCGTTGACGATGCCCAGATCGACCGCAGCGATCCGGCCGTGCGCGATCGCGTCGACCGCGCGTTCGAGGTCGTCGCCGATCGAAAGCGTCTGCGCGAAGCTGTTTCCCGTGCCGAGCGGCAGGACGCCCAGGACGCAGCTCCGATGGGCGAGGGCGCGCGCCGCCGCAACCATCGAGCCGTCGCCGCCGCCGACCAGGAGCCGTTCGGCTCCGCTCCGGACGGCCCGTTCGAGTTCGCCCGGCAACTCGCCGGTCCGGGTGATGACGCGGTACTCCGCATCGCGAAGGCCGCGTTCGCTCAAAAGTTCCTTCACGCGCTCCCGCTGCTGGGCGGCTTGACGCGAATGAAGATTCAAGACGACGACGGTGCCTGACACTTGGGCCATGTACCCGAAAAGCCGCGGACGGGGCGGGTCGCCCGCGCGTGGAAGAGCGTGAGCGATGACGCTCCTCGATTATTTCGATGCGTCGCTCGCCGAACGGCCCGACGCACTTGCGGTCAACGACGTCACCTATCGTGGCCTCGCCGCGGGTGCACTGCGCGTCGCCGCGCACCTGCGCGAACGAGGACTCGGGCGCGGCGACCGGATCGCGCTCTACAGTGAGAACCGGCTCGCGTTCGTCTACGCGTACTTGGCGGCGTTGCGCATCGGTGCGATCGTCGTCCCGATCAACGTGCTCTATCGAGCGGCCGAACTCGAACACGTCCTGGCCGACGCCGATGCGCGCCTGGTGATGACCAGCGCCGCCACCCGCGAACACGTCGCCGCCCTCGGCGCCTACGAGCAGCTCGACGCGAGCGAGATCGAGGCGCGCTCGAACTCCCAGGGCCCGGTGCCGACCGCGCCGTGGCCGCCTCCCGGCGTCGATGACGACGCGCTCATCATCTATACGAGCGGGACGACCGGGCGCAGCAAGGGCGCCGCGATCACCCACGGCAATCTCGGCGCGATCGCGATGCAGCTCGTCGTTGCCTGGCGCTGGACCGCAAACGATACGCTCTACGTCGCGCTGCCGCTCTTCCACATCCACGGC
>DHWK01000050.1:0-1170 GCA_002413145.1 bacterium UBP12_UBA5184
CGCCTTTCGCCGCTCGGCGTCGGCAACGAAATCGTGCGGATCAACAAATATCTCGATGCCGGTTGGGGGACGCGGATGGCGCAGGACGCGCTGTATCTAGAATCGTCGCTCGAAGATTGGCAGCATCGATACCCGCACGATCCGACGTTGCCGGCACGACTGGTCAGCTTCTATCGGCTGCTGCTGCGCGTCGACGCCGAATCGACGCGGCCGGAAGCGCGGAAGATCCGCAACCTGATCTTGGTGCAATATGCCGGATCGCCGCAAGCCCGGGATTCGGCCGTCAATCAGTGAGCGTCGCCGCTGCGCTGGCTCGCTACGACGAACGACGATTGGCGCTGGCGGCGGTTGGGAGTCACTCGGCGCTCGACGTCGCGTCGGGAGCCCGCGCCCAGGGGCTTCGGAATCTCGTCGTCACGGCACGCGGGCGCGAGCAGACCTACGCGCGCCATTTCGCGCGCCGCGACAAGCCGGATCGCGGCTGCGTCGATCGGGTCATCGAACTCGAACATTTCGCCGACATCCTCGAGCCCGCCATCCAAGACGAACTTCTGGGCGAACACGTCCTCTTCGTCCCGAACCGCTCGTTCGAGGTCTACCTCCACGAACGCTACTCCTACGATCAGATCGAGCGCCGCATGCTCGTCCCGTTCTTTGGAAATCGGCGGTTACTGCGGGCCGAAGAACGCGACGAGTCCGAAAACCAATACTCTTTGCTGGCGCGCGCCGGGATTCGCCATCCGCGCGCGTACGCGAGCCCGGCGCAGATCGACGGCCTCGCGATGGTCAAAGCCGCGCATGCGAAGGTCGGTTTCGAACGAGCATTCTTTCTTTGCACCTCCCCAGCCGACTACGAGGCCCAGGCGGCGAAGCTGATCGACGCCGGGATGTTGAACGAGGACGGGTTGCGAGCGGCGCGGGTCGAGGAATTCGCCCTGGGTCCGACCGTCAACTTGAATTTCTTTTACTCGCCGATCCTCGGCGAACTCGAACTCAGCGGAACCGATACGCGCCGTCAAACGAACCTCGACGGTTTACGAGCGTTACCGCCAAGCCAAATTGCGGCGGCGGCGGCGATTGCCGTCAAGATGGAAGAGGCGGGGCACGTCGCGACGACTTTGACCGAATCGATGCTCGAGCAAGCGTTCGAGATGGGCGAACGTTTCGTCG
>DHWK01000050.1:1236-4818 GCA_002413145.1 bacterium UBP12_UBA5184
CCGCCGAAGGCGTTCGTGGTCTACGACGTCTCGCTACGGATTCCCGGATCGCCAGGCACGCGCTATACGCCCTACAGCGCGTATCGTTGGGGCCGGGACGTTTCGGTCGGCGAGCGTATCGCGATGGAGGTGCTGCTCGCGCGCGACGCCGGCCGGTTGCCCGACATCTTGACGTGACATCGCGTGCGCCGAAGCGGGCCGCTGATTCAATCCGACGACGATCTCCGTCGCAAGCGCGATGATGAAACCGAGCGAGACCATCGCGGTCGCAAAGGCCGTCGTTCCGCCGAGCCGTTTGAGCAGCGCCCATAACTCGCCGATGACGAAAACGAGTGCGCCGGCTGCGATCGCGAGGAAGAACGTCGAGAGCAAGGGCGAGACGAAGGTGTAACCGATGATCGTGCCCAGGAACGTCGGTCCGCCTCCAACGATCCCCGCCGCCGCCAATTGTCCCCAACTCGGAACGGTCGGGCGCCCGCTCAGCGGTGCGGCGATCCCAAAACCCTCGGTCGTGTTGTGCAAGGCAAAGCCGACGATGAGCCCGATCGCGAGCGCGGTCTGGCCGAGCGCCGCGGAGGCGCCGATCGCGAGCCCTTCGGCGAAATTGTGCGCCCCAATCCCGATCGCGATCATCATCGCGAGAGCGTAGGGATGATCGGCGACCGCGGCGCCGCGTTTTGCAAATTGCGTGGAGACCGATCCCAGGCCGACCAGTCCGACGAGCAAGCCGCCGATGAGTGCGGCGGCGAGCGCGTACGGCAGGGTTCCCCCTCCATGCCAAGCCGCCATCGCCGCTTCGAGGGGAGCGGTCGCGTTGTGCGCGATCTCGACGACCAAGAATACCAGGATTCCGATCGCGACCGCGTTGAGCGCGCCGACGGTGTGGGCCGGGAGCCGCCGCATCCTTGCGACCGGGAGGCCGAGGAAGATGGTGAGCCCGGCGATCGCGCCGAGTAAGGTCGTCGACCAGAAACCAAGGGCGAGCCGCGGCGCCGCGCTCAACGTCGACATATCCATCGCAGCCATCGTGCGGCCCATCGCGGAGAGCGTGTTGGGCGCTCCGCGATAGTGCAGCGCCGTGATGAGCCCGTCGGGATGCGCCGCGTCGTCCTCGGTATGGTCGAGGACGTGGCAGTGGACGATCCAGGTCCCCGGCTGCGCGTTCGCCGCGATCGCGACGTCGGCGCGCTGTCCGGGTCCGAGCAGGAGCGTGTCTTCGCGATCGAGGTAGCCCAGCGGCAAGGCGTCGCGTGCGATCACGGTCATATCGTGACCGTGCGTATGCATGGTGTGCAGGTTTTCAGCCGAGATATTGATCCAACGGATGCGTATGCGCTCGCCGCGCGCTACCTCAAAGGCCGGGATCGCGGGATACGATTTCCCGTTGATCGTGAAATGATTCTCCGACGCACTCTGGATCTTCCAGGATGAGATGATGGCGAGGTAGTCGCGCGCGACGCGTTCTTCGGGACGCGGCCGCGCGGGCAGGACGACGATCGCGCCATAAAGCCCTGCGTCGAGCATGGCCTCGGGACCGTGCGTGTGATAGATGAACGTCCCGCTCTGGGTCGCGTCGAAGGCGTAACGATAGGTGCCGCCCGGCGGAATCATCGCTTGCGTCGCGCCGCCGACGCCGTCCATCGCTACCGGCGCGCCGTGGATTCCGTGCAGATGCATCGTGTCGGCGACCCGCAGCCCGTTCGTATATTCGATCACGACGTGGTCGCCTTGGCGCACGACCAAGGCCGGCCCGGGGACGACGCCGTTGTAGGTTTTGGCCATGACGGTCAAACCCGGCTTGAGCGTCCACGGCGCCTCGCGCGAGACGATGTGGAAGACCTTCGTGTTTCCGCGCCCATCGGGGAGGGCACGGAAGACGCCCTCGGGGCCGGGCCTCAGGCGCGATTCGCCGGGGGCCGGCGTCGCCGGGGCGACCGGGCCGGTCAGGGGCTGCAAGCCGAGGGAGCTAACGTCCACCCCCGCAGGCGCTTCGTCGGTGTCGGCGACTGCCGTCCCTGGGGCTGTCCACCCCAGCCCGAGCAGGACCAGGACGGCGCACAGGAAGACGCCGTAAGTGCCGATAGAGGAGAGCCTCATTTTTAAGTTAGGCATGCCTAATGAACGGGACGATACCCTGCCGCCGCCACAAAATCCCCTCGCCGATCGGCCTGCGGCGCCGGGTTCGCCGGCGCGCGCGCGGAAATCGGCCGCAATGAGCGGGGCGACCACGCGACCCGACGACGTATCAACGCGACCCACTGAGGGGTCCCTGGCGACCGTCGTCATCCTTGATTTTGGCGCGCAGTACGGACAGTTGATCGCTCGCAGGGTGCGCGAGGCGAACGTCTATTCCGAACTGCTGCCGTGGGACACACCCTGGGCTTCGATCGCGGCGCGCAAACCGGCCGCGATCATCTTGAGCGGAGGTCCGGAGAGTACGCTCGGCTCGGATGCGCCCGGCGTCGATCGGCGGCTGTGGGACGCGGGGATTCCGGTTCTGGGCATCTGTTATGGGCTTCAGTTGATCGCGCGCGATCTGGGCGGGACGCTCGTTCCGGCGACGCATCGCGAATACGGACCGACGACGTTTCAACTGCTCGAGCCCTCGCCGCTCACCGCGGGCGTACCCGAGCGCAGCCGCGTCTGGATGTCGCACGGCGATACCGTCGAGACGCCGCCGCCGGGCTTTACGGTCGCGGGCCGCACGCCGCGCTGCACGATCGCCGCGCTGGGCGATGCGCGGCGGCGTATCTTCGGGGTGCAATTTCATCCCGAGGTCGTGCACACCGAAGCCGGGCAGCGCATCCTCTCGAACTTCTTACACGGCATCGCGGCGATCGATTCGGGCTGGGGGATGGAATCGTTTGTTGACCAGGCCGTCGACGAAATTCGGCGCAGCGTCGGAAAAGGACGGGTGATCTGCGCGCTCTCGGGCGGGGTCGACTCGGCAGTCGCGGCGACGCTCGTCGCGCGTGCGATCGGCGAACGGCTTACCTGCATCTTCGTCGATACCGGCTTGCTGCGGCTCGGCGAAGCCGAGCACGTGGTCGCGGCATTTCGCGACGTGTTGCATCTCAACCTCATCAAGATCGACGCACAAGAACGATTTCTGGCGCGTCTGGCCGGCGTCGTCGATCCCGAGGAGAAGCGCATCGGCATAGGCCACGAGTTCATCGCGATCTTCGAAGAAGAAGCGCGCAAACTTCCCGACGTCGAGTGGCTCGTGCAAGGGACGCTCTACCCCGACGTCATCGAATCGAAGACGCCTGCTTCGAAGGCCGGCCACAAGATCAAATCGCACCATAACGTCGGCGGTCTCCCCGAGACGATGGATCTCAAGCTGATCGAACCGCTGCGCCTGCTTTTCAAAGACGAGGTACGCGCCGCCGGGCGCGTCCTCGGATTGCCTGCGGCGATCGTCGAGCGGCAACCGTTTCCAGGTCCAGGTCTGGCCGTTCGGGTCCTGGGCGAGGTGACGTCGGAGCGCTTGCGCACCTTGCGGCGCGCCGACGCGATCGTAACGGGCGAAATCGAAGACGCCGGCCTTACGCCCCATCCCTGGCAATACTTCGCGGTCTTGAC
>DHWK01000168.1:0-229 GCA_002413145.1 bacterium UBP12_UBA5184
AGTGGCAAGGCCTGGTCGAAGCGCTGCAATGTTCGGCCGAAATCTCGCTCGCTCAGGTCGAACGCGCCGCGATCGCCCCCGAACTGGCCTTCACTGCAAACGGCGCCTTGATCAGCGGGAAGCTTGCCGTGCTCGCAACCTCGCGAGTCGCCGAACGGCGCAACGGCTTCGTCCATCATCGGGCGGCCTTGAGCCGCTGCGGCTTCGCGACGACGTTTCTCCAACAAAC
>DHWK01000168.1:405-909 GCA_002413145.1 bacterium UBP12_UBA5184
AAGGCGCGCGCGACGCGCTGTTCGATCGCGTGCGGCCGCTCCTGTACGTCGGCTACGGCTGGAACAGCGAGCGAACCGCGGCCCTGCAGCTGGGCGAGCTGCTCGGGATGCGGACCTCGGCGCTGTTCTTGGTGGACGAGCGTTTCGCGCACCTCGATACGGCCCTATGCCCGTTGGGAAGCGGCCACGTGATGGTGTATCTCGATGCATTCTCCGAGCGGTCGCAACAGATGTTGCGCCGCGAAATCGAGCCGGATCGGATGATCGCACTGGAGCGCGACGACGCGCTCGCGTTCGCCGGTAACGCGGTCGAAGTCGGGGGGACGATCGTTCTTCACTCCGCTTCGCGGCGTCTGCGCGGACGCTTGAACGCCGCCGGCTACCGCGTCTTCGCGACCGAACTCGATGAGTTCGTCGCGGCGGGAGGGTCGGCCAAATCCCTCGCGCTCAAACTGGAGGACGGCCCGGCCTCGACCTTCGCCGCCGCCTGAGCGGCCTGCGCCG
>DHWK01000168.1:985-7632 GCA_002413145.1 bacterium UBP12_UBA5184
AAGCAGTACCGCGTCAGCGAGGGCGACACGATCCGCTGCGATGCGATCGACCGCGAGGTCGGTTCCGAGATCGCTTTCGAGCGGGTGATCCTGGCCAGCGCCGGCGGCAAAGACATCAGCCTGGGGCAACCCCTGGTCGAGGGCGCGGTCGTTCGCGGAACCGTCATCCGGCAGGCCAAAGACAAGAAGATCCTCGTTTTCAAATACAAGCCGAAAAAGCGCGTCCGCAAGCTCGTCGGTCACCGCCAAAACTTCGCCGAAGTCCGCATCGACAAAATCGAGCTGCCGTAGGCTCGGCGACGTGGTCACCGTCCGCATCCGAAAAGACAGCCGCTCCAGGCTGTCTTCGTTTTTGGCGACCGGCCATGCCGGTTGGGCTCAGAGCGGCCGAGACCTCGCCTGTGCGGCCGTCTCGGTGATCCTCCAATCGGCCTGGCTCGGGCTGAGCGAGGTCGCGCGGGTAAAACTCGCGGGAACGCGGCGTTCGGGACGCGTCGCGCTTGCGTGGCCGGCCGAATCTCGGTCGCGCCCGCACGTTCGCGCGATCGTCGAAACCGCAGCACTTTCGATCGAGTACCTAGCGCTGCAATACCCCGACTCCATCAAGGTGGTTGTGGAATCAGGGGGCGACGGGTAAAGGGACTCAACGATAGCGAAGGACGGGTCGCATGACGGATACGTACAAGCCGCTGAACGACAACGGCTCCACCCCCAGCAGCCAGCACTCCGACAACCAGCCGAATTCCACGCGCGACGCGAGCCGCGCGTTGCTGGCCGGCGTCGTCGGCGGCATCGTTTCAGCCGCCGGATATCTGATCTACTCGCGCTTGCCCGACGAACAGCGTGATCGGCTCCACGCCCAGGGCCGTGCCCTGCTGGAAAGCCGGATCAACGAGATGCGCTCGCGCTTCAACATCTAGTCTTTTAAGGGACGCACTTCCGGGGTAGCGCTCGCCGCCGGGCCGGTACCGGGCGCCTCGGCGCCGTCCTCGTCGCTTTCGGGGTCGAACGGCTCGTAAGCCGGCGTCGGGTCGTCGACGTGCTCGACCGGTATCTCCTCGACGTCGAGCGGCGTGCTCGCGGTCATCTTCGCCGTATCGGCCTCGTCGGCGGCCCGCTCCATCTCCCGGATGAAGGTCTGCGAGGTCAGCTGGAGCTCCCGCACGACCGATCCGACTTTACGGGCGACGCTCGGGAGCTGATCGGGCCCGAAAAAGAGCAGTGCGGCTCCTCCGATCACGATCATGTCGATCGGGCTAAGCAAAGGGTTCCTCCCCGGGCCCGACCAAGGATACCCGTCCAAACATCGCGCGCCGGGCGCGGAGCAAATCACGGAAGCAGGCGACGCTCGCTTGAAGATCATCTACACGCGCGGAAACCGGACGGAGACACTGGCATCGATTTCGACCCTGCGAAAGATCCTGGGTCGTTTTGTTCGTCATCGCGTCTTCTATGAGGTTTCTTCTCGCAACAAGCGTGGTCATGAATTCTTCTCGACGAAAAACACGTTCGTCGTCGGATCGATCGAGGTCGTTAACCGCGACTATCTCACGATCACGATCTTCGACGCGCACAGTTCCACCCATTCGATTGAAATCCTCAATCCGTCGGCGATGCGAATCTACGATGAGACGATGGGCAAGGGTTTCGCGGTTTCATTCCTGAGCGAGTCGCCGGGCGAAGTCGAGTCGCGCTGTTACCTGCGGGACGAGGGTGACGAGAGCGAAGGCATCAAGGAAGCGTGCGAACTCGAAAAATTCACGCTGCCCCGGCTCTTCGAATACCTCGAAGAGATCACGCACGTCCAGGGCACGACTTAGACCACAACTCTCTGCTAACGCCGCCGGAGCGGCAACCGAAACTCCAGGCGCATCGCGCTGCGCAAATGGCGAACCGACTCGGCATGCCGCCCGACCTTCTTGTAGGCGATGCCGAGATTCCGATGCGCTCCCGCGTACCGCTCGTCGGCGCGCAGGGCGGCTTGGTAATAATCGATCGCGTCGGCGACGTGCCCGTCTTCGAGCAAGAGGTTGCCGACGTTGACGAGCGCCGGCGCGTAGCGTTCGTCAAGCGCGAGCGCGGCGCAGAAATCCTCGAGCGCTCGATCGCGTCGGCCTAGAGCGAGGCAGGCGATGCCGCGCTTGTTGCGCGCCAAGAGACGAGCGCGCTGATTCGTCCCCGCCTCGAGCGCCTCGCTGAGCGCCGCGATCGCCTCGAGGTGCCTCCCCGCATCGAGCGCGGCGACGCCGCGCTCGTACGGCGGCGACGGCACTACAGGCCGGAGCGTGGCAAACCACGTGCGCGGATCGAACGGCGCCCATGGCCTTCTCGGCGAACTCATCGGCCGAATATGTTACGCGTCGACGTCGTCACGCTCTTCCCCGAAATCTTCGCCCCGGCGATCGGGTTGTCGATTCTCGGCCGCGCCCAGGAGCGCGGGCTGGTGGAGGTTCGCGTGCACAACGTCCTCGACGCGCTCGGGCCGGGGGAGCGCGCCGACGACCGGCCCTATGGCGGCGGCCCGGGGATGGTGCTGCGCATCGAGCCGCTCGCGCGAACGCTGGACGCGATCCTCGCCGCCGCTCCCCCCGAAGAACGGCGCGCCGTCGTCGCCACCTCGGCCGCCGGCCGGCCATTTCGGCAGAGCGACGCGGAGCGTTTTGCGGCGCTCGATCGTCTGGTGCTCGTCTGCGGCCGCTACGAAGGCGTCGACGAGCGGCTGGTGGCGCTTTACGGCGCCGAGGAAGTCTCACTCGGCGATTTCATTTTGAACGGCGGCGAGGTGCCGGCACTGGCGTTTCTCGAGGCGACGATCCGCCTGGTGGCGGGGGCCCTCAACCCCGATTCCCTCGTCGGCGAGTCGTTCACAAGCGGTCAGCTCGATGCCCCGGCGTACACGCGCCCGTCGACATTCCGCGGCGCCGAGGTCCCCGACGTCCTCCTCTCGGGCGACCACGCGCGCATCGCGGAATGGCGCCGCGAGCAGTCCCGGGCCCGCACGGCGGCCCGCCGCCCGGACCTTGAAAAACCGCCCGAGGGTTCGTAGCGCGTTTGCGCTTGGCGAGGCGGGCGTGATAATATCCCTGGGTTGCCCGCGCGGCCGACGCCGCCGGGGCAGTCGCGCGCGAAACCAGCCGGCGACGCCGTAGTACTGGCTCTAGGAAAATCATGAACGTCATAGATTTGGTCGAGCGCGATCAGCTCAAAGCGAACCTCCCCGACGTCCGGACGGGCGACACCGTCAAGGTGTATTCTCGCGTCGTCGAGGGTGGCAAGGAACGCACCCAGATGTTCGAGGGCACCGTGACCGCGCGCCGGGGGGGTGGAACGAACGAGACGCTCACGGTTCGCCGGATCTCGCATGGAGTCGGCGTCCAAAAATCGTTCCTGATGCACAGTCCGCGTCTCGAACGCATCGAGATAACCAAGCGCGGAGCCGTGCGGCGTGCCCGCCTGTACTACCTCTCCGAGAAGATCGGCAAAGCCGCGCGCATCAAGGAAAAGAAGGTCACATCGTAGTGGCCCGTATCAGCCGGGCCTGACGACGTGACCCCACTCGAACTTTTCGGCCTCATCTGCGTCCTGGCCGTCGTCCGTTTGGCATTGACGGTCCGCAGCGGCGGCGGCCCGACCCAACGGCCGCTCCCCGTCGAAGGCGAGGCGCCCGCCGTCGCGACGGCGCCGCCCTTTGCGGTCGTCGTCAAGGAGTATCTCGACGCGTTCATCGTCGCCGGGCTCGTCGCGCTGTTCTTGATCACCTTCGTGGTGCGCACGTTCTTCATTCCATCGGGCTCGATGGAGCCGACCTTGCAAATTCACGACGTCCTGCTGGTCAACGAGTTCGAGTACCGCATCGGCAAGCCCCACGATGAGGACATCGTCGTCTTCCCGCCGCCGATTCCGTCGACCAACGATTTTATCAAACGCCTCATCGGCAGCCCCGGCGAACGGCTGCGCGTCCAGAACGGCGTCGTCTACCGCAACGGCGTCGCGCTCAAGGAATCATACATCGAACAGAAGCCTGCCTACAAACTCGAGATCAAGAATTACGGCATCTACGTCGACGACCAGCCGCTCGATCCACAGATGTCCAACGTCCCGCCGCGCAATAAGTGGCAGGCCCCCGACCGAATCCCCGAAGGCTGCTACTTTATGATGGGCGACAACCGGAACAATTCCGAGGATTCGCACATCTGGGGCTTTGCGCAAGCCGGCGGCACGTTCTATAACGGTCCGGAGCGCGGCAAGAAAGCGGGCTTTACCGGCCACGCATTTCTGCTGTTCTGGCCGCCCAACCGCATCCGCATTTTGAAGTAAGGCGGGGGAGTCGCACTCCGCGGGACGAAAACGACGTTCCGTGGTCGTGCCAAGCGTCCGCTGGAAGTCGGCGGCAAATCTCGCGTGGCAATTCGCGGTTCTGATCGCCATCCTTTTTGCGATCATGGGTTTGCGGCCGGGCCAAGTCAGCGGGCTTTCGATGGAACCGCGCATCGATGAAGACGAATACGTCCTCATCAATGCGCTAGCGTATCGTTTCGGCGCGCCGAAACGCGGCGACATCATCGCCTTCCGCCACGAACGCTCGGCGCCGACGGTCTACCTGAAGCGCATTATCGGGCTGCCCGGCGATCGCATCGAAATCACCGGCGGCATCGTCAGGCTCGACGGCGCGCCGTTACGCGAGCCCTACGTCCGCTTCCGCGACGCGCGCAGTTTCGGACAGGTCGTCGTCCCGGCCGGTCATTACTACGTTCTGGGCGACAATCGCGCCAACAGCGACGACTCGCGCAGCTGGGGCTTCGTCCCCGGCGCGGACCTGATCGGGCGCGCGACGTTCGGAGTCTGGCCCCTCGATCGGTTCGGCGTCTTGCGGTGACCGGCGGGACGATTCAATGGTATCCCGGACACATGGCGCGCGCGATGCGCCGTCTCGCCGAAGACGTGAAGATCGTCGATCTCGTGATCGAGGTGATCGACGCGCGGGTCCCGCTAAGCGGCGCAAATCCGGCGCTCGACAGGGTCGCGGCCAATAAAGTGCGGCTGCGCGTCCTGACCCGTGAAGATCTGGCCGATCCCGAGCAGACCCGGCGCTGGGTGGAACGTCTGCGCGAGACGCGTCCCACGATCGCCCTCGCCGCCAAGGAGCCGTCGGGACCGGCCCGCCTGCGCGCGGCCGTGACGGCCGTCGCCGCCGGCCTGCGTAGCCCTCGCGCACTCGTCCTCGGAATTCCGAACGCCGGAAAATCGACCGTCATCAATGCCCTGGCCGGCCGCAAGGTGGCGCGTACCGAAGACCGCGCGGGGGTGACGCGCGGCATCCAATGGTTTCGCTTGGAGAACGGACTCGAGGTGATGGACACCGCCGGAATCCTCGCGCCGAAAATCGAGACCGACGAGGCGCAGTGGCGCTTGGCCATGGTCGGTGCGGTGCCGCGCGCGCGTTTCGATGCCGAAGAGGTTATCGCTCGCTTCCAGCGTTGGGCCGAGGGGGCGTCGGCCTCGAACGCCGTCCCCAAATTGGAAACATTCGCGCAATCTCGCGGCTTCATTCGGCATGGTAACGTCAGCGACGTGCACAATGCCGCCCTGGCGTACATGAAGGAATTCGGTGAAGGGCGATTCGGCCGCTTGACGCTCGAAGAAGCGGCGCCGTGAATCCTTCGAGTTTGCAGGCGCACGGGCGAAAGCTCTCGCGCGAACGCGAGCGCCGGCGTTTGGTCCGGCTGCATCGCTACGAACGCGCCGGCTTCGAACGCGGTTTCCTTTCCATTGGAGGGATCGACGAAGTCGGGCGTGGACCGCTGGCGGGTCCGGTCGTAGCGGCCTGCGTCGTGACCGAACGGCCGCTCATGCTGCGCGGCCTCGACGATTCAAAGAAGGTGCGGCCGGCGTTACGCGTCGAGCTGGCCGAACAGATCAAGGGCGTCGCGCTCGCGTGGGCCGTCGGCGAAGCGTCGGTCGCTGAGATCGAACGCATCAACATCTACTGGGCCAGCATTTTGGCGATGGAACGCGCGCTGGCGGCGCTGGCGCAGTTGCCGCACTATCTCTTGACCGACGCCGTCCGGATTCGTTCCTTCGGGGGCGAACAGCTGCCGGTCATCAAGGGCGACGCGAAATGCGCGACGGTCGCGGCGGCCTCGATTCTGGCCAAGGTCCATCGCGATGCGCTGCTGGTCGAGCTCGATCGCAGCTATCCGCAGTACGGTTTTGCGGAACACAAGGGGTACTCGACGCCGCAGCATCACGAGGCGCTGCTGCGGCACGGGCCCTGCGAGCATCACCGCCGTCATTTCTTGCGCGTGGCGAACGCGCTCTCGCTCTTCGAATGAGCACCGGCGCCGGGCGCAGCGGGGAGGCTGCCGCGGCGGCGTATTTGGAGTCGCTGGGCTACCGGATCCTCAAGCGCAACGTGCGCGGCCCGGGAGGCGAGATCGACCTGGTCGCGCGCGACGGCGCCACCCTCGTCTTCGTCGAGGTCAAAGCGCGCGACGGGGCGCGCTTCGGGTCGGCCCTCGCCGCGATCGACGCGCGTAAGCGCGCGCGCATCCGAGCGCTGGCTGAAGATTTTCTCCAATTCTTGCCGCGAGAAACGAAAGTGCGTTTCGACGTCGTCACGCTGCAACGAGGGAGAGTCCAGCTTCATC
>DHWK01000096.1:0-3015 GCA_002413145.1 bacterium UBP12_UBA5184
GTCGGCTCGTCGAGCAGCAACATATCCGGCTTCGAAAGCAAGAGACGGCAAAGGGCGACGCGCCGTTTCTCGCCGCCCGAAAGCGGGCCCGTCTTGGCATCCCAGGGCGGTAAACGGAGCGCATCGGCGGCGGTTTCCAGCTGCTGCTCGAGATCGTCCGCACCTTTTGAAAACAACACCGCTTCGAGCTTGGCCTGTTCGTTCGACAAGGCTTCGAAGTCGGCGTCGCGATCGCCGTAGGCGGCGTAGATTTCGTCGAGGCGGCGGCGAGCCGCCAGAACGTCCCCGAGCGCCTCTTCAACCGTCTGGCGAACCGTCTTTTCCGGGTCGAGCCGCGGTTCTTGTTCCAGATATCCCAGGGTAAGGTTCGGCATCGGCACCGCCTCGCCGTCGAATTCCGTGTCAACGCCGGCCATGATGCGCAGCAGCGACGACTTTCCGGCGCCGTTATTGCCGAGAATCCCGATCTTCGCGCCCGGAAAGAAACTGAGCGAGATATCTTTGAGAATTTGACGCTTGGGCGGCACCGTTTTGCCGACGCGAAGCATCGTGTAAACGTACTGCATCTCGGATGCATCTTTTCGCCTTCGGCGCCGTCGAGCATTTACGGCGGCTTCGGGCGCGGTTACGCCCGCCGCTAACGGCGCGTTACTTGTAGGCGGCGATTCCGGTTAGCGCTTCCCCGAGGATCAACGTATGGATCTCGCTCGTGCCCTCGTAGGTGAGCACCGATTCGAGGTTGTTCATGTGGCGGATGATCGGATACTCGAGCGTGATCCCGCTCGCTCCGAGAATCGTGCGGGCCTCGCGGCAGATCTTCAGCGCCTCCCGCACGTTATTCAACTTCCCAAAACTCACGTGCTCGGCCCGCAGCGTCCCCCCGTCCTTCATGCGGCCGAGATGGAGCGCCACGAGCTGTCCCTTCTGCAATTCGAGCAGCATGTTGACCAGCTTCTCTTGCGTCAGCTGGAAGCTGCCGATCGGCTTCTCGAACTGAATGCGCGTCTTGGCGTATTCGAGCGCCGTCTCGTAGCACGTTCGTGCGGCGCCCAGAGCGCCCCACACGATCCCGTAGCGCGCCTCGGAGAGACACGAGAGCGGTCCCTTGAGCCCGCTGGCATTTGGGAGCACGGCGTCCTGCGGCAGCCGAACATCCTCGAGGATCAGTTCCGAAGTCACCGAGGCGCGCAGCGAGATCTTGCGCTCGATGTTCTGCGTCCGAAAACCGCGCGTGTCTTTGGGAACGATGAAGCCGCGAATCGCGCCGCTGCGTTGCCCGTTCTCCGCGTCGGTGCGCGCCCAGACGATCGCGAGATCGGCGATGCCGCCGTTGGTGATCCACGCCTTGCTGCCGCTCAGGACGTAGTCGCCGCCGGAACGCCTCGCCATCGTGCGCATCCCGGCGGGGTCGCTGCCGAAGTCCCACTCGGTCAAGCCGAAACAGCCGATCGCCTCGCCGCGAGCCATCTTCGGAAGCCAGGCCTGCTTCTGTTCTTCCGACCCGAAGGCGTAGATCGCATACATCGCGAGCGAACCTTGGACGGAGATGAAACTTCGCACGCCGCTGTCGGCCGCCTCAAGCTCCATGCAGGCGAGTCCGTATGCGACGGCGCTCGCCCCGGCGCACCCGTAGCCTTCGAGGTGCATTCCGAACAACCCGAGTTGGGCGATCTTCGGGATCAGCTCGCGCGGAAAGCGTCCTTCGTCGAACCAAGTCGCGATGTTCGGCTGCACCTGCTCGGCGACGAACGCGCGCACCGTGTCGCGAACGAGCCGCTCGTCGTCGCTGAGCAGCGACCCGATGTCGAGAAAATCGTGCGGGCTCGGCTTCGCCGCCCTTGCCGTCTTCATGACGAGCGGCTGATGGCGAAGGGCGCGAAGGCCTGACAGACCGGCATCATCTGCACGAGATTGACGTTGACGTGGGGCGGCCGCGTCGCCACCCAATGGATCGCATCGGCGACATCCTCGGCGCTGAGCGGCGTCGTCCCCTCGTAGACCTTGTCGGCGCGTGCCTTGTCGCCGTGGAAGCGCACCTCGGAAAATTCGGTGCCGCCCGAGAGTCCGGGGGATACGTCGGTCACGCGCACGCCCGTCCCCAACACATCGGCCCGTAAGTTGAAGCTGAACTGGCGCACAAAGGCTTTGGTCGCTCCGTAGACGTTTCCGCCGGGATAGGGAAAGTCGGCGGCGATCGAACCGAGGTTGATGACGTGGCCGCGTTTGCGCGCGACCATCTGCGGCAAGATCGCGCGCGTGCAGTACACGAGGCCCTTGATGTTCGTATCGATCATCGCTTCCCAATCTTCCATGTGGGCTTCCTGAGCCGAACCGAGCCCGAGCGCGAGCCCGGCGTTATTCACGAGGACGTCGATCGCCGAAAACGGCGCCGGTAAATTAGCGACGGCCGATTCGACCGCGGCGCGATCCTGGACGTCGAGCTCAAGCGGAAAGACGCCCTCCCCGAGTTCGTTTCTTAGCGCTTCGAGTTTTTCGAAGCGCCGGCTGGCGGCGACGACGCGCGCACCGTCACGCGCGAAGCGCCGGACGGTCGCGGCGCCGAATCCGACGCTTGCGCCGGTCACAAAAACGGTCATAGACGACATAGCTCGCGGGCCCTTCAGCGTTTAAGGACCCGCTCCATCTTGGCGAACAGCGCCTCCATCGAGCGGCTGTGCGAATCCTCGAGCCGCCGCCAGAAGAGCCGCCCCTCCATGTCCGAAAGGGTGGCCACGGTGCGGTGGGTGACCTTCGTCTTCTTATCGTCCTGGGTCAGATAGAAACCGTGCGTTCCATCGACGCCTTCGTTTTGAAAACGCCAGACGATGCGGTCTTCGGGGACGACCTCCTCAAGGACGGCGTGGACGCCGCTGTGCCACTCCTCCGTGCGAGCCGGCGTCAGCGGGCCCGGACTGCGCATGAACGGCTGCGATGCGAACGGCCAGATGACGTCGCCCGAGGTCCCCATCTCGGCCAGGAGCTGGTAGATGCGGCGGCGCGTCCCTGAAAAACTGC
>DHWK01000096.1:3189-3399 GCA_002413145.1 bacterium UBP12_UBA5184
GAATCGGCATGGGCGCACAAGTTCGCGCGCGCCCGCCGTTCTCATCCGAAGGCCGCTTCGGAGAGCCGACCTAGGCGGGTTGCGGCGTCAGGCGGCGGCGCAGGAACCTGGCGATCGGGAACGCTCCGACCAGCAAAGTAATGGCGACTCCGACGTAGTCGAGGCCGTAGACCGTATCCGCCAATGCTGCCGCCAGCGGCATCGCCAGCA
>DHWK01000098.1:0-3809 GCA_002413145.1 bacterium UBP12_UBA5184
AGCGCGGTCGCCATGCGGGAACTCTAGCTGGCCCCAGCGCAAGCGGCTCTTGAACCGTGGAAAGCCCGGGGTCTCTCCTTTCTTGAGCCTTCTGAAAAACGCCGCGAAGGCCAAGTCGAGCCGGCGCAGGACGGCATCTTCGCACTCCCGATAGACCGCGGCGACCCGAGCGTCTTCAGCCCGCAAGCCGGTCAGTTCGTGGTACTGCTCCTTGGTCGAAACGCTGTGGCCGCGCATCCGCCACGCATCGCGGCGTTGCTGGAGGAGCGCGTTAAAGAGCTCGCGCGTGACATCTAGGGCGAAGCCCAGTCGCCGCCGTTGAGCGGCAGTCGGGTAGAGCCGAACGCGTTCGATACGCTTCATTGTAGACAATGGTGCCCCGTGAGTGTGACAACTGGGTGGCACTATGGAGCGCTCGTCCACAAAAAATTCGCCCCGCGCGAGCCATGCGTTCCGGCCGCAAGGCCTGTACGCTGCTCGTCCGCACGGCCCGTCGTCGGTATCCGTGGGGCCCCGGCGCGCATCCCGTATCGCTAAGTGCGGTACGAAGTCTGAGAGATCGACTGGAAGCCCTTTTTCAACCTGGGCGCGTATTTGGCGGGATCGAAGATGGTCATCTGTTGGAAGTCGCGGTCGACGTCGACGATGGCACTCGCCAAGACGTCGAAGCCGATGAGACCGTCCTCGCCGGGGAAGCCGGGTTCCCTGGATTGTGCGGCGAGCACGTTATGAAGGACGTTCGAGCCAAGGGCCAGGGAGTCGATTCTTACGATGTCCGGCTCATGGGACGATCCTCCTAGTCTCGCCACTTTCGCTCCGAGGCGCATGCGGTCCGCCGGGTTGAACCCCGAAAGACCAAAGACGGGTTGGAGGGAAAGCCGCCGAATCAAAGCCTGCTCTGGCTCGGTAGCTCAGTGGTAGAGCGGGGGACTCATAAGCCCTAGGTCGCTGGTTCGAATCCAGCCCGAGTCAGGAAACTCCGAGGTAACCAAGCGTACGATGTCAACGATCCCCTGCGATTTCTGCCCGCATCCAGTCGACCGCGGTCAGATGGAGGAAATCGAAATCTCCCATTACGTCCCTGATTCTTCCGGTGACGATCTGGCCTACGCGCGCACGTATTTTTTCGGACACCCCGATTGCGTGCGGAAGTTTTACCGCGGACTCATCGATCACAAGCTCGATCTTTTCAAGCATCTTCCGACGAGCGCTCCGCTCTCGTCCGACGATCAGAAGTAGCGAGCACCTAAGCGCCCGTAGCGTAGCTGGATAGCGCGTCGCCCTCCGAAGGCGAAGGTCACTGGTTCGAATCCAGTCGGGCGCATTTTCTTTTCGATATGCACGACCACGAGTATATGCGGCGGGCGTTGGAGCTTGCGGCCGAAGCGCGAGCCGCGGGCGAGGTCCCGATCGGCGCCGTCCTCGTCAGCGGCGAGCGCAGCTTCGAAGCGCGAAACGAAAAGGAGCGGCGGCCCGATCCGGCGGCGCACGCCGAGATGCTCGCCATCCGGGCGGCCGCCGAGGCGCTCGGCGTGTGGCGTCTGCCGCAAGCGACGTTGTACGTCAGCAAAGAGCCGTGTGCGATGTGCGCCGGTGCGATCGTCGCAGCCCGCATCGAACGAGTCGTCTTCGGGTGCCGGGATCCCAAGGGCGGCGCTGCGGGCAGCGTGATCGACGTCTTCGCATCGGAAGCCGTCAATCATCGGGTCAGCGTCGAAGCCGGCGTGCTCGAATCTGAAGCGGCCGAGCAATTGCGCGAGTTCTTCGCGAGCCGTCGCCTCAAGCCGGAGCCGTGCTAGGCAAGGACCCGAGCCGGAGGCCGTGCTATATGAGCGCTCGGTCCAAACGGGAGACTATGAGGCCGCGGAGAGGTGGTCGAGTGGTTGAAGGCACCCGCCTCGAAAGCGGGCGAACGTGATGAGCGTTCCGAGAGTTCGAATCTCTCCCTCTCCGAGTTTCTCGTTCTACCTCGCTAGGGTGCCGGCTTCACGGCGACGACGATCTTGCCGAAGTTTTCGTTGTTCTCCATCGCCGCGTGAGCCTCGGCCATCCGCTCGAACGGAACGACCCGGTCGATCTCGGCGCGGAGCGCTCCGCGCGTGAAGAGCGGGCCCAGTTGCGTGGTGAAGTCCCGCGCGAGCGCGATCCGCTCGTCGAGTGCGCGCGACCGTAAGACCGTGCCGATCAGCGAGGCGCGCTTCGCCATCAACGCGCTGAGCGTAAACGAAGCCTTGTAGCCGCCCAGCGTTCCGATGTTCACGATTCGTCCGCCGCTCACGAGCACCGAGATATTCCCATCGAGAACCGGCGCGCCGATGAAGTCGAGCACGACGTCGACGCCGCGTCCGTCCGTCGCCGCGCGAACCTTGTCGGGCCACCCTTCGTCGAGGAGAACGCCGGCGTCGAGCCCGTGGGAGCGCGCGCGTTCGAGTTTTTGCGGCGTCCGCGACGTCCCGATCGTGCGGCCTCCGGCAGTCTTGGCGAGCGCGATCGCCGCCAATCCGACCGAGCTTCCGACCGCGTGGATCAGGACGGTCTCTCCCAGCGCGAACGCCGCGCGATTGAAGAGCGCGTCGAAGGCGGTCATGTAGGCTTCGGGGAGGGCGGCTGCCGCCTCCAGCGAGACGCCGCCGGGGACCGGCGAGAGGGTGAGCGCGTTCGTGGCCAGGTACTCCGCATGCGCCGCTCCCGGGACGAGTCCGAAAACGCGATCGCCCACCTTCACGTTCTTGACGCCGGCGCCGATTTTGCTGACGGTTCCGGAAAACTCGAGACCCGGAGACGCCCCCTTGCCGAGCGGCGACGGGTACTGGCCCTTACGCTCGAGGATGTCGGCGCGGTTGAGCCCGACGTAGGCGACGGCGACCTGGGCCTCGTCGCTTCCGGGCTCCGGCGCCGGGACGTTGCGGATCTCGATGACGCCGGCGTCGCCGGCTCCGCTATAGACGATCGCTCTCATGCTAACCTTGGGTCGGGTGCGCCTGCGGGAAAAGTGAAGTTATCGTAGTCGGCGTCGGCGATCACGTGCAGGCGTCCGATCTGAAGCGGTCCGTGCAGAATTTCTTCGTAGTGAATGTGTTTGAGCATCCAGTGCCCTTCGATCTTCCCGTAGTCGAGCGTGAACAACTTGCCGTTGCCGGCGAAGGTCACGCTTGACGGAAGTCCCGTCGCGTTGTCGATGACCAGGTCGTTGAAGTAGAAGGTCGTGTCGGGGTTACCTTTGTTGACGACGAATTGAAAGGGGGTCAGGGTGACGTGCGTTCGGCCGTCGGGTGCGTCGCTCGAGTCCGGTGCATAGACGGCCCTATAGGCGTAGAGTCTGGTCACCACGACGTCGGCGTTCGACGTATCGGCCTCCTTGAATTCGAGCGGCGTCACGTCGTGGACGTTCGCTGAAACCTCTTGGTGCACTCCGACGCGCCAACTCAGCGTGAAATACGAAAGGGCGTCGAAGGTTGGCGTCACCGGGAAGCCGTGGCCAAGTTGGTTCCTGCCAAGAGGTAAGTCTTGAATGACGGCGAGATCGCCGCGCGTGCGCACCTCGACCCCGCGAATCACATCGCGATGCTGGTGGAGAGCCGGCGCGCGCACGTGGGTCGCGACCCGGTAGGTGACGAAGGCCGGGGCTCGACGGTACTCGGCGGCTGCGGCGTTCGCAAAGTGTTCGAAAGCGAGGTCGGGCGTAAGCGTTGGAGTATTCCTCTAGCAAGCGGGGGTAGCAATTGATCGTACAACGTCGAAACCAGGTCGTCGCGTCGCTGGCAGCCGCACTCTTGGCGGTTCTTGCCGCGGGTCCCGCGGTTCGGGCC
>DHWK01000098.1:3879-4238 GCA_002413145.1 bacterium UBP12_UBA5184
CCGGTGCGCCGCTCCCGGCGCAACCGCCGGCTTCTCGTCAGACGCTCTCCTTCGTCGGACACGGCGCGTATTTCTCGCAAGAGACGAAACGGACTCCGGCGATCGACCCGCAGGTGTTTGTGAAGGATGAGTCGTCCGCCGAAGGGACCGGCCCGCAGAACATCGCTCACGCCGCAGGCCTGCGGCCCGCCCGGCTCGACGACGCGCCGGAGCTGGAGCTCTACAACGCAAACGGCGACTCGCTTGGGTTCTCGCTTGCAAAGTGGCTGCCGGCGGGGTCGAGTGGCCCGGACGGCGCGAGCGGGACGGTCGACATCGACGCGCAGCCGAACGGTGCGATGCGCTTGACGATGTCGTTT
>DHWK01000098.1:4391-6785 GCA_002413145.1 bacterium UBP12_UBA5184
GCGCCGACATCGTCGTTTCGACGCCCTCTCGCCTGACGCACCAGAACGCCATCGTCCTGGTTTTGCATAGCGATTCGCAAGAGCACGGCGTCTCCCGCGGCATCGTCGGCGTGACCGCTCATCAGCAGCTGATCTCTCGAATCCCGTGAGCCCGAACGACGCGTTCTTGCGCCGGGAGCGCATCGCTCTCTCGTGCAAGGGAAGCCACGTTCTGGTTCACGCCGCCGAGAAGAAGGCGCACGAGATGGGCATCGGTTTTTGCATCGCCGTCGTCGATGCAGCGGGAGAGTTGCTCGCATTCTCGCGCATGGACGACGCGCGTTCGGGTTCGATCGAGATCGCGATCGCCAAGGCTCGTTCGGCCGCGCGCCGGCGCCGGGCGACAGCCGACGAAGGCGGCGGCGACGTCGTTTCGACGATCAGGCTCGCGCTCGCCTCGCATCTCAACGTCACCGGGATCGGCGGGGGTATCCCGATCGTCGTCGATGGTCAGGTGATAGGCGCGATCGGCGTCTCATCGGGGACGACGGAAGAAGACCTGCAGGTTGCACAAGCCGGACTCGACGCCTTCGGGACCGGGTGAGACGGGGGAGATGGCTCTTGCGCCGCTGATTCTCGAGCCGCGCGAGGTCGAGGCGATCTGGGGCGGAGACGCGCTGGCCGAGCGCTACGGCAAACCGGCCGATCCCGCGGCGAAGATCGGCGAATCGTGGGAGTGCTGGGACGACAATCGAATCGCGGCCGGCGCCTACGCCGGCCGCAGCGTCGCCGAACTGCGCGCGCAACTCGGAAGCGCGCTACTGGGCAGCCTCGATCCGTCGCGTCGCTTTCCGATTCTAACGAAGTTCATCGACGCACGCGCGCCGCTTTCGGTACAGGTGCACCCCGGCGACGCCTATGCCCGGCGCGTCGAAGGCGAGCCGAATGGAAAGACCGAGTGCTGGTACGTCCTCGAGGCCGAAGCCGGTGCGACGATCGTCCTGGGCTGGAATCGCAACACGACGCGGGCTGAGTATCTCGAACGAGTCCGCGACGGTTCGCTCGGCGATCTCTTGCGCCGCGTCTCGGTGCGTGCCGGTGACGTTTTCTATCTACCCGCGGGGACGCTGCACGCGATCGGGGCCGGGATCGTCATCTACGAAACGCAGCAGGCCAGCGATTTGACGTACCGCATCTTCGATTACAATCGGTTGGGACCCGATGGGAAACCGCGGACGCTGCACGTCGAGAAAGCCGCCGACGTCCTCGATTACCGAAAATCCGACGCGCTTGCGATTCGTTCCCTCGAATACGTCCTCGACGGTCTGTGTCGCACGGCCCTGGTCGCCGATCCGCATTTCATCGTCGAACGCGTCGCGCTCGCGACCGAGCTGCAGGGGCTGGATCTCGAGGGGATGCCGCTGATCGTGACCGCGCTCGATCGGCCGGTCGAACTCGAAGCGCGCGGAGCGCGGGTCGAGTTGCGCGCCTACCAAACCGCGCTCGTCCCGGCCGAGCTCGACGTGCTTATGGCGCGCGGGCTGGCCGCAGGGGCGCGCATCTTAGCCGTCGCGCCCCCGCGGGATCGAGACGCTTTGCCCGCTCGGCTCGCGCGCGCCGCCGTCCCCGTGCAGCAAGCCACCGACTTCGTCGCTCAGTTTTAAGAGCATCGAGGGTCGGCGCGCCCGGCTGCGAACAGGCCTGCGAGATGTTTTACGAGACGAAACCATTTGAAGCGTTCGAGCTGGGCGACAAGGCGACGTTCAGCAAGACGATCGGCGAAGGCGATCTGTTGCTGTTCGCCGCGCTAAGCGGCGACAATTATCCCGTTCACGTCGACGAAGAGTACGCCAAGACGACGCGCTTCGGCGGGCGCATCGCGCACGGGCTGCTGACGGCGAGCTTGCTGTCGGCGACCAACGGAATGTTGCTGCAAAAACCCGGCGGCATCTCGCTCGCGCAAACGCTGCGTTTTCTGAGGCCGGTCTATCCCGGCGATACGATCACCGCGTGCAGTGAGGTCATCGAGATCATCCCCGACAAACGCCGCATGCGCTTTCGCACGAGCTGCACCAACCAGCGCGGCGAACTCGTCGTCGATGGCGAGGCGCTCGAACAAAAAGACCGGTAGTGAGGCTGCGCTTTGCCTAAACATGCGAGGTTGTTCGCCGACGGTGGCTCGCGCGGAAACCCTGGCCCGGCCGCAAGCGGAGCGGTGCTGCTGGCCGACGACGGGACGCCGCTGCGCGAACTTGGCGAGTATCTCGGCGTCGCGACCAACAACGTCGCCGAGTGGAACGGTCTGCTGATCGGCTTAGGCGCGGCCCTCGAACTCGGCATCGAAGAGTTGGACGTCTGTTTGGACAGCGAACTCGTCGTGCGTCAACTTTCCGGCGCCTATCGGGTCAAGCACCC
>DHWK01000067.1:0-1786 GCA_002413145.1 bacterium UBP12_UBA5184
TCGACGGCATCTTTGCCGTTGTACCGATAGGCCTGGCGTTGCTCCGCCGGCCCATCGAGGACGTCGGCGACGTCGCGCACGTAGATCGTGCGATCGCCCACGCTCTTGATGGGGTAGTTCAAGACGCCTTGCGGCGTCTGCACCCGTTGCGGGCTGCGCAGGATGAACTCGTTGTTTGCGTTTGTGACGGCACCCGCGGAGAGGCTCACGTTCTGGCGGTCGAGGGCGTCTCGGATGTCGGGAAGCGAATCGCCGTAGGCGGCGGCCGCATCTCGGTTGACGATGACGCGCAGTTGCCGCTCTCGCCCGCCGAAAACGTAAGCCTGTTGCACCCCGCTCACGCTCTTGAGGTCGTCGATCACGCTGTTCGCCAGGAACTCTCGCAGCTGAACCGGATTCCAGCCATTGCCGGTGACGGCCAGCTGGAGGACGGGCGTGTTGAGCGGATCTACGGGAACGACGTAGGATGGCTTAAGATTCGCCCGATCGTACGGCAGATCGGCCTGGGCTTGTTGCACCAATTGCTGCACGTCGACGAGCGCACGCTGCATGTTGGTGCCGTAGTTAAACTGCAACGTGACGATCGAAAGGTCTTGCTGCGAGATCGAGCGCACGAATCGCACGTCCCGCAGGTCCGTCATCCGTTCTTCCAAGGGCTTGGAGAAATACGTCTCCGTGTCTTGCGGCGAATAGCCGGGCGTCATCGTGACGATGGCGACCAACGGACTCTGCACGTATGGCATCATCCGCGTCGGCAGAACAAACAGGACGGCCGCGATTGCGGCGATTACCAGACCGAGAAAAACCGCCATGACGGCGAACGGGTTGCGGACGGACCACGCAACGATGCTGCGGTCGTTCACGAGCCGACTTCAGTGACGGCCTGGCCGGGTTGCAGGTCGGCCGCGCCGTCGACCACGACGTGCGCGTTCTCCGGCAAGCCACGAACGATTGCCGTCACGCCATCGTTCGAGATGACACGAACCTGAACGAGTTGCGCCGTTCCGCCTTTAACGACGTAGACGCTCGAGGCCATTGCGCCGACGATCGCTGTGGCCGAAATGGCGGCGCCGCCTTGTAGCGTGCCGGCGCGCGAATGAATGGTGACGCGAACGTAGCCGCCGGGTTGCAGGCGGTCCTGCGGATTCTCGACGATGGCTTCCACCATCGCGGTGTGCGTCGCCGGATCGGCGACGGGCTGGATCGAGGAGACGCGTCCGTGCATCACGGTGCCGTCCGGCGTGACCGCCTCGATGGGATCGCCGACGTTGACTTTCGGCAAATCGCTTTGCGCAACGCCGGCCTGCACGCGCAGCTTGTCGAGCACCGCAATCTGCGCGATGGGCGTCCCCGCTTGCACGTACGTCCCCGGATCGACGAGCCGTTTCACGATGACGGCGTCGTCGGCAGCGATAACCGAGCGATACGCCGCGAGCGTCGATTGCATTTGCGCTTGACTCTGCGCCTGCGCGTACTGCGCCTGCGCGGCGGCGACGCCGGCGGATGCGTTTCCGACCTTCGCCTGCATGCTGGAAATTGTGCTTTGCGACGAAGCGATCTGCTTGCGGGCCGCGTCGTACGCCGCCTGGGCCTCCGCTTGCTGGGCGGCTTCGTCTTGGTATTCCTGCTGCGAAACGGCGCCCGCTGCGAGCAACGTACGTTCGCGAGCAACTTCGTTGGCCCAGTACCGCGCGCGGCTTCCCTTCGCGCTCGCATCCGCTCGCGCGGCGGCGAGCTGGTTGCGCGCGACGGCTAAATCTTGCTGCGCCATCGTAACCCCGAGGGG
>DHWK01000067.1:1925-2185 GCA_002413145.1 bacterium UBP12_UBA5184
GGCTCGCTGAGATAGGCGATCTGTTGGCCGGCTCGGACCCGATCGCCGTTGTACAAGTTGAAGCCGGTGAGCATCCCCGAAGCTCGCGCGACGACGGCTTGCGTCAAATATGGCGCGACGGTTCCGGGGGCGATAATCGAATGGGCGCCCGAGCCCAATCGAGCGCGCGTGGTCGTCACGGCGACGGGCGCGGTGCCGGCGACGTTCGCCATCGCGTTCATGTCCATCGGGGGCGGCGCATACAGCGCCTTCGCCGTCGC
>DHWK01000067.1:2328-2826 GCA_002413145.1 bacterium UBP12_UBA5184
GGGCGATCAAACCCAAGGCGACCAGGACGAAGACCGCTGTCTTCCATGCGGAAGAATCGCCGCTGCCCGACGACATCCCGGCCATGCCGTTCATCCCCGACGTTCCGCCGGAGCCGTTCATGTTCGAGCCGCTCGGCATCGACGCTTGCGGGGTGCCGGACACGTGAGCGGCGGCAACCTGGACCGGAAAGTCCGCAGAACCAGCCAGTCGACCCGTAAATTGCAAAGCGACGTTCCAAGAGGCGGCCATGCCGAAAGCAACCTCAAAGGTCCAGCGCCCCGGGGCAATCATGCGAGCCGCGCCGGCCGCTCCGTTCATTCCCATGCTGGGCATGACCGTCGCGAAGCGCACCCGCGTCGCGCGCAGCGTCTCTACGGGCACGCCCGTTACGACCACCGTTGCCCTATCGCGTCCCGCCGTCGGCGGATCGGGCGAAAACGTCAACGTGACCGTCGCCGCGCCGACCATCTTTGTCATCGAGGCGGCGCGTGCCGGAG
>DHWK01000067.1:2883-5810 GCA_002413145.1 bacterium UBP12_UBA5184
AACGCCACCATCGAGGCGGCGCGTGCCGGAGACGCGAAAAGCGTGAGCACGGCTAACGTCGCCAGAAATACGAAAGACGTTCGGGCGTTTTTACTTATGGTAAATGACATGAACGTCTCAGCGCGTTAGCGAGCTGAGGTCCATCTTGCACGGCGTGGGATGGGCGATCGCAGCGCTTGCCGGCGCAAGCCCGGCGCTCAGAATCGCCGCGAGCGCCAGCGACAGCGCGGCGCGACGCACGAACGACGCAGGCGGCTGCGGACTGTCTTTCAATAAGAGCTCGAGCCGGCCGCGTACGCCGCTGTCGCCGGTCAGGGCGGAAGAGCCGCTGGCCATGCCGCTGTCATCGACAAACGACAGCAGCGCGCCGGCGAGATCGTTCGGCTGCGCCGTGATCAGGGCATGCCGATCGGCCGCCACCTCGCGGGCGTGACGATAAACCGCCACCAGATCCAGCGCGGGAAGTGGCAAGAGATCGACAAGAAAAGAGAGCGCGGCGGCGATCATCTGATCGCCGCGCCAGGCGTGTCCACGCTCGTGCAGCAGTGCTGCCTCGAGTTCGGCATCGGTAAGGCGAACGAGAGCCCCTTCCGACACAACGACGGTCGGTTTCCACGTGCCGGCAAGGGCGCAAAACGGGCGGCTATCCGCGATGAGACGCGCCGCCACACCGCACCGTTTCGCGATTGTTGCCAATCGGTCCGTCGCAGGAGTGGACCACCGGACGAGCGTCGTCGTTTCCCCGGAGCGGCGTCCCGCGAAGACGAGCGCGCGAGCAAGCGCCATCAGCGTGACGAAAAGAATGATGCCGAACAGAACGCGTCCGACGACCGTCTCGAGGCAGGCTGCATTCAGTCCGCCGAGCAGCGCTATCGCGGCGAGCGTGAGCAGCAGCAGCCCGGGGATTGCCGCAGCGGCGGCGGCGAGCGGAGCTTGCCAGTCGGGGTCGTTACCGCTGCGCGCAATCGCGGGAGCCAGAGCTCGAATCGCCGCCCAGGCGAGGACCGGAACAACAATCAGCGAGCAAACGGAGCGCAACAGCGTCCCCGAGGTCCAGCATACTATGAGGAATTGCACGACTTCATGCATCGTCGCGCTGCGCTCGCTTCTCGGCTAGAATCCGTGCGAACTCGGCATAACTTTCATCGTCGGCGGCCAGTTCGCCGGCGATATGCGCGAGCAAGGGATTTCGCTGGGTTCGCAAGAGCGAGCCCACCACTTCGCCGATAACCGTGCTTTGGAAGTCCTCGCGACTCTGCACCGCCCGGAAGACGTTCGCCTTGCCCGCGGCGCGCTTCTTGAGGTGACGCTTGTCCGCGAGATTTTGCAGGACCGTCTTAACGGTAGTGTAGGCAAGGGGCTTCTCGCCGCGCTTGTACTGGAGCTGGGCGCAGACGTCGTTGACCGACACCCAGCCGCCCAAGGCCCAGGCAGCCTCCATGACGCGCGCTTCGAGCGGCCCGAGGGCGCTCGGCGCGCCGGCCTTGTCGACGCGAAAGATACGGCTCTGCATGTGCTAGACATCCTAGCAGACAGGCCGCTTCGCCGTCAACCGTTTTGCTACCACCCATAGCACTTGAACGTGATCCTCGAGAGCGCTAACGCCCATAGCGAGCGGGAATCCGCTTCACACTCCAGGCTCACCAACGATAGCCATTGAGAACGACCATTTCGCCAGCGATCCCATCCGGATAAGTCGTGTCGACGTTCGACAAAGCCTTGATGATGTCCGATGTGTTCATGTCGGTCGGTTTGTCGTCTTGATAGACGAGCAGCATGCCGGGATGCCCGGGGTTCTCCTCCCCAAGCAACTTGAAATCGACGTTGTTGTAGGTGACGACGATTCGCTGGTGCTCGCGGGCGAATGCAAAGACGGCGGAGTCGTCAACACCGCCGCCTAGTTCGTCAATCGACCTGACCACGTCGTGGCCCGCCGCGATCAACGCATCCCTTAACGACCGGTCGCCGATGCATTCATCCAGCAGCAGCCGCATGCATCAGGCTCTTGGCGGCACGTGCGTCTTCGGCATCCTCCGCTGCGATGAGCGAGGCGTACCGCTCACCGTAGTCCAGGGCTTCATACGCCGCTTCGGCTGGGAGCTCGAACTGCGCCGCGGCCTCTTCGGGGGTCCACGTCTCCGTACGCATACGACCGAGAAACTGCCCAACAGTCAATCTGTGGCCCTTGAACGACAGCTGCCGTCGCCACGGATGTGGACGGAGGACAAGGTACGTGTAATTCAACTCCGGTCGCAGCGCGCGAGTTAGCTCAGGCACGGCGTCGGGATGCTCGTCCTCGGCGGGAACCACGGCGAGCTTGTAGCCGTGCCTGATTCGATCGGCAATGTTCTCGACGACATCGAAGACGCGGCGGGTAGTCTCGGCGTCCCCGCCGCTGCCCATGCGCTCCCCGAGGGTATGCAGGAGCCGCTGATGCTGGGGGGCGAGTTCGATTTGGAGCCGGTTCCGTGACGAGCGTGCCATACTCCCATATTACTCCAATCTAGCTCCACGCGCAACCAGGGCGCGCGGTTCAAGCTCAACCTCCGGATTGCATACTTGGTTGGCTCTTGAGCGAAGCAAGCGCTCGAGCGTTCGCGGACGCCCCCTCGAAGCTCCGTTTTGATGGCGCCGATCGTTTCTTCTAATTTGATGCTCCGGTCTGCGCCGGGCCAGACGTCGGATTATTGGCCGCCCTCTATGTATCTAAGGGTCCCCGGTCTCGGGCAGGTGAGCGTAAAGGCGATCTTGTTCGAACTGAACCTGAGTCGTTACCGGAAGGCTCAAACCGAGGGGCTGATCCCACACGTTCACGCGGAGCACGTATGTCGGCAAAGGCGAAGTTGCTTGAACGAGCGTCGCTTCAGATGGACTTACGTTACTTGCCGACGTGGATATTCGTGATATAGCTCCAAAGGCCAAAAACA
>DHWK01000067.1:6065-6848 GCA_002413145.1 bacterium UBP12_UBA5184
AATTAAAGGCACGACCTAATTCCCCTTATTCTAGGACGGCAGCTTCGCTCGGTCGCCGCTCACCATAACTCCAGCTTACACCGAGCAGGGCGGATTCCCCCCGGCTGCTTTGTCGCGCACCACTATAGCACTCGCGGCGAGCGCGCCATTTGGTTCGCGGGTTCGCGCGATTGGCTGCGGGTAGGGTTAACTCCGTAATGTGTTGCCCAGACGTTTGTGAATTCCGCCCCCAAAAGCAAGAGCTGGGCCGAGTAATAGACCCAAAGTAGAATGATGATTAACGCTCCGGCGTCGCCGTAGGGCGAACCGGCGTTCATTTTTCCTAGGTAGAGCGTAATGGCAAACTGCCCGACGGTAAAAAGCAGGGCTGTAATGATCGAACCCACCCGAACGTCTTTCCACTTGACCGGAGCCTTCGGCAACCATTTGAAGATAATCGCGAAGAGCACCGAAAGAATCGCGATGTCGAACAGCACGTTCAAGAACTGCAGGAGGTGCGCAAACGACGGCAGGAGTTTATTCGAGTAGGTGTTGATCGCGGTGAGAGCGGCGCCCACGAGCAGCGACACCAGCATAAGAAAGACCAAGGCGAGCAACATACCGATCGAGAGCAGTCTTGTCTTTATCGTCTGCCCCAATCCGCTTCTTTGGGTTTTCTTTAACCTCCCAGACCACGTCGAGCGCATCTTGCAGTTGGATAACGACGCCCGTGGCCCCCAAGATCAACGCGACGACTCCGAACACGGTCGCAATAATCCCCGAAGCGGGCTTGTTCGCCGCGGC
>DHWK01000067.1:6912-7816 GCA_002413145.1 bacterium UBP12_UBA5184
GGCTTGTTCGCCGCGGCAACCATCGTGGTGAGTTGATGCTCGCCTCTCTGACCGATGAGGCCGCCGATCTGTCCGAGAATTTCCCGAGACGCTGCGTCGTGTCCAAAGACCAGGCCCGCAACCGCAATGGCAATAAGCAGCAACGGTGCGATCGAGAAGACGGTGTAGTAGGCGAGGGCCGCGGCGAGACGCGCGGACTTGTGCTCGCCCCACTGTTTGAACGTTGCCTGCGCCAGCCCGAGCATGGTGAACCTCCACTGCGCACATGGTGCCCAAGAACGCGCCGGAGCCAAACGGGCGGCTAGCGCAGGGGTTGGCAAACGCTCGCTCAGACGTGATCTCGCATGCGAATACCCGCCCCACTGACGCGAAAGCAGCGGCAAGCCGTTCTACAGGAGGCTAATGATTCCGGGTTTCGCGTCGCTTGAGTTGAGGCTTCCTTGCCGGTAGCCGGCCAAGTCCAGCGCCACGTACCGATAACCAACAGCGACGACACCTTCGATGACGCGCGCACGTACGTGGTCGTTCAGCAATCGTCCGAACTGCGTGGGCGGCACCTCGATGCGCGCCACATCCCCGTGGTGCCGGATCCTAAACCCTCTGAAGCCGAGCGCGTAGAGCGCGTCCTCGGCATCTTCGATTCGTTTGAGGAGATCCGCGTCGATTGGAGTACCGTGCGGAACGCGCGATGAAAGGCACGCGAGCGCCGGTTTGTTCCAAACCTCGAGTCCTAAGCGGCCCGCTATTCCGCGAACCGCGGACTTTCCCAAACCCGCTTCCGCGAGCGGACTCCTGACCGCGTACTGCTCGGCCGCGCGCCGGCCCGGGCGAAAATCCCCGCGATCGTCGTCGTTGAAGCCGTCGGCGACGAACGCATAGCCGCGTTCGCGTGCGAGCGCATCCA
>DHWK01000067.1:7885-12400 GCA_002413145.1 bacterium UBP12_UBA5184
CATCCAGCGTTCCATACAGTTCGTTCTTGCAAAAATAGCAGCGATTCTGCGGATTCGCCCGATAGCGCTCGTCCGCGAGCTCTTCGGTTTGCACGATCTCTAGCGCGATGTCGTGCCGCGTCGCGAACGCGCGCGCGTCTTCGAATTCGCGCTCGGGAAGGCTTGGCGAGCGGCCCAAGACGGCAAGTGCGCGCGGTCCCAGCTCTTCGGCCGCGATCTTCGCGACGAGCGCCGAGTCGACCCCACCCGAGAAGGCGACGATGCACGAACCCAGACCTCGAATCGTCTCGCGCAAGGCGGCTTCTTGAACGGCGAGGTCGGTCGGTTGCGTCGAAATGCTCACGTGGCTTTTTGTCCTGAGAGGAAACGTTCGAGCGCAGCGCTGACCTCGGCGATGGGCCGCTTCGAGTCGCGCGCGATGCGCAGCACGTCGTCGTACTCCAGGGTCTGCCGGCCGCCCTCCGCGCCGATGCTCTTGACGCGCACCGATCCGAGCGGTGTTGCTACCGACGTGACGGATCGCGGCAACGACCGGCGCGATATCGCGTGTATGCGAACGCCGAGCGTGGTCGTTTCGCGCAGCATCGTTTGAACTACTGCCGCTTCGACATGCGGCGGACAGATCGCCTGCAACATGACGGCGGGCCGGTTCTTTTTCATGGAGATGGGCGTGCACCACGCATCGACGGCGCCGGCCGCAAAGAGGCGCTCGAGCACCCATCCGTACAGTTCTGGATTCATGTCGTCGATGTTGGTTTCGACGACCAGCATCGTCCGAACGGCGGCAGTGGCTGTGACATCGCCGAGCCAGGCGCGCACGACGTTGGGGCGGCCGGGAGTATCTCGTCCGCCGGCTCCGTAGCCGACGGTGCGCACAGCGATGGCCGGTCGTTCGAAGCGACCGAGCATAGTGAGCAACGCNNCATGATGACCGGCGTCATCCAGACGTCGAGCGCTCCGGCACCGAAAAGCCGCTCGATCGCAAGTTCGTAATGCTGCGGGTTCATGTCGTCGATGTTGGTTTCTAGAATGACCACCTCGTCGCGCTCGCTCGTGCGACTCACTTCGTCCACGTCGCCCACAAAGACACGCGTCAGATTCGGCACCGGAAAGTCACGGCTTCCCGCGCCATAGCCGACGAGTTGGGGCACGAACGCGGGAACGCTTCCAGGTCGCGCGAGGGTCGTGAGGATCGCGGCGCCGGTCGGAGTCACCATCTCTCCATCGATTGCCGTCGGCCGGAGTGTGAAGCCCTTGAGCATTTCGGCCGTCGCCGGTGAGGGATTCGGATACGTGCCATGCTGCATCCGGATGTATCCCGTGCCCATAGGAAAAGGCGAACAATAGATCTCCTCGATCCGGAGCAAATCGAGCGCGATGGAGACGCCGGCGACGTCGAGCACAGCGTCCGTTTGTCCGACTTCGTGGAAGTGAACGTTCTCGAACGAACTGCCGTGGATCGTCGCTTCGGCACGCGCGAGCCGCTGAAAGATCGCGGTACTGCGGCTTTTCTGCAGCTCGGTCAGGCCGGAGCGCATCACCGCGTCGACGATCTCGTCTAGGGATCGGCCGTGTCGATGGGACCCGTTGGGTGTTACGTGCTCGTCTTCACCCGGCACGACGAAATCGAGGAAGGTCGCGCGGATGCCGCCCTTGTCGCTGCGCGCGCTGCGTACCGTCCACTGCGGCAACGAAATCGACTTCAGGCCTTCGCAGACTTGTTCGAAATCTACGCCGGCATCGACGAGGGCGCCGAGCAGCATATTTCCGCTTGCGCCGCCGATGAGATCGAAATAGGCGATTTTCATGCTTGCATCGAGCGCGCGATCTTGTGCGCCAGCGCCGCTGCGCCGAACCCGTTATCGATGTTGACGACGCCGATGCCGGGCGCGCAGCAGGCGAGCATCGTGTGCAAGGCCGCCACACCGCCGGCCGCGACGCCGTATCCCACGCTGGTCGGGACGGCGATCACCGGCGCAGAGACGAGCCCGGCGACGATGCCCGGCAAGGTGCCTTCCATGCCGGCGATCACGATCAACGCCGCACAGTCTTGCACGGCGGGAAGCGCTTCTAGCAAGCGGTGAATGCCGGCGACGCCGACGTCGTTGCGCCGGATGACCGCGTTACCGAAAGACTCAGCGCAAAACGCGGCCTCTTCGGCGACGGGCAAATCGGACGTGCCGGCACTGATGACGCCGATCGTCGAGCGCGTCGAAGGCAGCGCGCCGCAGCGAATCGCGCGCGCGGTGAAATTCGAAACCGCTGCGGGTAAGGCGGTGCTCAACCGATCGAAGAAGTCGATCGGCACCCGCGTCGCCAGCCCAAAACCGTTTGCGTTCCAGAGCCAGCGCATGCTGCGTTCGATTTGCTCGTAGGTTTTACGTTCCGCGAACACGATCTCGGGGATGCCCGTACGCCGTGCGCGGGCCAAGTCCAGATTGATGTCGCGTTCGTCCGTCGAGCCCTTACCCACCCCGTACGCTACCACGTGGCGCCCGCCCAACCTTGCGGGCGACTGACGATTGACCGCCGGCGGCTGAACGTTGTCGGGCTAGAGAGTTTGACGTCGAGTAACGTATGTGTTACTTTGGCGGACATTGAACGCGCGAAGGCGCTGTGGTCGGAATATAAGGCGCGAAAGGCAGCAGCGGCCTTGAGATCGAGAGGGAAAAGGTGAACGTATGGCTTTGACTCGGGATTCTAGACACACAGTTGTAGAACGAGTGAAGCGCGACCCCGCCTTCGCCAAGGCGCTGCTCGACGAGGCGGTTACACTCTTTCTCAATGGAGAGCCGGATACGGCGCGGCTCGTTCTGCGTGATCTTGTGAATGCGACCGTCGGATTTGAGCGGCTAGCGGCTGCGACCGGCAAGCCGGCAAAGAGTCTGCATCGGATGCTGTCAACCAACGGCAATCCGAACATGGACAATCTCTCGACCATCCTCGGCGTGCTCCGCAAGCGGCTCCGCGTGAAACGTTCGACTCTGGCGGTGAAAGCGGCGTAGTGAAACTCACTCCCAGCCCGTAAACTGAGAGTGGCCTGGCCGCCGTCAGACCACGATCGATGACCTGAGGGGAGCAGCGGAGCCGCCGATGACGCAAGCCGCTGCTGAGCGCTTGGCTGGTGGCCTAGAACTTGCGTGCCCCGCAACAGTGCAAATAGTGCGCCGACGAACGCTCACGGCGCAGACTAATGTGCCCGGTGAAATTGGCCGATGGGAGGGTAGAAGGCGCTACATGAACGGCAGTGGGGGTATCGGGCACGCAATGAACATCCTGTATGTGTTAGAGGTCGGCGCCGTCATGGCGTTCCTGTTCATCGTGCCGTTCCTCATCGGCTTCGCGGCTGGAAAGAGAACCAACGCGGCCCGCAAGTCGCCTAGCCGGTCGGCGCGCCCGATGCGGCTCTGGCCGCAGAACGATCGCCCGCGCGTCTCGGCCTAACGCCGGCGCAGAACCCCTAACGTCACCTTAGGGCGTTAAGCGAGTAGGTTCCCGTCACTTCGCCGACCGCGGGGATGTGGCCGAACATCGCCGTGATTGCGGCGTTTCCGTCGAACGGCCCCGCGAGTCGGTTCGGACTGAAGCGCCGTTCGTGTCCGTAACGTCTTTTGGGGGGCCTGCTCGGCTTCGGCCGAAGTGTCGGGAAAAGGAGGCCGCCGATGTCGGCTGAGTGGTTGACGGCGATCGGAACGATCGGAACATTCGTGGTGATCGCCGCGTCGGCGATCGCTGCATTGGTGCAATTGCGCCACATGCGCAGCAGCAACCAAATCGTCGCGTTGACGGAATGTCGCCAAACCCTGGAGTCCGCGGAGTTTCGCGATGCCCAAAGATTCGTCTCGTACGAGCTTCCGAAACGCTTACGGGATCCCGTGGAACGAGTCAGGGTTGCGGAGCTTCCGTTTACGGGCGAATATGAGGCGATCGGCACCGTTGCCAATTTCTTTGAAAGCATGGGGATGTTCGTCAAGAAGAGGATTATCGACGAACAACTCGCCTGTGACTTTTGGTGTTATGCCGTGCTTCGAAATTGGCACGCGCTGCTGCCGGTCGTCACCTACGCGCGCAGGAAGCTCGACGTCCCGCAGCTCTGGGAAAACTTCGAATACATGGCGGTCCTCGCCGAACGTTTCCTGAAGACACATCCTGAGGGCGCCTTCCCCGCCGGGATAAGACGAATGCCGGAAGACACGTCCTTGTTGGACGGGGTCGAGGTGAGCAGTGTCTCATGAGCGGCTGGCCGATGTCGAAAAGATCGGGACGTTCGTCGTACATTTCCGCCTACGGTCAAATCAACCCACCTTCACAATTATCCGCGGTCTGAAAAGCCTTACAACGGCGATTCCATCCTTGTACGAATTTAACTGAGTACGAATTTAACTGAACGAGGATGAAAAAGGAGCCACGTCAGCCTTCGCCCATGTCCACTAGGCTGACGCCGGCTTCCGGGCGCTTCCTGTTGGCTGTCGCGTCTTCCGTGATGGTCGTCTCCGCGCTGCTTCTTTTCGCGCG
>DHWK01000067.1:12449-18788 GCA_002413145.1 bacterium UBP12_UBA5184
AAGGCTATTTGGATCGCGATCTCAAGGACCGCGGCAACCCGCCGCTGCCGGCCCGGGTGATGGCTCCGTTTGCCGCCTTCTCCGGAACGAGCGCATTGCCGCCGCGTATTCCTTTCGCCCTGTGCGGCATGGCCTGCGTCGGCCTGCTCCTCTGGTGGCTCCGGCGCGACAAGGCGGATCGCTTGACTTGGCTGCTGATGGCGCTCGCCATCTTGGGGAACGTCTCGCTCTTCCTCTATTTCCGCCAGGCGCGATATTACGGCCTCACCCTCCTTTGCTCGGTGGCGATAGCTTCATGCTACCTGCACTGGAATGGTTCGCGGCGGGCGTTGCTTTGGCTTTCACTCCTGTTTCTCGCGGTGCTAGCCTGCCATTACATCACTTTCGCGGGCCTTGCGGCGGTGCTCGCAGCCGACTATCTCATCTGGCAGCGCCATCATGTCCGAAAACTGAAGCCGGTCGATTGGCTCCTGCTTCTTGTACCGACCGTCGTGTTTGGATCCATAATCGTCTTCATCTGGAATCCCTTCCTTCTACCCGGCATCGTCAAGCAGACGTCGTCCAATAACATTTGGGACCGCTTGGCTCTTTTCTTCTGGGACCTACGCGATCTGGACCGCGCCGAGTTTGGCGTCGGCGTTCTCCTGCTGCTCGCTCCGGTGCTTTATTTCGCCGTGGAACGCACTCAAATTCTGCTGCGAGGGCCAGTCTGCATCCTCATTTACTGTCTCGTCATGGCGATCGTCAGTCCGCAACCAGTTCACGTCACCTCCGTTGCCGATGTACGCTACCTGATTCCTTTGATTCCCCTCTGCATGGCAGTCGAGGTCGCGGTGTTGCGGCTCATAGCCTGTCGAGCGGCGCTCTGGATGGGAGTTTCGTCGTTCCGGGTGGGCGTTTCATTGGGCGTCGTGGCGTTTGGAACGAATATGTTGAACGGCGGCCCGTTCTTTCCGGAAGGCGCCCGCTCGACGATCGTCGCTTTTTCCCGGGAACTCCTCTCCCCTCCGAGCGACCCCTACACGGAAGCGGCCCGATGGGTCAACCAGCATGTCCCCGAAAATGTCTCGATCTGGGCGCTTCCGGATTACACGGCCTATCCGCTCATTTATCACGCGCCGAAAGCGGTCTACGCCTGGCAACTGACGTGGCCGCCCGAAGCCCAGTTCCGAGGGCTGCCATTGATCAATTTTCGAGGTCAAGAGCCGCTCGACTACATCATATGTTTTGGACCGCCCGCGCTACGCTTATCCGGCCCTTTCCAAACTTGGGCCCAGCACGGCATTTCCTATGCACACGTTGCCACACTCGACTTTTTTTGGGCGAACGTCTACCGGCCTGAGCTCTTCTGGCACACGTTCACACCGAGAACGAATTACGACAAGAACTCCGAAGCGATCTATATTTTCAAGCGCACCTCGCCGAAACCGAGATGAATGCGCTGCTGCCGGTAGTCAACTACCTGGCCGAGCGTTTCCTGAAGGCACACCCCGAGGGCGCCTTCCCTGCCGGGATAAAACGAATGCCGGAAGACACGTCCTTGTTGGATGCGAGCGAGGCGAGCAGTGCCTCATGAGCGGCGCAGTCACGATGCGACGGTTTTCGGCGGAATATCGGCATTCGTAACCTCCACCGCACCGGATCGAGATCAGTTCACGGATGCTGCGATGCGATCACCATCTGCGAAGAGCCGCTGAGCGTGCCCGACGGTAGACGCAGGCCGCCGAAACTGAACGGGTACTGCAGTTGGATCTTGATCCAACAACCGGGAGTCGGTTGTTGGTTGCACGCCTCCGTGGAGTTCGCTGGCGTCCCTCCGAACGTGATCGTGGTGGTTAGGTTCGAGGGAGTCAGAGCGGTCGCAGACAAGATGTATTTGACGATACTCGTCTGACACGTATCGCCGGCCGTGGCACAGTTCGATGTCGGCGGGTTGGTGTTGACGATCGCCCAGCGCGCTCCCAGTTTTGCGGCTTGCGCGAGTTGGTCGTAGTTGTAGAACGTCTCGCCGAAGTCGATGATCCCTAGAAAGATCAATAGGAAAGCCGCAGTCGCTAGCGCGAATTCTTCAAGCGCCTGACCTCGCTGACAGTGTCTACCGCTCAATTGGTGACCAACTGGATCGCCGTTTGCGAGACCGCTGTGGGGGAGGGCAATGATGCGAAACTAATCAACGGCGTAAGGTTGTCCGTTGCGGTGACTTGCACAAAGACGTCGACGTGGTCGGGCGCGGGGCACGTGGCGCTCGTGATAGTGCTACATGCGAACTGCGTAAGTTGCGTGCTATCGCAGGTGCAGTAGTTCGACGACGTAGCCGTCATGCTCGTAATTTCGGGCGCATCGGCTAGCGCCGCAGCGCTCATCCCCGCCGTGTCGCCCGCCGTAGTATCGCTCTGCGCACCGAATTGGACACCCGCTCGCGCTGCATTTCCAACGTGGATGCTGCTGTACATGTACTGGCCGAAATCGATCGCGCCAAACAGCAGGAGGAGGACCACCGGGAGCATGATGGCGAGTTCGACGATCGATTGGCCGTCTTCGTTCGACGCCAATCGTTCCAGCCGCGCCAACGCGGTTCGCCTCCGCGCTATCATTCTGAAAGCACCACGTGAGTCGGGAATGCCTGCTGGTTGACGGAAGGTCCGCCGCCCAGCGCGTCGACCGTAATGTAGTGGCCATTTTCTGTGATACCGCCGATGACCAAGTTCGCAACGGTCACGCCCGTGCCGTTCACGGTTAACGTGGCCCCCGGTGCGTAGAACAAGCCGTCCCACGAATTTGTGCCGTTGCCGCCTCCGCTGAGCGTTATCGGACTCGTATTGATAAGCGGTTGATAAAACGCGACGCCTGCCGTACTTCCGGAGGTGGGAGCGCTAAGGTAGTTTTGCCCGGAACTCACGGAACCCAAGCCGCTTGCCGTCATCGAGCCGTTGACGTTGACGACCGTTACGCCGGTACCTCGCAGCGTCCCCGATATTCCACCGTAGAAGTAGTAAAGACCGGGGCCTAGTGCAACCGTCCCTCCCGCGCAGCAGTTATCGATCACTGCGTAGCCACCCAGCGGGGCGCTGACCGAATTAGTGGCTTGCCAATTGGCGGCCCCCACGTTCGGCGCAATGTTCGTTTGGAGATATGCGCATCCAGCGATGAGGGAGCACGGATCGGTGGCCGGCGCGGCCAAGGGGGACACCGGCCCGGAAATGCCGCTCACGTCGCCGGGGCCGCTCGGGTTACTAGGGCCCCAGTATCCCAGCGACGTCGTGCCACTATACCCTTGAGTGGCCTTGATGGCTCCCATCGCGATGATGCCGCAATTCGTCGTAATAGGCTTACCATCGCTGGTAAGGCTGCCGCTCGTGCCGATCTGAGTCAGGCACGTTGAGGTATCCGCTACGCCACCGACGGCGACCGCGCGAGCCGAATTGCTCCCAAAGTTCGACGTACCGAAGATGCCGCTGAAGAACTGCGTTTCCGTCGTCTGCGTGACGACCACTTGAACGGCGGTGTTTGCCGGATACGCCGTCGCGCTCGGATACGGCGGCGTGCCCGCGTACGGTGACGTCACGGTAACGACCACGTTGCCGCCGTTGCCGCCGTTTTGGAACCCGTTCTGTGTGGCCGCGGTTTGAGCGGCTTGCGCCGGCGACTGCGTGGAGGCCGTTGTCGGATAATTCAGCCGGATGGCGCCTGCCACGGCGGCACTGTCGGCGGCCGACTGTTCGAGCCGCTCCTGGTACCGCCAATAGCCAACGTCGACGACGAGCGCGAGCATACCGAGGAGGGCCACGATGCCGAGGGCGACCAGCGGCAGAATCTGGCCGCGTTCGCCCTCGGAAAACCGCTTCATCGGACGATTAACCATTTCGGTCTCTCCTCATGGCGCAGAAAAAGAGGCCAGTTCGTCGACCAGGGCGACGAGGCCTTTCGCGTATCCCTCAACGTACCAAGAGCTGCGGGGTCATCACGAAGACGACGTCCGATTCGCTCTTCAGATATGAGGTCGAGCGGAAGAGCTGCCCGAGGATCGGGAGGTCGCCGAGCAGCGGGATCTTCTGGATGTTTTTCGACTCCATGCGATTGAGCAGCCCGCCCAGCACGATGCTCTCGCCGGACTTCGTGATCACGTCGGTCGAGAGGCGACTGATTTTTAACGCCGGAATGTTAAACCCATTGACTGTGACGCCATCGGTGAAATCAAGATTGGAAATCTCCGGGTTGATCTTCGTTTCGATGCTGCCGTCGCCCAGCAGGGTCGGCGTGACATCGAGCTTCACGCCGAAGTCTTTGTAGACGACGGCGACCGTTCCGAGACCATTCGACTGGGGGACCGGTATCTGGCCGCCGACGAGAAACGTCGCGTTCGATCCGGGAAGCGTGACGAGGTCCGGCGATGAGAGGACGCGCGCGTGGCCTTCGAGGAGCAGCAGGTTGAAGACCGGCGCCAGCAGCGCGATGCGGGCGAACGGCCCGATGTTGAAGGGGTGGCCTACTTGAGTGACCTTGCTCGGGTCTTCCAGAAATGGGAAGGACGGGTTGCCGATGGTATAGGTCTGTCCGCCTATCGTAGTGCCGCCGCTGCTGGCGCCAGAGGTCGGCGTGGCAGCCTGCAAGGCGATCCCGAGATTACTTTGGGCGGTCTTGTCGACCTCCAGCACGTAGACTTTGATGTCGATTTGACTCGTCGTAGCGACCGCGAGCCGGTCGATGATCTTGCCGTTGGGCGCGAGCAGTGGACCCGCTTCGGCCCTTACTCTTGCGAGGACGGTTTCCGCCTCGCTGCGGTCGTGCACGCGACCGCTTACGATCAGGTTGCCGCTGCGGTCGCGCTCGACGCTGATCCCCGGCGCTCCGTGAACGGCCGTAACGCCGGCATCGATCTTCCCAAGCGGATTACCGACGGTGACGGCGTCGACGACGGTGTAGTTGTTCGCTTCGGCGGCCCTCGAGAAGCGGGCGACGAGCTCGCTGATCTCCATATCTTGCTCGGCGTTATCGACCGTCCCATTGACGAGGATCGAGCGGTTGAACGTGACGACGCGGACGCCCGGCACTTTGATCGAACTGCGCAGCATTTGCGCGAGGTCGTCCAAGGCCTGATCGGTGACGATCACTTCGTAGGTATCGCGCCGCGAAGCGGTCCACAGGAAGACGGTCGTGCGGCCGGGCGATTTGCCGTTGATGACGACTTCCGAATTGGCGAGCGGGGCGACCCCGACGATGCGTCCGTCGCCGACGCCGACGCGGGTCAGTCCGACGACGCGCAGCACGATCGAATGCCCGGTGCTGAGCGTGAGCTGTCTGGTCTCGGCGGCGCCGGCTCCGCGCAACGGGATGAGCAGCGCAAAAGCCAAGGACGCGAGTAAGATCGTACGATAAAGCAAGCGAGTACCTCCGCGTACCATTATGCGCCTGGGGACCGTTGACGCGGCGTTGACGCAGCGTTGACAAAGGGTCAATTTTCGTTCGGGGCACTTCCGCGGGGCGCGGGCGCTCTGCTAGGATCGCTGCACGATGCGACTTCGAAACCTGATCCTTCCCATGTGCATTATCCTCGCGGCGACGCTCGCCGTTTCCCTCGGCGCGCGCGCAGCCGGCGAGGCCGCACAGGCGGGAGCGATCGCTCTCTCGGTTGCGCCTCATCTCGGCGCTGAGGCGATCGACGTCAGTGGGACCGGTCCCCCGGGCCGTCCGCTCACGATCACGCTCCTGTCGACGTTCTCGAGAGATCTCCCGGACGTCGTCCTCAGCCGCACGAGCGTCGTCCCGAACGCGTCCGGGGCCTTCTCAGCTACGATCTCCATCGCCCCGGGCTTCACCCGGGGCAGCCTCATCACGATTTCGGCGAGTTCGTTCGCCGGGGGTCCGTCGGCGCGGGCTCAGTACCGCCCCGACTGGCCAAACCACGTCGTCCCGTTGGACGAATACCCTCCCTCGATTCGCTAAACCACTCAAACACTAAGGAGAATCCATGCTTAACACGATCAAGAACGTGCTCGCCGACGACGGCGGCCAAGGTCTCACCGAATACGCGATTATCCTCGGTCTGGTCGCCGTCGCTGCCATCGCAGTGTTAGGGACCCTTTCAACCAACATCAACAATGAACTCTCCGCGGCCGGGGCCGCGATTTAAGTCGGCAACCCAGGCAGGCTGGCAACGCCGTTTGGCGCTTACCGCGCCATAGGTTCACGGCCCGTCTGGCGACTCGAGGAACGCCGGCGGGATCGTGCACCGATCCTTACATTTCTCTCCTATAGATAAGTAACTGAATGTCGATCATGCTTCTCGGCTGGGCCTTCATGCTCTGCGCAGTCTTACACATCTCCGAGCCCACGAGACGG
>DHWK01000067.1:18857-21000 GCA_002413145.1 bacterium UBP12_UBA5184
GCGCGTCCCTAATCTGCTCACCGGAAGTCTCGCGGCCGTCGCCGTCGCCGCACACGCCGGCGAGGGCTTCGGAGCCGTTGCGCTCGTGATCGGCGTTATGATTGTGACGTTTGCAATGGGGACAATCGCGTTTTCGCTCGGCTGGTTTGGCGGCGGTGACGTGAAACTGCTGGCTGCTTGCTGCGGCGTCGCGGGCTTCCCCGGCTGGACCACGCTTCTATTCTTCACGCTCCTCGCGGGCGGGGTCGTCGCCGTCGTCGAAGCAACGCACCGCGGTCGCTTGCGCGCCGTTCTGCGCAGCACGCTCACGGCCGCGATGACAAATGTCGCCACCGAGCGGCTCGACATGCCATACGCCATCGCGATCGCCATCGGCGCCGGCGCCTACGTGCTCTCGGCGACGGCCGCCCCGTTTATGAGGTTACCCCTATGAATAATCGCCGCATCCCATTGTACGTCGGCTTGGCCTTAGCGCTCGGCACCGGCCTGCTCTTGCTGAACTACCTGACGCAGTTGCAGCGGCCGACGTCGGCTACGCGTTCCGTCGTCGTCGCGCTTTCGGACATCCCGGCGCGTTCGAGGCTCAAGCCCGAACTTTTCAGCGCGACCACACGACAGGCGGCGCAGGTCGATCCGGACGCTCTCTCGGATCCCCGCGCCGTCGTCGGCAAGATTGCGCTCATCACGATTCCCGCGGGGAGCGTCGTGACGGTCTCCAAGGTCGGGACGGCGCCGGAGCTCGCGCTGCCGATCCGCCTCACCCGCGGATTGCGTGCCGTGAGCCTCGCGGTCGACCGCGTCAAGGGCGTCTCCGGGCTCATCCAGCCCGGCGACCGGGTCGATGTCATCGCAGCGCCGCCCCGCGCCGGCAACGGGGTACCGAAGTCCTCGACGGTGCTACGTGGAATACTTGTCCTGGCGGTGGGAAGCGCGACCGAGACGGCCAGCGCGACGCCGCCGCCATCGACGGATAACACGACCATCACGCTGGCGCTCACACCGCAGCAAGCCAACTTGCTGGTCCTCGCCGACACCAATGCGACGATACGCCTTGCGCTGCGTTCGCCCCAAGAGAACACGCGCGCTTTCCCGCCCGAGCCACTCGATCTCCAGGGTACCCAAGAGGCTCAGTCCGGCCCGGCCCCGGGGCCGGCTCCCGCCCCAATGGTCGCGGCTCCCGCACCCGCGGTCGTAGGCGCCGAGCGCCCCGCCCCTCCGCCGCCGCCGCTCTCGAAGTGGGCCGTCTACTCCGTGCCTATCCTCGACGGCGATCGTTTCGTCACGAACCCGCAGGGGAGCCGTTGAGCCGGCGCTTCTTCGTCGTCTGCGGCGGGAAGGGTGGCTGCGGCGCGACCGCCGTCGCTTTCGAACTGGCGAACCACTTGAGCGCGTCGGGCGGACGAGTCCTCGTCGATGGAGACCTCGCCGGCCGCCGCAGCCACGCGGTTTCGTTCGACGTCGCCAAGCAGTTGGACGCGAATCGGCTCCCCGGGGCGCCCGCGACGGCAAGCGCGCGCGGCTTGACGCTGCTCGAGTTGACGGGCTCCTACGAGGACGGTTTCGCGGTCCGGGAAGACGCCGTCGAGGCGGCGCTCGCGAAGCTTCCGGCCGACGCCGCGATCGTCGTCGATGCACCCCAGCCGTTTGCCGCGGCGGTCCGGCCGTTCGTCATGCGCGCGGCCCGCTTCGTGCTCGTCATCGAGCCGACGTTGCTCGGCGTGAGCGGGGCCAAGCAGATGCTGGCGGCGATGGTGCGCTTCGGCATTCCGACCGACCGGATTACGAGCGTCGTCAATTCGCGCGACGCCGGGCGCCACTTCAACCGTAGTGAGATCCAGAGCCTTTTTCAGGGCACGGTTGCGGCCGAGATCCCCCTCTCGAGCGAACGCCGGTACGCGACGGCGGTCTCGGCGCTCGTCGCGGAGTTGAACCAAGTCCCCGACCTCGAGCCATTAGCCGGCCTGCGCCTCTCCGCTTCGAATCCGGTCGGCGACCGCCGCAGCACGCCGCGCGAACCCGGCCCCAACATCGTTCCCGTCTCCAAGACCTCCAACGGCCGCTCGCCGGCGGCGAACACGTCGCCGGACTACGCGCCCCAGAATCCGGAACTCGTGAGACGCGAGCAAATTAAGGCCGAGTTGCA
>DHWK01000067.1:21131-21904 GCA_002413145.1 bacterium UBP12_UBA5184
TGCGCGCGCAGGTGAATCAGCTCGCTTCGCAGCTCGTGACGGCGCGGCGCGACGTCGGTTCGGTCGAAGACGCCTCGCGGCTCAAACAGGAGCTCGTCGAAGAAGCGTTGGGACTGGGACCGATCGAGCCGTTCCTGCACGACCCGACCATCACCGAGATCATGGTGAACGGCGCGATGGAAGTCTACATCGAGCGCCGCGGGCAAATCGAACTGACGCCGAAGCGCTTCGCCGACAATCGGCAGGTCCGGCTCGTCATCGAGCGGATTCTGACGCCGCTCGGACGGCGCTGCGACGAATCCAGCCCGATGGTCGATGCCCGCCTTGCGGACGGGTCGCGCGTCAACGCGATCATCGAGCCGCTTTCGATCGATGGCCCGCTGCTGACGATTCGCCGCTTCGGCACACATCGGCTGAACGCTGAGGATTTGATCGCGCTCGATACCTTTACGCCGGGCGTGGTCAATCTTCTGCGCGCATGCGTCGAAGCGCGGCTCAACATCCTGGTCAGTGGCGGGACGGGCACCGGTAAGACGACCTTACTCAACGTCGTCTCTTCGTTCATACCCCGCCGCGAACGCATCGTGACGATCGAAGACGCCGCCGAACTTCTGCTCGATCAACCGCATGTGCTCCGGCTCGAATCGCGCCCGCCCAACCTCGAGGACCGGGGCGAGGTCCGCATCCGCGACCTCGTCCGTAACGCGTTGCGCATGCGACCGGACCGTATCATCGTCGGCGAGTGCCGCAGCGGCGAAGCGCTGGACATGCTG
>DHWK01000003.1:0-281 GCA_002413145.1 bacterium UBP12_UBA5184
GGCTACAAGGAGTCCGGTTTCGGACGCGAGGGCGGCCTGGCCGGCCTTCGCGATTATTTGCGGTAACTTCACGCGGTATTCGGGGTAGGTGCAAGCCATGCTGACCACGCCGCGCCCAACCACGACCGTCGACCGAGCATTGGCTCGGCGCTGGTACTTGCAAAATCGCAACCGGAGCGCGGAGATCTTCAACATCTTCGAGCCGGGCGCGTACTACGACCGCCCCATCCCGCTTCGACACCCGCTGACCTTTTACGAAGGCCACATCCCTGCGTTTACGT
>DHWK01000003.1:417-21839 GCA_002413145.1 bacterium UBP12_UBA5184
GGCCACATCCCTGCGTTTACGCACAGCAAGTTGCTGGTTGAAGCCCTCGGCGCGCCGCCGGCCGACGCAGGTTATCAGCAATTTTTCGACCGCGGCATCGACCCGGACAACGTCGAGGCTGCAAAGCAGCACGAGCGCCAAGCGTGGCCCGAACGCTCGCTCGTGTGGGAGTTCGGCAGCAAGGTCGACATCGACGTCCTGCGCGCGATCGCGACCGCCGACCTGAGCGATGCGACCTCACCGCTGCTCGAACGCGGGCACGCCCTCTGGGCGATCCTCGAACACGAGGAGATGCACCACGAGACCTTCCTCTATATGCTGCACCGTCTACCGCTAGAGCGGAAGCGGCCGCCGCGGCGCCAGACGCATTTCGATCGCGCGCCGGAGAGGGACGGCCGCGTGGAGATCCCGGCGGGTTCCGCGACGCTCGGCGTCGCGCGCGGCGGAATTCTCTTCGCGTGGGACAACGAGTACGAGGAGCACGTCGCCGAGGTCGGCGCATTCGAAGCCGACATCAACAAGACGACCAACGGCGAGTGGCTCGAGTTCGTGAAAGCAGGCGGCCCAGTCCCAAGTTTTTGGGTCGAACGGGAGGGTGAATTTCGGCTGCTCGCGATGTTCGAAGTATTGCCGCTGCCGAAGAGCTGGCCCGTCTACGTGACGCAGGCGCAGGCGGCGGAGTACGCCGCCTGGCGCGGCGGCCGAATCATCACCGAAGCCGAGTATCACCGCGCCGCGTTCGGAACCCCAGGCGGCGACGAGCGCCCCTTTCCCTGGGGCGAGGCAGCACCCGACGCGCGCATCCACGGCAACTTCGACCATCGCCGCTTCGATCCGGAACCGATCGGAAATTCGCCGCAAGGCGTCAGCGCCTGGGGCCTCGCCGATCTCGTCGGCAACGGCTGGGAATGGACCTCGACGAAATTCGGCCCGTTCCCGGGTTTTCAACCGCAACCATCCTATCCGCAGTACTCCGCCGACTTCTTCGACGACCGGCACTATGTCATGAAGGGCGCGTCGCCGGTCACCTCGCGCAACTTGGTTCGCCGTTCCTGGCGAAACTGGTTCAGGCCCGACTATCCGTACGTCTACGCGACCTTCCGCGTCGCGTACGATTGAGCTCGGCCGACCGGCGAGGCATCACCCTTTCGGTCGGGAAGAGTCGCTCCCAATGTGCGTCGACACGAGACGTTCGCGGTTCTTCGGCCGCGCCGAGTTTCTCGGCGTCCTCGGCGTTGCGACCGCGATGCCGGCCCAGCTTTCCCAAGCAAACCGACCCGGGCTCAAGGTTCCCGCAGGCTTGAGTGCCGGCAATGCGAGGGCGGCGCACATCGCGGCAGCCTCGCCCTTCATCGCCGAAACGTACGGCGCGACCGTCGCCTTGGCAAGCTCTATTTCACAGAAGACGCTGCGCGAAGGCGTCCTCGCGCTGCTCGAAGACCCAAAGCCCACCTATGCCGCCAAGTACCCGAGTTCGGAATCTCGCGCCGCGCTGCGCGAGAGGCTCGTCCGCGAAGGTCTCCTCGCACCGAGCGCCCCGCTGACCGCCCTGTTTCCGCCCGGCACCGAAATCGATTCCCGGCACGCGCCGCAGCCGTTTTGGTCGGCGGCCGGCTCCGATGCGATGTCGCATCACTCCTATCCCGGCGGACTCGCCGTGCACGAGACCTTCAACGCGCGAATAGCCGCGGCATTTGCGGACGTCTACGATCGCGCTTACTTCGGCGGACGTGCGACGGTCGATCGCGATACCGTCGTCGCCGCGGCATTCTACCACGACGTCATGAAGAGCATCGTCTTCCAGTGGAACGCCGACGGGACGATTTTCGAAGAGACCACGATCGGCGGTACCGGCGGCCATCACGCTCTCTCCGGCGCCGAGGCGATCGCGCGCGGCTGCTCCCCCGCCTTCGTGATTACGCTGCTCTCGGCCCACGCCGCGCCTTCCCTCGGGGATGAGGCGAAAGTGGTGACTTGGTGCCGAGCGGCGGCGCTGATCGCGGCGGTCGACCCGCTCGAGTACGGCCTATTGCGTAAGGTCGGTCCACAGTTCGTCCTGGCGCCGGCCTTCGTACCGCTCGAAGCTTTCGTCAGCTATCTGAGCGACCACGACTACGTGTTGTCGATTCAGGCGCTGCGTGCCGTGCTGCCGCAGCTCCAGCGCGTTGCGCCGCCCTATCTGGGAGCGGGCGCTTACCCGACCTTTTCCTGGTTCAAGAACGCGGCACTCTCGCATCTCTCCGCGATCGGGCTCTATCAAACGCTGGCATCCGGCGGCGAATCGGCGTTCGACCGCGCCGTCTCGGACTTCGCGCGGGTACCATCCGCTCGTCTTGGGTAGGAGACCAGAGATGAGAGCAACCTGGAAACCGCACGAAAAACACGGCAAACTCAGCGCACAGAGCGACCTGCCCGACAGCGTCTTTGCGTTCCCGAAGCAGCGCAAAGAGCCGCTGACCGACGCGAGCCACGTACGCAACGCGATCGCGCGCTTCGACCAGGTCAAGGACGTCTCGGACGGAGAGCGAGCGCAGGCCTTCGCAAACATCAAGAAGGCGGCGAAGTATTACGGCGTCGAGGTGAGCGAGAAAACGTGGCACGACCTCGCAGCTCCCCCCAGAAAGGGCCCAAGCAAACGCGCGCGGCGTGGCGCTGCGAAGCGCTCCCCTTCGGCCCGGTCCGCGAGCGCTCGCAAGGGCGCGGCCCGCAAGCGGACGGCGGGGCGCAAAAGAAGGAAGTCCTAGCGCAACCCTCTCGGCTCGAGGCCGGTCTCGGGAGGTATGATTTCCGGCGAAAAGGTGACCTCATAGCTGGGCGTCGCGGCCGTCCAAAGAGGGCCCCGCGTGCGCCTTCGGTCGACACGTCCAATAAAGAAGCTCCGTTGGAGCTCTTCGGAACGATCAAACAGGTTTTTCCGAGCACGACCTTCTCGGTCGAACTCGAGAACGGTCAGACGGTCCTGGCGCACATCGCCGGCCGCCTGCGCCGTCACCGGATCAAGATTCTCCCGGGCGATCGCGTCGATCTCGAGATCTCGCCGTACGATCTCTCCAAGGGCCGGATCGTCTATCGCTATCGCGCCGGCGAGGCCCGCCGCACCGCTTAGCGGGTCGCTTGCGAGGGGGCTTCACGCTCGGACCGAAACGTTCGATGCTCGTTACGACGCGCGAGGCCGAGTTCAACCTGGAAAAGGGCGAGGCATTCGTTCATTCCGCGTTTCCCGGACTCTTGTTGTCGATCGATGCGATCTTCGCGGCGCTCGATCGTTGGCGCAAGGACCACCGTCGCTAGCACGTCGCGCTTCGGGCGCCTTCTAGGCGCGCGCTTCTACGTTTGCCCCGACCGACATCCGCCGCTTGAGTTCGTCGTCAAGCGCAGCCAAGAATGCCTCCGTCGTGAGCCACGGCTGATCGGGACCGATTAGGATCGCGAGATCTTTGGTCATTTTCCCGCTTTCGACCGTATCGACGCAGACGCGCTCGAGAGTTTCCGCGAAACGGGTAACCTCCGGCGTCCCATCCATCCGCCCGCGATGCGAGAGGCCGCGAGTCCACGCGAAAATCGACGCGATCGGATTGGTCGACGTCGGTTTGCCTTGCTGATGCAGCCGGTAATGCCGCGTAACCGTGCCATGCGCCGCCTCGGCCTCGATCGTCTTACCATCGGGCGTCATCAGGACCGACGTCATCAAGCCGAGCGAACCGTAGCCTTGCGCGACCGTGTCGGACTGCACGTCGCCGTCGTAGTTCTTGCAGGCCCAGACGTAAGCGCCGCTCCACTTGAGAGCGGCCGCGACCATGTCGTCGATCAGGCGATGTTCGTAGAACGCGTCGACCGCCTCGAAGCGCGAGCGGAATTCTTCATCGTAGATTTGCTGAAAGATCTGCATGAAGCGGCCGTCGTACGTCTTTAAAATGGTGTTTTTCGTCGAGAGGTACACCGGCCACTTGCGCTGCAGCCCGAAGTTAAAGCAAGCGCGCGCGAAGCCCCGAATCGACTCGTCGAGGTTATACATCGCAAGCGCGACGCCGGGTTCTGCGAATTCGAAGACTTGGCGTTCGACCGCTGCGCCGCCGCCGGCGGGTTCGTAGACGAGCTTGAGCGTACCGGGACCGGGGATCGCCATCTCCGTCGCGCGGTATTGATCGCCGAAGGCATGCCGCCCGATCACGACCGGTTGCGTCCAGGTCGGCACCAAGCGCGGAACATTGCGGCACACGATCGGCTCTCGAAAGATCGTCCCGCCCAGCTCGTTGCGGATCGTACCGTTGGGCGAGCGCCACATCTGTTTGAGACCGAATTCCTTGACGCGCGCTTCGTCGGCGGTGATCGTCGCGCACTTCACGCCGACGCCATACTGCCGGATGGCGCGGGCGGCGTCGAGGGTCACCTGATCGTCGGTCTCGTCGCGAGACTGAAGGCTGAGGTCGTAGTACTTTAGATCGACGTCCAGATACGGCAAGATCAATTTCTGCCTGATCATCGCCCAGATGATACGCGTCATCTCGTCGCCGTCGAGCTCGACGATCGGCTTGGCCACCTTGATCTTGTCCACGCACCGAGGATTGGGCGAGGGTCCCACGATTTCCGCCAGAAGGCGTCGGCAGATGAGCGATGGCGGGTCGGGCCACTGCCGGAGAATCGTGAGCCTCTTGCCCAGCGCGACGGAGATCGTCTACGCGCTCGGCCTCGGCGAGAGCCTCGTCGGTGTCACGCATGAGTGCGACTTTCCGCCGCAGGCAAAAGCCAAGCCGGCGTTAACCGCGAGCGCGCTACCCGCGGCGGCGTCCTCGTCCGAGATCGACCGGCACGTCCGACGGCACCTCCACCAGGGCTCGAGCATCTACAATCTTGACGCGGAGTTGCTCGAACGTCTCGCGCCGGATCTCATCCTGACGCAAGAACTTTGCGCCGTCTGCGCCGTCTCGTACGACATCGTGGCGCGCGCTGCGAAGCGGCTGCACGGCGATCCGCGCATCGTCTCGCTCGAGCCGTCGAGCCTGGAGGACGTTTACGCGAACATCGAAACCGTCGCAGGACTGACGGGCACGTGCGCAGTCGCCGAACACGTCATCGCCGCGTTGCGCGCGAGAACCGCATCCCTCGCGCGGCATGTCGCCGACCGGCCGAAGCCGAGGACCCTCGTCTTGGAATGGACCGATCCGCCGATGAGCGGCGGCCATTGGACGCCCGGGCTCGTCGAACTCGCCGTCGGGGAGCCGATCCTCGCCCACCCCGGCGCGAACTCGCAAGTCCTGGGGTGGGAAGCGATCGCCGACGCCGATCCCGACGTTATCCTCGTCGCGCCGTGCGGCTTCGACCTCGTGAGGGCGACTGCGGCGGTCGACGAGCTCGCCGCCTCCCAAGCGTGGAGCAGGTTACGGGCGGTTCGCAAAGGCCGAATGCGCGTCGTCGACGGCAACGCCTACGTCAATCGCCCCGGCCCTCGACTCGTCGACACGGCCGAGATCTTTGCGAGCGCGATCCATGGCGAACGTTTCGGGGCGGCCCTCACCGATCCGGGCGCCCTCGCCGCCGGTTAGGCGTCGTCCTTTCACTTGTTGGGAAGCATCGGGCGGCCTTCGCGGGCCACCAACAAATCGTGCATGTCGTTGGCGTGTTCCTCTTCGACGGTCAGGATTTCCTCGAGCATCACGCGCGTCGTCGGATCTTTCTCGCCGAAGAAGCGGATCAAGTCGCGATAGTGCTCCACCGCGATCCGCTCGGCGACGAGATTCTCCCTGATCATATCGACGAGCTGATCGGCATTTCCGTACTCCGAGGCGCTACGCGACGTCAAGCCGGCAGGATCGAAATTCGGCGTCCCGCCCAATTGATTGATCCGCTCGGCGACCATCATCATATGCCCTTGCTCTTCCTTGGCGTGTTGCAAGAACTCGGCCTTGACGCTCTCGCTATCGATGCCGGTCGCCGCGACCGCGTGCATCGTATAGCGCAGCACGCAGACGATCTCGGTCGCAAGGACGCTTTGCAAGATCTCGATCGTTTGATGGACGTCACCACCGTAGTTTTGCGTGACCGCGCCTTTGTCGATGTGGGCGCGCGCGCGGCGGCGCAGTTCCTGGACGTCACTGACAAAGGTTTGCGCATTGCCGCTCATGGCCGGGCCTCAATCTTTCTTCTCGTGTTGGCTGCAGCGGCGTTTCCACCCGAAACGAGCGAACCTTCTTCTCAAGTCACCCGGCTTAGCCGAACGGCGACCAAGCGTGAGCTTTAACGGCGTCCGCGCTTGAGATCAGCGTGGCGCAAGTCGGTAACGAACATATGGCCGGGTTCGTGCGTGATCACGAAGGGCAGGCGGCTTTCGATCGCGACCTGCTGCGGCGTTACGCCGCAACCCCAGAAAACCGGGATCTCTTCGGGTTCGAACGGAACCGGGTCGCCTTCGTCGGGACGCGAGAGGTCGCGAATACCGAGACCGTTCTGGTAGCCCCACGCGACCGGTTCGCCGTGCGCCTCGACGAACGGACGAGTCAGATCGCGAACGCGTTCCAAATCGCCGGCTCGATAGGGCCGCATGCTGACGATCATATGACCGCGCAGCTTTCCGGCCGGCGCGAGCGGGATCGCGGTGCGGTACATCGGGACGTTCACGCCGCAGGTCGCGTGGCGAGGCGGCAGCCCCGCTTCGCTGAGCGCCGACTCGAACGTGAACGAGCAGCCGATCAGAAATGTGACCAGATCGCCACGCCACCACGCTTTCGCATCCGAGGCGCGTTCGACCAGTTCGCCGTCGCGCCATAAACGGTAACCCGAGAGATCGACCCGGACGTCGCTACCGCCGGCCAGCCGCGAGCGGTGACTCCCCGCCGTCAGCTCTTCAAGCAGCGGACAGGGGACGGGGTTGCGTGCACACAGCGAGCGCATGTCGGCGGCGTCGGCCTGCGGAACGACGACGAGATTCGCTTGCACGAAACCAGGCGCAAGGGTCGCCGTCGGGCCCGTGTGCTGCTTCTTGCGAATCGCCTGGCGCGCTCGCGCTCCGCTCATCCGAGCACGCTATGGTACGAGCTTCTTGAGGCCGGCGAGCGAGAACGCATCCGACTGGCAGAACGCGATGACCTTTCGCTCGTTCGCGATGATCTTCTCGCAGGCCGCCGGCAGGTCGCGGGCGATTTCGAACGGTACGATTTGGACGCCGTGCCGGTCGGCGTGCACGAGATCCCCCGTCTTGACGGTCACGCCGCCGACGCGTACGGGTTGGCCGTATTCGAGCAACTGCACGTAGGCGTGCGAGAGCATGATCGAGGCGGCGAAGTAGTGGAACCCGGCCGCGCGCACTTCGGTGAGATCGCGCACGCCGCCGTTGGTGACGGTCGCGATGCAGCCCAGGGCTTTGTGGATATTGGTTTGCACCTCGCCCCAAAACGCGCCGACCGGCGTCTCGTCGACGTCTTCGAACACGATCACGCGCGGATGGGACACCGCACCGATCGCATCCCACCAGCCGTGACGAGAATACGAAGCCGCGCCTTTCCGTGAGGCGCGAATCTTGCCGGTGACCGCGTAGCCGGCCATCACCCCCATCTCGGGGAAGATGCAGCGAATCTGCGGCGACATGAAGCCCTCGGTCCAGGGCCGGACATCGAAGGTCTCTATTCCGTTGGCGATCGTCGGCGCGTCGTAGCGCCGCAGCGCGGCCAAATCGATCGGAGCGAGGGGTGCGTGATTCCGTTTGGTCGTCATGCCGCGGAGAGTTCAGAGCAGCCGGGGCCTTCCCTCGCGGCGTCGAACGACCGGACGCCATGCGTGAAAATGCGGTCCTCAAGAAAATGCGCGAGGGTGGCGTGAGCGTCGGCTCTTGGCTCGGCCTCGACAGTTCCCTGTCGGCGGAAATCCTGGCGATGGCCGGATTCGAATGGCTGCTGGTCGACGGCGAACACGGTCCGATCACCGGCGACTCGATCGTTGCGCTCATGACGGCGACGCGGGCTGCCGGCGCGACGCCCTTTTTTCGCGTGGTTTGGAATGATTCGGCGCTCATCCAGCAAGCGCTCGACTTTGGGGCCTACGGCGTCCTCGTCCCCGTGGTGAATTCGGCCGCCGACGCGCACGAAGCCGCCGCCGACGCGAAATATCCACCGAAAGGACGGCGCAGCCTCGGCGGCTTCCGAGCGCCGCTCGCCTTCGGTACCGACATGACGACGTACGGCCCGCGGGCCAACGACCAAACGCTGCTCATGGTGCAGATCGAAACCGTCGAAGCCGTCGAAAACGCCGATTCTATCGCCGCCGTCGAGGGCGTCGACCTCCTCTTCGTCGGTCCCGGCGATCTCTCGCTCGCGATGGGCGAGTGGCCCCTGGACTGGGCCCAGGCCAGCGCCCGCTACAAAGAGGCGCTTGCGAGCATCCCGCGCATCGCCAAGAAGCATGGGAAATTCGCCGGCGTCTTGTGTTACGATCCGACTTTCGCGAAGGACTGCATCGCCTTCGGCTATCAGTTCGTCGGCTATCACGCCGACACGGCGCTGTTGCTGAAAGCGGCTCGAGCGGCGCGCGCGGAAGTCGACGCTTAGGGGTTCTTCGGTTCGTCGGCAGGAGGCGGTTGCTGCATCGCGCGCGACCACGCCTCGAGCCAGTCGCTATAGGATTTGGCACCCTCGCGCAGCGCCGACTCCCAGCTACCGGCCAGGAACGCCGCCTCTTCGTTCTGACCGAGGCCGGCCAGCATCTCGCGCAACTGCTGAATCGCCGCCTCGGCCTCTTCGAGCTTCGCGCGCATCTTTTCCGAATGTTCGAGCAGCTTTTGGTAGCGCGCGCGCGGGACGACGCCCATCATCTCCCACCACCGTTCCATCGCGGCGGGCGCATCGGCCGCCGCCCCGGCGTCGGGCATGAATTGCGTCATCCAGCGGCTGAAGTCGCCGGGTTCTCCGACTTTGCTGAAGGCGTCCATCGCTTCACGCGCTTGCGTCGACCCGCGCGCCGCGTCGGCCAGCAGCCGGAACCACTGTTCTGCGAGTTTATCGCGATCCACCAGCTAACCATCCAGCTCCGACAAGAAGCTCATTGCTTTCCCGACGACATCGACTTTCGAGTCAGCCTCAATCGAGAGCAACGCGTTTCTCACGTTCTCCGAAGCAGCGTGCGTATCCTCAACGGATAGGCGCGCTTTCGCATACGCGAGCGCCGCTCGCAACTCTGCCGCGAGGGCGCCTTGCTCGCGAGCGTGTTCGATCGCAGACCGGAAAGCTTCACGCGCCTCCCCTTGCCGCCCGCGGTCGAGCGCGAGGATCGTCGCGCGAACCCGTTCGATATCGCTCAAGTACATGCCCCGGCAGCCCTCGCCGTAGCCGTCGAACGCGGATTCGATGAACTCTTGCGCCAGCGCACCCTCGCCGTGCTCGAGCGCGACGTCGGCGAGCAGACCGAAACAATAGGGACTCGTGGCTCCTCCTCGCAGGGCCAAGATTCTCCGAGCCGCCCGCGCCATCAGCACGATTCCAGCTCGAGCGTCGCCTTGCCGGACGCGACACCAACCCTCGAAGATTCGACTCCAAGCGAGTGCCGTCGAAAAGCCGCCTTCTTCGGCAACTTGCCGAAGCGTCAGCGATGCGCTTGCACAGCCCTCTGCATCGCCCGCTAGTTGATAAGCGATTGCGGCGTGATTGAGGCCATGCAGCAAGATGAACGGGTGCGCCATCGACGTCGCGATGGCAACGGCTTCACCTACCATCTCGCGCGCGCGCGTGAAACGTCCCATGAGGGCATACGCGATAGCGGCATGATTGTACCCGCACACCAGCGGATCGTGACCACCGTAAGTGAAGGCCTGCGCCGAATGGCGCTGCGGATCGTAGAGGCGGCTCCCAGCTTCGGCGTCGGCGATGACGTCGGCAAGTGACCTGCCGATCCAAAGACCCGCCCAGCGCGCATGAAGCGCGCTCAAGCGGAACTGGTCGTCTTTTAGCTGCTCCGCCAGCCCGAAGAGTTCTGCGGCGCGCTCGGCCTGTTCGCGCTGGACGGCGAGCGTGATTTTTGCCGTCGACGATCTCTTCCAGAGCCCCCAGACCGCGTTGAAGCGGCCAACTGGGTCGCCCAACTTTTCGGCTAGCGCGAGCGCCCGTTCGTAGTTGGTCCGCACCTCGGCAGCACCCTCTCCGCTAGCAACCATCAAAGCCGGTCCGAGTTTCGTTCGCAACGCGAGTTCTCGCCGCTCCCTCGTAGGACTTGGTGAGAGTTCGGAGAGCGCCTCGATCGCCTGAGCGAATTCGACGGCCGCCTCGTGTGGCGCTGAGCGCATGATGGCGAGGTCTCCCGAAAGTTCCAGCAATTCGACGGAATCCGCGGGATCTGCTAACGCCGCAGCGTTCGCAGCGTCTCGCAACCAGCCGAGTGCGGCCCGCTCGTTTTCGATGTCGGCCTCATAAGACGCGCGCCATCGAGCAATCGGTACCGTCCCCCAAGCCTCCACCGAGCGACGCACCAGACGAAGGTACAAGTCCGCGTGGCGGCGCGCGACGGGCTGCCCCTCTCCGCCTTCGCGCAACCGATCTAGCGCATACCGACGCGTCAATTCAAGCAGGCGATAGCGCGTCTCGGCGCCCCCCGGCTCGGCGACGACGAGAGACTTATCGATCAGCGATGCCAGCACGTCGAGAACGTCGGCGACGGCCTCGCCGTCGAGAACGCAGACCTGTTCGGCCGCTACCAGCGTCCAGCCGCTGGAGAAGACGGCTACCCGGCGAAACAGTTTTCGTTCCTTCTCGGAAAGCAGATCGTAGCTCCAGTCGATGGTGAGTTTCATCGTCTGCTGACGCGGCAAGGCGGCGCGACCGGGACCGCTCAAGAGAGAAAATCGTCGCTCGAGCATCTCTCGCAGCTGGACGAGGCTCAGCACCTTCACGCGGGGAGCCGCCAGCTCGATCGCTAGCGGAATTCCGTCGAGGCGGCGAACGATTTGGTCGACAGCCGGCACATCCGCATCGGCGAGCGTAAACGCTTTGTCCGCAGAACGCGCGCGGTCGACGAACAGGGCAATCGCCGCGAATTGCATCGCGTCGGCGGCACTCAGACGGCCGTTGATTTGACTCGCAGGCATCGCTAGGGATGGCAGGCGATACGCCTCCTCGCCCGCGACTCCGAGTGCCTCGCGACTTGTGGCCAAAACGGCTATCAGGGGACACGCGCGCGTCACCTCGTCGACGACTCGTGCCGCTTCGGCGACCAGGTGCTCGCAGTTGTCGAGTATGAGCAACGCTTGTTTTGCCCGGAGCGCCGGCAGGAACGCCTCCGGCCAAGCCTGCTCCGGCGCTGATTGCAGGCCCATCGTTCGCGCGATCACGGACGAAATCGAATCGCCCCGTGCCAAATCTGCAAGTTCGACGAACCAGATTCCGTCACGGTAGCTGCCGAGCGCTCTGACGCCCATTTCAAGCGCCAGCCGTGTCTTTCCGACGCCGCCAGGGCCGAGGATAGTCACCAGGCGGTGCTTGCCCAGGAGCGATTCCACGTCAGAGATCTCGGACGTGCGCCCGAAAAACGACGTCCTTGGCGCGGGTAAGTTGTCTTCCTTTCCGAGCGCTGCAGAGTGGGGCTCACCAGGCAGTCGGCGGCGCGAAGCGGCAGCGGCGAATTCGGCGCGTTGCTCGGGAGAAAGCGCCAGGCCCAATGCGAGGAGATCGACCGTCTCGCGATGTGGAATCCGGCGGACGCCGCGCTCGAGCGAACTTATCCCCTCGACGCTGACGCGCGCGCGCTCGGCGAGTTCCTCTTGCGACAAATTCGCCTCGAGACGAAAGCGCTTCAGAAGGGCGGCAAACGCTGATTTCTCGACCATTGCGGTGGCTATCCAGTTCTGCTCGAAATCGATCCGCCCCCCGCAGTGAATCGAGTCGTACGGCCCATTGTACGGGTCGCTCGTGCGGTCGTCCGTGGTTGTCGCGGCGCCGCTGCCGCACAATGAACTCGCCGACGGCAAAGCTCGCCTCGGCCTCAAAAAGGAGATAGTCCATGTGCAACACCTGGCTCGCAAACTCGCCCGCCGGTCGCGCCCTCAGCCTGCTGGTCCTCATCTCGTTACCCGCGCCGGCGCTCGCCGCGCCGGGCGCCTCGGGGATCAACCTTGGCACATTCTCGCGAATTTCAACGACGGTCGCCGCGATTTCCAGTGCGACGACCCGCTGCAGCGAGCCGAATCGCTCGGCTGCGATCGTCGACGTAGCGCCGGTCGAGATTCCTGAAATTGCTCGACTCGAATACGCAGAGACGGGCTGGGTTAAAGTGCAAGTCGACCTCAATGCCGTCGGCGCCCTGCTGCACACCGCAATCCTGCGCACGTCAGGGAGCTATGCACTCGACCGTGCCGCGAAAAGCGCGTTAGAAAAGAGCCGGTACATCGCCGAGACGCGCGATTGCGTCGCTGTCGGCGGTTCGTACGCGGTCGACGTCAATTTCGAAAATTGAGTCGACATCGTTCCCGGCTCGGGCGTCGGCCGAGGTTCATAGTCGGCTCAGGGTCACGGGCGAACAGAGCAGGCCTTCCCGAACCGCGTTGCCGGTGGTACAATATATCGCACTTGACGGGCGGTCCGCACCTCGACGGGTGTTCCCAAATCGGAGCACCCGTTTCTATTTCAGCAACGGTCGTATGAAGTCGTGGGCGTGGCGGGCGCACGTTTCATGTAGGCGAGCTTCATAGTCCCAAAAACGCTTTCTGTACGAGCGGATCGCCGAGTAAGTCGCGCGCCTTCCCTTCCATGACGACGCGTCCGGTCTGCAAGACGTAGGCGCGGTCGGCTAATTGCAGCGCGTCGCGGACGTTCTGTTCGACCAGCAGCACGGTCGTGCCGCTCTCGGCGATGCGGCGAATACCGGCATAGATCGTCGCGATCAGATTTGGGGCGATACCGAGACTCGGTTCGTCGAGCATGAGGACGGTCGGCGCGCTCATCGTCCCGCGCGCGATCGCGAGCATCTGCGCCTCGCCTCCCGAGAGCGTGCTGGCGCGCTGCTCGTAGCGCTCCCGCAGTCGAGGAAACATCGCGAGCGCGGCTTCGAGCCGGCGCTCGCGTTCGGACGGGTCGCGGAGCACGTACGCGCCGAGCAGCAGGTTGTCGCGCACCGTCGCGGTCGCGAAGACGCGCCGACCCTCGGGGACGTGCGCGATACCGCCGCGGACGATCGCATGCGGCTGGTCGCGGTCGATCCGGCGGCCGCAGAACACGATCGACCCGGATTGCGGCCGGACGATCCCGCTGATCGCGCGCAAGAGCGTCGTCTTACCGGCGCCGTTCGCGCCGACCAGCGCAGTGATCGTCCCGCGCTCGGCGCGCAGACTCACGCCTTGCAACGCGCGCACGCCGTCGTAATCGACTTCCAAAGCGGCGACTTCCAGGACCGTCGTGGCCGCGACTTGAGTCACGGGCGCCCCAGATAGGCTTCGATCACGCCCGGATCGTTAACCGCGTCGCTTGGCGAGCCGTCGAAGATGACCCGGCCCGTCGCCAAGACGACGACGTGATCGGCGAGGGGCATCAAAACCTCCATGACGTGCTCGACCATCACGATGGTGATCCCGCGCGCGACGATGGTGCGCAGCAACTCGACGGCGGCGGCGCACTCGGTGGGCGTCAAACCGGCCATCACCTCGTCGAGCAGCAGGAGACGCGGTTCGGTCGCGAGCGCCCGCGCGAGTTCGAGCCTCTTTTTGTCGGCGATCGTGAGCGAACGGGCGATCGTCGCGCTTTTCGCTCCGAGCCCCAGCGCGTCGATCGTCGTTGCGGCGAAATCGCGCGCCGACGCAACCCGCGGACGGCGCAGCAAAGCGCCCACCGTCACCGCATCGAGCACCGTCATCTCGGCGAACGGTTGGACGACCTGGTAGGTTCGCACCAGCCCGAGTCGCGCGACGCGGTGGTACGCTGCGCCGGCGATCTCGATCCCTTCGAAGCGGATGCTTCCGCCGCTCGGACGTTGCGCACCCGCGATGCAACCGAAGGCGGTCGTCTTGCCGGCGCCGTTTGGGCCGATCAGCGCCGTGAGCCCGCCGTGCGGGACGGTCAGATCGACGCCATCGAGTGCGCGCAACGAGCCGAATCGTTTTGCGAGGCCGCGCACCTCGAGCAGCGGCGCGCTCACGGAGCCGCTCGCGCTTCGCGCCGTTCGAGCGCGCGACGGATGCTGCGACCAATTCCAGCCAAACCGTCCGGACGCCACGATACGATCACGAGAATCAAGCCGCCATACAGCAAGAGATCGAGGCCATGGCCCTGTCCCCCGAGGAGCGCGCCACCGTAGCGGGCCAGCGCAACGTACACGAGCGCCCCGAGCGCCGGCCCCCACACGGTCGAGAGTCCACCGACGACGCCCACCAGCGCGATCGCGATCGAAATGGGCAAGCCCAACGTATCCTCGGGTCCGACGTAGAGCGCTTGTTGCGCGTAGAGCGAACCGGCTAGCGCGGCAAGCGCGCCGCAAGCGGCGTAGGTGGTCAATTTCGCGGCGCGCGCGTCGACCCCGACGCTAGCCGCCGCTTCTTGGTTGAGCCGAATCGCGCGCAAGTAAAAACCGAGCCGGGAGCGCTCGAGACCCAGCGTCGCGAGTTGGGCGAACACGAACAAGGCCAGCGCGACGAGTACGTAGTGGCCTTTGTCGCTGAATTGCAGCGTCGCGATGCCGGGCGCGAGGATCGGCATCTCGAAGCCGTTCGCCTTACCGAGCGCAGCGAGGTTGGTCGCCGCAATTTCGGCGATCGCGGCGACCGCAATCGTGGCGATTGAGAAGTAGTGGCCGCGTAAGGCGAAGCACGGGAAGCCGACAAGCAATGCCAGGATCGCGGCGACGGCGGCGCCGGCCGGCAACGCCAGCCACGGCGAGCCGTGCCGCGCGGCGAAGAGCGCCGATGCGTAGGCGCCGCAGCCGAAAAACAACGCATGCCCGAAGGAGATCTGGCCGGCGTAGCCGCTGATCCAATTCCAGGATTGGCCCAAGACGGCGAAGATGAGCCCCGCGAACACCAAATTGAGAATGAAGGCGTTGTGATAGCCGAGTGCGAGCGCCGTCAGCGTCAGCGCGACGATTCCCAGCGCGATCAGGTGCGCCCGAACCGTCATCGGCGCCCGAGCAAGCCCTGCGGCCGAACGAGGACGACCAACAGATAGAGCAGATAGACCGGGATCATCTTCAGTGCCGGCGAGATGTAGAAGCCGCCGAGCACTTCGACCAGACCGACCAGCAGCGCGCCGACGAGCGCGCCTTGCACGCTACCGAAGCCACCGAGCGCGACCACCACGAACGCCGTCAGCGCGAACTCCGTACCGATCCGCGGGTAGGCCTGATACGTCAGCATCAAGAGCGCCCCGGCGGCGCCGACGCAGGCGATGCCGAGGCCGAAGGCGAGCGCATTCATGCCTTGGACGTCGATCCCCATCAACTGCGCCGCGACCCGATCCTCGGAGAGCGCGCGCAGCGCGCGCCCGGGTTCCGTATATTCAACGAACGCGAAGACCAGCGCCGTCATGAGAAGCGCGCCGAGTCCGGCGACGAGCTGCGCTTCACCGAGATTGACCGCCCCGAAGTGCAGCGTCCCTTGGAAAGGGAGATTTGGGATGCTGCGATAGTCGCTGGTGAAGAGATATTGCGCCGCGCCCTGCAAGAAGACGAGCAAACCGAACGTTCCAAAGACGACCGCCGAGGGTGGGCCGGCCAGGAGCCGCCGGATCAAGACACGATAGACGACCGCTCCCAGAAAAAACATCACGATCGCGACGACCGGCACGGCGAGAATCGGATTGATGCCGATGAGCGTCGCGCCGAAGGTGGCGTACATGGCGAGCATGAGGAACTCACCGTGCGCGAAATTGACGACATCCATCACGCCGAAGATCAGCGTCAGACCGACGCTGATCAGCGCGAACAAGAGCCCCGTCAGGATTCCACTAACGACGAGCTGCGGAAGCGGTCCTACATCCATTGGGACGCTAGCGCAAGAGCCTGTCGCGCCGCGTTATCTCTTGTCCCAGGCCGGCATCGGCCAGATGGCCGGCTTCGTCGCGACGTCGAAGGGCCAGACCGTCTCGTAGGCTCCGCCCTGGATCTGTTCGATGATGCCGTTGCCGAGCGTGTTCTGACCCTTCTCGTCGAACTTGATCCCGCGCCAGGGCACGATCGTTCGCTTGCCGTCGATTTTCGTTTCGCGCAGCGCCTTAGCGATAGCGGCGGGTTTGGTCGATCCGGCACGATCGATCGCATCGGCGATCACCGTGACGGCCGTGAAATCGCGAGCGGTATTTCCGTCGAGGTTGTTTCCGCCCGAACGTTGCTTGAAGAGTTCGTTGATCAGCGGCACGCCCTTGTTACGATGCTTGATGTTTAGCGAAAATACGTCTCGCGTCAGCACATAGTCGGCATCTTTACCGAGATTCTTCACGAAGTTCGGATCGATGAAACCGGCGTCTTGGGCCAGGATGCCCTGCACGTTGAGTCGCTGCTGCTTGTAGGTTTTCATGAACAACAGGGCGTCGTTGAGATAGGAGGCTTGGAAAATCACGTCCGCATTGGCGGCTTTGACCTTCTGCACTTCGGACTGCACCTCGCTCGCATTGGCAGCGTACGGCATGCGCAGCGCGAGGTCGTAACTGTACTTCTTGGCCTCCGCTTCCTCGGCGTCGGCCGCACCGGTACCGAAGAGCGTGTTCTCGGAGACCAGCGCGACGCGACGCACCTTCGCATTCTTTTGCTTCGTTATGTCGCTCAAGAACTGGAAGAGGTTCGCCGAGAACGTCCCGTCGTGCGGCGTCTGCCGGAAGAACCACTTGAAACCGCGCTCGGTCAGGTTCGGGAATGACGAATCGGGATTGAGGAAAGGGATGCCGTAGCGCTCGGCTACCTGGCTGGCCGTCGCCGTCTGTGCGCTCGCGTAACAGCCGAGCAGCGCGACGACGTGATCTTGCGTAATGAGTTGTTCGGCGACGGTTTTGGCCTGATCCGGATTGCCTTGCGAGTCGGCGAAGACGATCTTCAGACGCGCGTGGCCGAGGTGCGGAAGCCCGTAGCCGCCCACCATCGTCACCGGATACGAAATGTGACCGTTGATGAGGTCGCGTGCGAGTTCTTGGGCGAGTTTGAGTCCTCGCCCGGTGGTCGCGAGTCCACCGGTCAGCGGCAGAATCGAACCGATCACAACTTCCGGAGGATCGGCTTGCAGCGGGGTCGCGGATCCTCCGACGAGCGCGAGCACGAGAGCGAACGTCGTGCCGAGTGCGAGCCTTTTCTTCACGCGAGTCTCCTTCTGAGTGCGGGTATCATGGTTCTTGCGGCGCGCTCACCAAAGCGTTCTGCCGATCTCGTTCGCGCGCGGCGGGATCGCGCCGCGCCGGGTCGCCGTAACCGCCGCCGCCCGGCGTTTGGACGACCACTTCGTCGCCGGGGCGCAGATCGATCGTGGTCTTCGCGGGGAGGACGCGCCGTGCGCCTTCGTTCGTACGCAGGAGGTGACGTCCGACGGCTCCATCGCAGCCACCTTGCGCGCCGCTGGGCGCGATTCGATGGCGCTCGGCGAGCAGCGAAGCGCGAGCCTTGCCGTCCAGGAGCACGAAGGCGCGCACGAGGCCGCAGCCGCCACGATAGGCGCCGTCACCGCCGCTATCCGGGACGAACTCATAGCGAGTCATGCGAATCGGAAAATATCGTTCCATCGCTTCGATCGGCGTATTGAGGGTGTTGGTCATGTGGGTGTGGATGCCGTCGATGCCGTCTGCGTTCGGCCGCGCACCCATCCCGCCGCCGATGGTTTCGTAGAAAGCCCACGGCGTCCCGTCGCTGGTCTCGCCGCCGGTCATGACGTTGGACATCGTCCCGTTTGAGAGCGCGGGAATGCTCTGGGGGGCGAGGAGCGCGAAAGCTCGTAGCATGACGTCGCAGATACGCTGCGCCGTCTCGACGTTGCCGCCGCCGACCGGCGCGGGGCGGCGGGGATTGAGCAGCGATCCTTCGGGGACGCTCGCCGTCACGGGCCGGAAACAACCCTCGTTCATCGGAATCGTGGGATCGGTCGCGGCCCGGATGACGTAATGGATGCCCGAGAGCGTAACCCCCAGGACGGCGTTCACGGGGAAGGGCACCTGCGCGCTCGTCCCCTTGAAGTCGACGTCGATCGTTCCGTCGTGCGTGCGGACGCGCGCGCGGAGATAGAGCAAATCGTCGCCTTCGGGCGGCTCGAGGACGTCCTCGACGCTCACCTCGCGATCCCCGAACGCGCGCAGCACGGAGCGCATCCGGCGCTCGCTTTCATCCAATATCCGTTCGATCGCGGCGCCGAGCGTTTCGAGCCCGTAGCGTGCGACCAGCTCGAGGACGCGCCGCTCCCCGGTGACGTTGCCGGCGATCTGGGCTTTGAGGTCGCCGCTCCGCGCCTCGGGCGTACGCGAATTTCCTCGAATCAAAGCGACCGCTTCTTCGTTGACGGCGTCGTCGATCATCAACCGAATGGGCGCGATGATCAGTCCCTCGGCAAATAATTCGGAGGCGGTCGCCGACATCGAGCCGGGGACGCTGCCCCCGACGTCGGTATGGTGCGCCTTGCTGGCCGCGAAACCGAGATGGAGCGCCGTCGCTCCGTCGCGCACGAAGATCGGCCGGATCACGGTGACGTCGTTGAGGTGCGTGCCTGAGACGTACGGATCGTTGAGGACCCACATCTCGCCCGGCGCCATCGCCCGCCCGCGCGCCGCAAGGGTCTTGAGCGTCTCGCGCAAGCCCCAGGGAAGCGAACCGAGATGGACGGGGATGTGCTCGGCTTGGGCGATCAGGCGCCCGCCGCGATCGAAGATCGCGCAAGAGTGATCGAGCCGTTCTTTGATATTCGGCGAATAGGCGGCATTGCGGACGGCGATCCCCATCTCTTCGCTCGCGTAGATGAGCGCAGACTTGATGACCTCGGTCGTGATCGGGTCGATCACGGGTAGACGGGCCTTGCTCATTTTGCCTTCTTTAGGCGCAGGTTACCGTACTCATCGACGCCGGCGCGCCAGCCGGGCGCGACCAGCGTGCAAGCGTCGTACTGCTCGACCAGCGCGGGTCCGCTCAGACGGTTGCCGGCGCGCAGGGCCGCGCGTGAGAAAACGGGCGTCGCGATTCGCCCGTCTCCCTCGTAATAGACGTCACGCTTTTCGAGTAACGCCGTTTTCGGCGGTTTCTTTTCGCTCTTGGTCGCGAGCCTTCGAAGCGGCGGCTTCGCGACGATGCCGATCGCAGTCGAACGCGCGACTACGATCTCGAGCGGTTCTTCGGGCGACGAGTATCCGTACGTGCTCGCGTGACGTTCGTGAAAGGCCGTCAGCGTCGCCTGGAAGGCGTCGCCGTCGAAGGGAGTGCGTCCCGGTACGCCCAGTTCGAAGCTCTGCCCGAAATATCGAATGTCGAGCTCGCGAGCGAAGGCCAGCGCGTCCTCCGCGACGCCTTGGCGCCCGAGATCGGCCCGGCCGCGGGCCTCCATCTCACCGAAGGCGCGCTCGACCTGCGCGGCGTCGAGGGCCTTGGCGAGCGCGACGAACGAACGGACCGCGGTCGTTCGGATATCCGCCGCCAACAGCCCGTACGCCGAGAACAGACCGGGGTCGCTCGGGATGACGATGCGCGGAATCGAGAGTTCGTCGGCGAGCGCACAGGCGTGGAGGGGGCCGCCGCCCCCGAAAGCCATCAACGTGAACTCGCGCGGGTCGAGGCCGCGCTCGACCGTGACGATGCGCAGGATCTTCGCCATCTCGGCGTCGGCGATCCGAACGATGCCGGCGGCGAGCCGGTCGAGATCGAGTTCCGGCAACGACGGTAACAGCGCTTCGAGCGCCGTGCGAGAACGCGACGCGTCGATCTTCATCGCGCCGCCCAGGAGCGCGCGCGGGTTGAGCCGCCCGAGCACGATGTTCGCGTCGGTCACGGTTGCCTGCAGCGCGCGGCCGTATGCAGCCGGACCCGGATCGGCGCCGGCGGAAAGCGGCCCGACGCGTAACGCGCCGCCCGCATCGACGAAGGCGATCGTCCCGCCGCCGGCGCTCACTTCGGCGAGATCGATGAATGGAAAGCGCACCGGATAGCCCGAGCCTTTCACCGCTCGCCCCGAGTGCGTGCGCCCGGCCGCTTCGAACTCGCCGGTGACCTGCGGCTCGCCGCCGGTGATCGTCCCCGCTTTTGCCGTCGTCCCGCCCATGTCGAACGAGAGGACGTTGCCGAGCCCGAGTATCTTCCCGAGGTACGCGGCGCCGATGACGCCGGACGCCGGACCGCTTTCGATCATCGTCGCGGGGCGATCGGCGACGGCTTCGAGCGCGGCCATCCCGCCGTTCGATTGCATGACGTAGAGCGGCGCACTCACGCCGAGTTCGCGAGCGCGGCCCGCCAGGCGCTCGAGGTAGGTGCGCACGAGCGGACCGAGGACGGCGTTGACGACCGTCGTGCTGGTTCGCTCGTATTCGCGATATTCGGGATCTAATTCACTCGAAAGCGAGACGGGCAGTTGGGGAAAGCGCGCCCGCAACGCGTCGCGGGTCCGACGCTCGTGCTCGTCGTTGGCGTAGGCGTGAAGGTACGAAACGGCGACGGCGACCACGTCGCTTTGGGCGATCGCGTCGAGTGCCGCATCGAGCGACGCCCGATCGAGCTGCACGATCACGTTTCCGAACGGATCCATCCGCTCGCGGACCCCGAATCGAAAGCGCCGCTCGACCAGCGGCTTGGGCCGCGTGACGCTCAGGTTGTACACCTCGGAGCGATTTTGCCGGCCGATTTCGAGGACGTCGCGAAAGCCTTCGGTCGTCAGGAGCGCCGCTCGCGGCAACTCGAGATTGATCTGTCCCAGCAGCGCGTTGGTCGCGACGGTCGTCGAGTGCGACAGGAGCGCGAGTTCGCTCGCATCGACTTTTTCCAGCAAGCGCGTCAGGGCGTCGACGACACCCAACTCCGCTTGGCACGGCGTCGAGGGGACCTTCAGGCGCGTCAGCTCGCCGCTCGTCTCGTCGAGCGCGACGAGATCCGTGAACGTCCCGCCGACATCGATACCGACCCGGAAGCGCCGCGCGCCGCGTCTCAAAGTCACTCCGCGTGATTAGCGGGCTGCGGTGACGTAACCCGCCCTAACCGCCGCCGATCTCCATTTTCGACGCGAGCGACTCGTGCTCGACGCACATGTGCCAATCGCAGAGCAAGTCGTTGCCCAGCCGCGTCTTGGCAGAACAGCCGCAGGCCCAGCGCAAAACATCTTGGGCTACGCGCGGGGCGGGCCCGAGCGACGCTTTGACGTCCTCCGTGCGGGCTTGAATTGAGAGCGCCATCAGCAGCAGGCGCTGCGTGCGTGTCCCTTCGCTGGATCGAAATACTCGCCGGTCGGCACAAATGCCACGTTGCGATCGTGTTCGTGGAGCGCAGCCGTTTGCCAATTTGGCCCTGGCACGCCCCCGTACCAGACC
>DHWK01000003.1:21918-22200 GCA_002413145.1 bacterium UBP12_UBA5184
TACCAGACCTGGCTGATGCGCCGCGTATTTTTGATGTCGTTGGTCGGATCGGCGTCGAGCACTAGGAAGTTCGCCAGTTTGCCGGGTTGGAGCGCTCCGAGATCTTTCGCCCCACGGCCGACGGCGCGGGCGCTAACCACGGTTGCCGCGTTGATCGCCTCGAGCGGCGTGAATCCGTTTCGAACGTATAATTCGAGTTCTTTGTGTGAGTCGTAGCCGACGATCCGTTCCGGTGCTCCGCCCGAGTCCGTCCCCATCGCAACGGGGATGCCGGCCCTGTGG
>DHWK01000003.1:22267-24706 GCA_002413145.1 bacterium UBP12_UBA5184
CAACGGGGATGCCGGCCCTGTGGGCGATGCCCACGTTACGCTGCGACATCGCGGCCGCGGATCGCCAAGCCGGAGTGTCGGCGAGGTTGTTGATGGCGTCGCGGTAGGCATCCGTGCGAAGCCACGCCAGAGTGTCCGGTGGGACGGAGCGAACGAAGAACGGGTCGTTCATGTACGCCGGCCGGTCGGCGAAGATGAAATGCGACTCGTCGATCGTCGTGGTCGGAATGTAGATCGTGCCGTGCAATTTCATGAGCGCGAGCAACTCGTCGTCGATCTCCTTGTCGCGCACGCTGTGGCCGATCATGTCGACGCCTGCGGGGATCAGCCATTTCACGTCGTCGAGGAAAAACACGTGCGCCACCACGCGCAGTCCGCGCCGGTGCGCTTCGTCGACGATCGCGCCGACAACTTCATGCGTCACCGTCGGCCAGCGACCGAAGTTCGAATCGACCCAAATCTTCACGACATCGGGCTCTTTGCTTGCGAATTCGGCGAATTGCTTGCGGGCTTCTTCCGCCGACGCCGGACGATAGACGAACTTGCCAAGCGACATCGGTGGCTGACCGCCGGTGATGCCGAATCCGCGATAGGCCGTAAAGACCCTCGCCTGGCCAACCGGCGCCTCGCCCTGCGTTCGTTTCAGCTCAAAGATATAGTCTTGATCGGTCCCGAGGATTTGGACCGCGTGCACTCCGTAGGCCGCGAAGGTGCGCAACTGACCGTTCACGCGCTCGGGCGTGTAGTGGTCGGTGGAAATCGTATTCCCCGCGATGACGCCCAGGTGCGAATGCGCATCGATCAAGGCGGGCATCACGGTTTTTCCGGTCAGGTCGATCGGTTGCGCATCGCTCGGTACGTCGAGCGCGCCGAGCGCGCCGAGCGCGGCGACCCGGCCATCGGCGACCAGCATCACCGCGTCCCTGCGCGGCGCGGCTCCAGTGCCGTCGATGAGGTTCATCCCATGGAAGACTTTCGTACCTCCGGCGGGCGCTTTGACCGCCCCGGTCAGCGCCAGCGCGGCGGCTCCCGAAAGCAAGAAGTTGGAACGTGACCAGGACCCGGGGCGAGCAGACTGCCGAATCTTCATGGTGTCCTCCACGCAAAGCGAGCCGGAAACACGGATCAGACTCCGTCACTGCGGGCTTCTACGGCGCGCCCCTCAGCCCCGCCGCCGGCGTTCGCGGCGCGGCGGCTTTCCGCAAGCCGGAGGCCGAAAGACGTATTCATCGCTCCGGCGAAGTCAGAACGTGGAGATGAACGCGAACCTCGTCGTCCAGCCGCTCGAAGCGGACTTCTCCTTCAAAGCGAAGGCGTATTCGGCGTTGCGCGAGGCGATCGCGAAGATGAACATCTACGACGTCGACGAGGAGATCAGGCTCGACGAGCGTCAGCTCGCGGCCGATCTCGGCGTCAGCCGGACGCCGATCCGCGAGGCGATGGCTCGGCTCGAGAACGAAGGGCTCGTGCGCACGGTCCCGCGGCGCGGCATCTTCGTCGTACGTAAGAGCAAGCGCGAGATCATCGAGATCGTCCACGCCTGGGCGGCCCTGGAGAGCATGGCGGCGCGCCTGATTACGCTCCACGCGAGCGACGATGAAATCTCGTCGCTGCGCCGCATCTTCTCGATCTTTCAAAACGGTCAGGTCGCCGCGCACATCGACGAGTATTCAGAGGCCAACCTGGTCTTTCATCAGGCCGTCATGGAGATGGCGCATTCCGACGTCCTCAAACGGCTCGCCGAAAATCTCTTCATTCACATGCGCGCCATCCGCCATCGCACGATCGGCGAAGATCGCCGCTTCGAACGCTCGATCATCGACCACATGCACATCATCGAAGTGCTCGAGGAGCGCGACACGGAACTGGCCGAGCGCCTCGTGCGCGATCATGCCCTGAATTTGGCCGCTCACCTCGAACGGCACGCAGATTACTTGAAATAGCGTGCGCGTCACCGTCGGGCCCTAAGCAGACGGGGCGGAGGATACGCCCCACGACTGGTATAATGCATACCAGGACGTCGGCGGGCCTCCATTAGCGTCGCTATTTTAACCCAGGAGAGAGCATGCCACAGAGCGCGCCCGCCGCCGGCGAACTGCCCAAACTCGATGCCGCGCCGCGGCCCGCTCTCGACGGCATCCGGGTGCTCGACATGACGCACGTCCAAGCCGGGCCCTCCGCGACGCAAATTCTCGCCTGGCTGGGGGCCGACGTCATCAAGATCGAGCTTCCCGGCCGCGGCGACATCACGCGCGGCCAGCTGCGCGACAAGCCCAACGTCGACAGCTTGTACTTCACGATGCTCAACTGCAACAAACGCAGCCTCACGCTGAACACCAAGACGAGTGAAGGCAAGGAGATCTTCGCCCGGCTGCTGCGCCACTGCGACGTCGTCGTCGAAAACTTCGGCCCGGGCGTCCTCGACCGGCAAGGTTTTAG
>DHWK01000003.1:24765-26596 GCA_002413145.1 bacterium UBP12_UBA5184
TGGGAAAAGATTCACGAGATCAACCCGCACATCGTCTACGCATCGATCAAAGGTTTCGGTCCCGGAAAATTCTTGGACTTCAAGGCTTACGAAACCGTCGCGCAAGCGATGGGCGGCGCGATGAGCACGACCGGTTGGGAAGATGGGCCGCCGACCAGCACCGGCGCGCAAATCGGCGACTCGGGGACCGGAATCCATTGCGTCGCGGCCATTCTGGCAGCCTTGATTCAGCGCGGACATACGGGCCGAGGTCAGCGCGTCCAAGTCGCGATGCAAGACGTCGTCATGAATCTATGCCGCGTCAAGTTCCGCGACCAGCAACGCCTCGCGCACGGACCTTTGCGCGAATATCCGAACAAAGAGTTCGGGGACTACGTTCCGCGCTCGGGGAACGCGTCCGGCGGCGGACAGCCCGGTGCGGCGCTGCGCTGCAAGCCGGGCGGCGCCAACGACTACGTCTACGTCATCATCCAGCCGCACGTTTGGGAGCCGCTCGCTAAACTGATCGGCCGGCCGGAACTCGCCGAGGATCCCGCCTTCGCAACGCCGGAAGCGCGACTCCCGCACATCGACGAAGTCTTCGGCGTCGTCGAAGAGTGGACCAAGACTTTTACGAAGTTCGAGGTGCTCGACAAGCTCAACGAGATCGACGTCCCGTGCGGCCCGATCCTGAGCACGAAGGACATCCTCGAGGACGCAGCGTTCGCCGGCAGGATGGTGATCGACGTCGAGCATCCGGAGCGCGGCACGTTCAAGACCATCGGCTGTCCGTTGAATCTCTCCGACTCGCCCGTCACCGTCCGGCGTTCGCCGTTGCTCGGCGAGCACAACAAAGAGATCCTGCGCGAGATCGGTTACGACATCGACCATCTCGACGAGCTTCAATCCGGCGGCGTCCTATAAGGCTAGCGCAGGTCGCGGCGCATGAATATCGTCGCCTGCGAGTTGTCGTTGAAGCGCGCGACGCGCTCGTAGCCGCGCCCAGCGTACAGGCGAACGGCTGCGCTCAGCGCGGCGAACGTATCGAGATAGATGGCCGCGTAGCCCGCAGCCTGCGCGTGCCGCTCGGCTGCATCCATCAGTGCGGTCGCGACGCCCCTGCGAAGGTAGGGGGGCCGCACGTACAGGCGCTTGACCTCACAGGCCGCTTCTTCACGCCCTTCAAGGGGACGCAGTGCGACGCAGCCCGCGACGCTGCCGCGATACTCGGCGAGCCAAAAGGCACGCGGCGGGCGCAAGTAAGCGCCGAACGATTGGCGGTCGTCGCGTTCGACCACGCCGACCGCCTCGTTGTACTCGGCGACGATCGTCCACGCGCGCTCGAGGTCCTCGGGTTCCGCGAGCCTGACGGCGGGCCGGTTCTCGGCGGACATGAGGTTCGCGTTCGACGCGCCGGCCGGGCTCGCCAGCCCGGCCCCCCACCCTCCGGCAGGGGCGGAGGCCGTCAATGGGCGTAGTGTAAGAAAAATACCTTCAGGATTGGCCAAATGTCCTGAAGACGGGTTCCCGCCCGACCCCACGCCCCGGAGGCTTCCATGATTCAACTTCGCGACCGGTCCGCCGCTCAATCGACGCTCAACGTTTGGGCGATGGCCCAGAGCCAACTCGACGACGTTGCGGGGCTGATCGGCCTCAACCCGTCAGTTCACGGCTACCTGCGCGAACCGAAGCGCGTCTTGACCGTTTCGATTCCGGTCCGGATGGACGGCGGCGGGTTTCGGATGTTCGAGGGTTACCGCGTCCAGCACAACATGGCGCGCGGGCCGGGGAAGGGCGGGATCCGCTTTCACCCCGACGTGACGCTGGATGAAGTCAAGGCGCTCGCGATGTG
>DHWK01000052.1 GCA_002413145.1 bacterium UBP12_UBA5184
GGCCAGACCGAGGCCGCCGTCGATCTCGCGCGGCTCGCCGGCTTCTATCCGGCCGGCGTCGTCGTCGAGATCATGGACGACGACGGTACGATGATGCGCCTCCCACGTCTCAAAGAGTTTGCGAAGCGTCACGCCTTGCGTCTGATCACCGTGAAAGACTTGATCGCCTACCGCATGCGCACGGAGAAGCTCGTACAGCGCATCGCCGAGTTCGAACTCCCCACGACGCACGGCGACTTTCAGGGCATCGCCTACGAGACGAAGATCGACGACATCGCGCACGTCGCGTTGCTGATGGGAGATATCGGTGACGGAACCAACCTGCTGGTGCGCGTCCACTCGGAATGCCTCACCGGCGATGCGCTGCATTCGTTGCGTTGCGACTGCGCGGCGCAGCGCGACGGCGCCCTCGATCTTATCGCGCGCGAGGGGCGCGGTGTCTTCCTCTATCTCCATCAGGAAGGCCGCGGGATCGGGCTCGCCAATAAGTTGCGCGCCTACGAGTTGCAAGACCGCGGCGCCGACACCGTCGAAGCGAACATCGCCCTCGGGCTCCCGGTCGATAAACGCGACTACGGAATCGGCTCGCAGATCCTGGTCGATCTCGGCGTCCGCGAGATGCGCCTGATTACGAACAACCCAAAGAAGATCATCGGCCTGGAAGGCTACGGGTTGAAGATCGTCGCTCGGGTTCCGTTGCAGATCGAACCGACCAGTCACAACGCCCGTTACATCGAAACCAAACGCGATCGGCTCGGACACATCTTCGGGACGGCGTCGTGAAACCGGCCGCCGTCGCGGCATCCGGTAGACTCCCAGACGGCAAAGGCCGGCGCGTCGCGGTCGTGTGCGCGGAGTTTTATCCGCAGCTCGCCGCGTGGCTCGAAGACGGCGCGCGTCGCGCGCTCTCCGATTGCGGCGTCGCCGACGCCGATCGGACGTTCGTACGCGTGCCCGGCTGCTTCGAGCTGCCGCTCGCGGCGCAACGCCTGATCGCGAGCGGGAAATTCGACGCGGTCGTCGCCTTGGGCGTCGTGATTCGGGGCGAGACCCCGCATTTCGAATACGTCGCCGGGGAATGTGCGGGCGGCCTGATGGAGGTGCAGCTGTCGACCGGGGTCCCGATCGGCTTTGGGGTCCTGACCACGGAGACCGAGGCGCAGGCCGAGGCGCGCGCCGACCCCCGGCGCGGCGATAAGGGCTACCAAGCGGCGCTCGCCGCGCTCGCCCTGCTGGGGGTCGGCGACCCCGGCTGAGCCTCGCTTGCTTTTTCCTTAACGCTTTCTTATACTCGCTGGTACGGCGACGCCTTAACCGCGTCTCTGTTTTTGCACTTCGCAGCCGTCTTTAGTACGCGAGCCTGACGGGGTGCTATCGATTCCCCCGGAGGCCTCTGGTGCAAGACAAAACCCTTACCTGTAAAGACTGCAGCGCGCCGTTTACGTTCTCGGTTCGCGACCAGCAATTCTACGCCGAAAAGGGCTTCGAGAACGAACCGCAGCGTTGTCGCGATTGTCGCAACGCCCGCAAGACGCAGCGTGGAAACGGCGCCGGCGTGCGCGAGATGTTCGAAGCGATTTGCGCGCAGTGCGGCGTTCCGACGACCGTTCCGTTCAAGCCGCGCGGCGACCGCCCGGTGTACTGCCGGGCCTGCTACTCGGCCCTCGCGCCCCAACCGACCCCCGCCTAAGAGTCCGGCTCCCGTCATGCGAAGCATGGTGGGGTGAAAACACTCGAAGCGGTTTGGTGGGACGGCGACGCGGTCGGTTTTGTCGACCAGCGTGCGCTGCCGCATGACGTCTTGCGCGGTCGCGCCCGGACCGCCGACGAGGTCGTCGAGGCCATCGCGACGCTCGCCGTGCGCGGCGCGCCGTGCATCGGAATCTTCGGCGCGTACGGCGTCGCGCTGGCGCGCGCTGCGGAGCGCGACGACGCTGCCTTTGCCGCCGCCGTCGCGCGCATTCGCGCCGCGCGTCCGACGGCGGTAAATCTGGCCTGGGCCGTCGATCGCGTGCTGGCGGCGCCGCACGACCATCTCGCCGAGGCGCAGGCGATCCACCGCGAGCAGCGCGTCGTCGATCGTGCGATCGGAGAATTCGGCGCGGCGCTGTTACCCGACGCTGCGTCGGTGCTGACCCACTGCAACACGGGACCGCTCGCGACCGGCGGCGACGGGACCGCGCTCGGCGTCATCGTCGCCGCGCATCGCCTCGGCAAGCGCATCCATGCTTACGTCGGCGAGACGCGCCCGCTCTTACAGGGCGCGCGTCTAACGACGTTCGAGCTCGCCTCGGCGGGCGTCCCCGCGACGCTGATCGCCGACGTGGCGGCCGCCGCGACGATGCGCGAGAAGAAGATCGCCGCGGTCCTCGTCGGCGCCGATAGAATTGCCGCCAACGGCGACGCCGCAAACAAGATCGGAACCTATCAACTGGCGATTGCGGCCGCGCATCACAACATCCCATTTTACGTTGCGGCGCCGCGTTCGACGATCGATTTCACGCTTTCGAGCGGCGACGCGATCGCGATCGAGCAGCGCGCCGCAGAGGAAGTGCGCGCGTTCGCCGGGCATCCGACGGCGCCGCGCGACGTCGAGGTGTACAACCCGGCGTTCGACGTCACGC
>DHWK01000029.1:0-501 GCA_002413145.1 bacterium UBP12_UBA5184
CCCGACGCGCGGCAAACTCGCCAGAAACGGCGCGCGATTGTACCCGCGAAGTTCGGCGACGATCAACTGCGCGAGCGTCAGCGGCGCGATCTTATCGCTCGGCGCAAGCCCGCTGCCGTCGTAGGTCGTCATGCGCGGCCGAAGGATTCCGAGCCGGCGCAGCTCGGCGCGCTCGGCGGCCAACCCGGATTGATCGGTGCCCGGTTGAGCGACGCGTTCGCCCAGCAGCCGCAAGAGTTGTTCGGCACTATGGTTATTCGAATGAACGAGCATCTCCGCGACGATCGCGGAGAGCGGTTGCGAGCGGTGCAGCCACAGCGTCTGAGCGGCGAGCGGAGAGGGTCCTTGTTGCGCGCCGCCGGTGACGACGATCTTCTGCTCCGCGAGCAACGCGACGAGCGCCCCGCCGACGTAGGTCGGGATGCCGAGGACGGGCTTCCAATATCGCTGCGTCTCGCCCGGCGCAACGGTACCGTCGACGACGAACGCGTTCGACCCGTC
>DHWK01000029.1:580-4668 GCA_002413145.1 bacterium UBP12_UBA5184
CGTGGCGTCACGCGGAACTCGACGGTCCCTTGGTCGAGCGAGAGCGCGCTCGTCGCGGCGGCGTAACCTTCATCGAGATCGCTCGGGTCCCAACGCGGGTTCTGTTCCGGTCCCGCAAAAGTGCTGGTGTCGACGACGACCGGTCCGTCGATTTGGCGTAGGCCGAGGCGGCGCAGCGTTCCAATCCCGGCGCGCAGGTCGTCGGAGGTCAAGAGCGGGTCGCCGCCGCCGACCAGCCAGAGCGGGCCGCGCAGCACCCCGTCGGCGTCTGGTTGGTCGAGCGCGACGAAGCTCGTCTCGAAACGGTAGCGTGGACCGAACGCGTCGAGCGCACTCGACGCGACGACCAGCTTGAGCGTCGAGGCCGGCGTCATCGGGACCTCGGCGCGACGGGCGTACAATACCGTCCCGTCGGCGGAGAGGACTGCGAGCGCGCCGCCCTCGGCGAAGATCGGACTATCGAAGATCGCGCTCATGCGACGCTGCAACTCCGCTCGGTCGCCGGCGCTCCAGCTTGGCGCCGGCGGTACGTGCGGGGGCGACGGCGCGGCCCGGCTCGCGCGAGCTGCCGGTTCCTTCGTCGGACCCCGTCCCGCGAACGACGTACAGCCCACCAGCGCCACCAGCCATAGCGCCGCGCTCGCAAAGCGCATCTTTAAATTCCGGCGCCGGACTCGAACTCGGGGGCACAAAGCTCGTCGCGACGCGCGAGCGCAATCGCCTCGAGCAGCGCGATCCAGGATTCGTCGGCGACCCGCTCGCGTAGCCGCAGCGACGGGCGAGTCGCGCGCAGGCAGTCTTCGCGAACGATCGTCAAGCCGAAGCGGCGCACGCGGCGCATCCGCTCGAAAGCGGGTGCGCCGTATTCGATCAACCCGATTTCACGTGGCAGTTCCCAGCGGAAGATCGCGCCGGCCGGCGCGACGAACGCAAAATGCGTGCAGTAGGGCAAGTACCGTTCCCATTTTCGGTCGCACAAAAAATCGGCGCGCGACGACTTCACCTCGTAGACGCGCACTTGGCGGGTGTACTTGGCGACGCCGACGACGTCAAAGCGCAAGCCCGTGTTGCTGGGAGAGAATTCCGTGGCGACGTAGGCGCATCCGAGATCGCGCATTCGTTGACCGGCGAGCGCGCGCAATTCGCGCGTCGCCGGCGGCCGCCCGGCGGTCGCGGTCAGAGGGATATAATCGACCTCTTTTCCTATCATCGTTCCCAGCGAAGGATCGCAAGACCGTCGGGTACGAGGCCTTCGCACCACGTGAAGTAATAGGAGCGCGCGCCCACTCCTTCATAGCGATAGACGTGAGGCCCGGCGTCGACGACGCGAGCGCAGGCTCGCTGAAGCTGCCGAACAAAATCCGGGCGCGTCGCCAGCGGCTCTTTGTCGACGAAGAGCGCGCGTCGCGGGTGCTCGTCGTCGGGGTACCAGGCCCGCCCTTCGCGGCCTTGCCAGTTGTACCCGATCAAGACCGGCGTGGCGCCGGCGTCGAAATCGATAGCGGAGGAAAAACCATATCCGTCGGTCATCACGACCGCGTCGCGCTCGCGCGCGAGCCGCGCGGCGTCGGCTGCGACCAGCGAATACGTCCAAATCTCGAACGGGCCGCCGTTTTCGAGACGGGCGGCGCCGACGATGGAGCGATATGTCGCGACCGGGGCGAAGCTGAACGAGAACAGGAGCGCGAGCATCAAGCTTGCGGGTGCGATCGTCAGGATCGACCATCCGATACGCGCGCGTTGCGAGAGCGTCACGTAGGCGACGCCGAGCATCCCGCAGAGCGAGACGAAGAAACCGGAGATCCACGAGAACTCGACCGGTTCCCAAAGCGAGAGCAACATCACCACGACGAACAGGGGGAGCGCCGACCAGGCCAACAGCGCGTTCTTGGGCCGGATCGCGCAGATCATCGCCGCGACCCAAATTCCGGGCGAATAGGCTGCGATTTGCGCGAGCACGACGCGCAGGGTGGAGCTCCGGCGCACCTGCTCGTGGCGGTGTACGAGCGCGAAGGCGAGGGTCACCCAGTCGTGCGTCGCGTTCCAAGCGAGGGAGGGCAGGATGACGACGAACGTCGCGGCGAGCGTCACCGGCAAACCGCGCCGCCAGCGGCGACGGTTGTCGCCGCAGAGCGAATAGGCGACGATTCCGAAGAGCAACGCGCAGCCGAGAACGCGCGCGAGCAGGACGCCGCCGAGCGCCACGCCCAGCAGAACCCAGTCGAGCGTGCGATCGCGTTTGAAGGCGCGGGCCGCGAACCAGAGCGCGAGCGCCCAAAACATGAGGTACGGCCCGTCGGGGGAAGCGGTCCCGAAGACGAGCGAGGCCAGCGGCGTCAGCGTCAGCGCGAGCGCGGCGATCGCTCCGGCGCGCCGGTTTCCGCTCAACTCGATCGTCGCGGCAGCGAGCGCGAGCGATGCCACCACGCCACACAGGATGAATCCCAAGCGCACGAATCCGGGCTGATGTCCGAGCCAGGAGAACGCGGCGATCGTCCACGCGACCGCCGGCGGATGATCGACGTAGCCGAAGGCGAGGCGGCGGCTCCACTCCCAATAGTAGGCCTCGTCGCCGGTCAGCGGCAACGCGAACGCCGCGATCGAGCGTAGCACGACGACGAGCGCGATCGCACCCCAGATTACCCCGGTCATTCGTGCGGCTCGCGCAAGCCTCCGGTAACCGGGATGGCGGAGCCGTTGATAAAACTCGCTTCGTCCGAGACCAAGAACCGAACGGCGTACGCGACGTCTTCCCACGAGCCGGCGTGGCCGGTCGGATTCTTCGCGGCGAGCGCGCGGGCGGTGCTTCGGTCGACCTCTTTATCGCGGATATCGCCGGGTTCGACGACGTTGACGGTGACGCCGTACTTCGCTTCCTCGAGTGAAAGCGTCCGCGCGAAACTGACCAGCGCGGCCTTCGCCGACGCATACAGGCTCAAACCGCGGGCCGGCAAGGTCGCGTGCGAGCCGTTCATCCCGAAGAAGACCAGTCGCCCGAAGGCGCGTTCGCGCATCGGCGGCAACGCGGCGAGCGCGGCTTCGACGGCGCTGCGCACGTTCGTGTCGAACATCGCGCGATAATCGTCGAGCGACGAACGCGCGAAACGCCGGATCAGCATCGGCCCCACGGCGTGGACGAGGATGTCGAGCCCACCGAACGCGTCCTCGACGACGCGCACGGCGTCCGCCGTCGCTCCTTCGACGGCGTGATCGCACGCAAAGGCAAACGCCTCCGCGCCGCGCCGTTGTACCGCCGCGAGCGTCTCGTCGGGCGGCGTGCCACCCGGACGAAAGGTAAAGCCGACGCGATACCCGGCGCCCGCCAAGTCGGCGACGATGCCGCGAGCAAGACCGCGCGCCGCCCCGGTAACCAGGACGGCGCGCGACTTCGGCGGGGAGGCGGTCATGCCGAAGCGGGTTCAGACCCCGCCTCGGCCGGCCCTACCCGATACGCAGGGAGAGCTGCCGCTGCGAGGTTTCGTTCGTCAGCGGATCGGTCGAGGTAACGGTCAATCCGACTTGCGCTCCCCCCGGACTTTGCAGTGAGACCGTCAGCGAGAAATACCCATTGCCGTCGGCAACCGTGTCGCCGGTGTAGTTTCCCGCATTGTAGGTAAAGATGCCGCCGAAGTTGCCGACCGCGCCGGCGACGACGTGGACTTGCCCTCCAGGAACCGTGCGGCCCTGGATCGTGAACGACGATCCGACGGTGGCGCCGTTAGCGGGCTGCGCCAGGTTGAGGAAGTTCGTCCGCGTCGTTGCGCCGCCGTTACTCGCCGCCGCGCCGGACGTAAAGCTCCACGAGCGACTAAACGGGGCGCCGTTTTGGTCGCGCCCGCTCACTTGAACCGCGTGCTGCATCGATTGCAGCGGCGACTGAGGCGCGAAGATGAAGCCGCTCGGCGAACGGGTCGAACTGCCGGTCACGTCGAGACCGTCGACGGCGACACGGATCGAATTCGGATCGACGCTCGCGTTGAAGTCGGCCGAGATCGTTGGCCGGGTCGACGCGACCGAAGCGCCGCGACCGGGATGCACGTTTCGCAACTGGATGCCGCTCGTTGCGGGCGGCGGCGGCGGTGGCGGCG
>DHWK01000016.1 GCA_002413145.1 bacterium UBP12_UBA5184
GAATACAACCGCCGCGATTGCGAGTCGACGCTCGGGCTGCACCGGTGGCTGTGCGAGCGGCGTCTTGAAGCCGAGGCGGCGTTCGGCGTCGCGCTGCCGTGGCGTACGATCGGGATCGAAGGCGAGAAGAAACCGCCGAAACCCGACCCCGAACGCGATCGGGTGAGCGCCGCTTTACTCGCGCCGTTCGCCGGACGCGATGCGGCGACGGCTGAGGAGCGCGCCCGCGTCTTGGTGGCCGACCTCTTACATTATCACCGGCGCGAAGCGAAGCCCGAATGGTGGGAGTATTTCGCGCGCGTCGAGCGCACCGCCGAGGAGTTGGTCGAGGATACGGGCGCGATCGGCTGCCTCGAGCGAACCGCCGACCCCGAGCGCGTGGAAGATCAGTCGCTCATCGTCCGCTTCCGCTTTCCGCCTCAGGATCACAAGTTGCACGCCGGCAGCCGGATCGTCGATCAGGAGAAACGCAGCCTCACTCTGGCCGCACTCGATGAAGACGGCTGCACCGTCGACCTCAAACGGTCGAGGAAGGTTTGGAAACTCGGGTTCGACCTGCGCGCGATCTTGACGGCCGCACCCTACAACGACGACGTTCAGCGGGGCGCGCTGGTGCGTTTCGGCGACGCGTTCGCCACCGACGGCGCGCGCACGCGGTTCCGCGCGCTCGGCGATCTGGTTCGCAGTAGCTCGCCGCGCCTGATGGGTCGCGTCGCCGGCACCCCGATCGACGACGGCCGGGCCGACGCCGCAGCGCTGACCGAACTCGCGCTCGCCCTCGATGAAAGTTACCTGTTCGTTCAAGGTCCGCCGGGATCGGGAAAGACCTGGGTCGGCGCAGAGACGATCGTCAACCTGATGGAGCGGGGGCTGCGCGTCGGGGTTAGCGCCAGGAGCCACAAGGCGATCCACCACCTGTTGGCCCGAATCGAAGAAGTCGCCTTCGAACGCGGTGTCTCGTTCCGCGGCGTAAAGCGGGGTTCGATGGGCGACGAGAGCCTCTATGAGTCCAAGCGCGGGCTCATCGCGTCGAACGACGATCTGGCCCTCTGCACCGACGACGACGGGATGCAGCTCATCGCCGGGACGGGCTGGCTGTTCGCAAACGCAAAGATGCAACAGCGCCTCGACGTGCTGGTGATCGACGAAGCGGGTCAAGTCTCGCTCGCCGACGCGCTCGCGAGCGGCACTGCCGCACGCAACCTCATCTTGCTCGGCGATCCGATGCAGCTGCCGCACATCTCACATGGCACGCATCCGCCGGCGTGCGACCGTTCGGTGCTCGTGCATCTTCTCGAAGGCGGCGAGACCGTGGTCCCCGAGCGCGGGGTCTTCATGCGCTACACCCATCGCCTGCATCCGACGATCTGCGCATTTTGTTCGTCCCTTGCCTACGAGGGCCGCCTCGAATGCCGGCCGGGCTGCGCGCTGCAGAACGTTATCTTGCCGGCCGGCGCATTTGACGGGCTCGCGGGCGCCGGGCTACGCTACGTCGCCGTCCCCACCGAGGGCAACGTGCAACAATCGCCGGAGGAAGCGGAGGCGATCGCGCTTTTGATTGCGGAGCTGTTGCGAGGTTCGTTCACCTCGCGCGATGGCGCCAGCGCAGCGCTGCGCGAGTCCGATATCTTGGTAGTGACGCCCTATAACATGCAGGTTCGCAGGCTGCGTCAGACGCTCGGGGCGCTCGGCCTGGGCGGCGTGCGCGTCGGAACCGTCGACAAATTCCAGGGTCAGGAGGCGCCGGTCGTTTTCTTCTCGATGGCGTCGTCGCGCGGCGACGAATTGCCGCGCTCGATCGAGTTCCTCTTCGATCGGAATCGCCTCAACGTCGCGGTCTCGCGCGCGCAGGCGCTTGCGATTCTGGTCTGCTCGCCGGCGCTGCTCGACACTGCGTGCACGAAAACGGAACAGTTGACGATGGTCAACATGCTCTGCCGTTTCGTCGAGCAGGCGACGCCGGTGCCGATCGACGCCGCGGTTCCCGCCTAGAGTAGCCGTTTTTCGTAGAAGATGCTCGTCGCGATCGCTTGGGGTGTCATCGCGGCATATTCGCCGAAGGCGTCGCGACGTCGAAATCCGGACCGTTCGTAAAACCGCAGCGCGGCGAGTTGCTGCTCTCCCGTCTCCAAACGCAGCACCTCGAGCCCGCTATTTTTCATCTCCGATTCAATTCGCGAGAGCAACGCCCGTGCGATTCCTCGCCGGCGCGCGTTAGCGCGGACGTACATGCGCTTGACCTCTCCGAAGGTCGCGAACAACGCGACGCCGCCGCAACCGACGGCGACCCCGTCGAGCCGTGCGATAAAGAACCGGATGTGCGGTTGGAAGATCGCCTCCAACGGCAATCCGTGTTGTTGCTCCGGAAGATAATCGCCCGCGAGCGTTCGATCGAGTTCGTCGATCAAATCCCGTACTTCGTCCGTCGCACGTTGCGCCGCTTCAACCGTGATTCCGTCCAAGGCAGTCGCTTCTCAGTAGTTGGCGGCGGCGCGGACGCTCTCGGGGGACTTATCGAGGTCTGCCAGCAGTTCGGGGCCGAGGACGGCAAACGGACACGATCCGTACGAGAGCAAGCGGTCGTGGAAGTCATGCATCGAGGCGCGCGCGCCGAGCCGATGCCGGTATTCCGTCATCAAGTTTTCGAGTTGAAAGCGCCCGACGGTGTACGAGATGACGTCCCCGGGATCGAGCGCGATTCCGGCGACCGCGGCGTCGGCCTGACCTTGCGTCGCACCCGTCTCGCGTGCGAAATACTTGGCCGCGCGCCGATAACTCCAATCGCCGCTCGCGAGCTCGGCGTCGACGATCGCGCGCGCGCCGCGGATGCGTTCCCATTGTGCGACGTCGAGGCGGCCGTCGAGGTCGTCGCCGTAGAGTCCGAGCTGCATCAGCATCTCTTCCCCGTAGTAGGCCCAGCCTTCGGAGAAGACGCCGCTGCCCGAGGTCTTCCGCACGAAATCGGGGTGACGCCGTGCGATCGAGAATTGGAGGTAATGACCGGGCATCGCTTCGTGCCCGGCGGTCGACCAGATCCGATCGCGATCGAAGTCTTGGTAGAGATCGAGCCGCTTCGCCGCAGCGGCGAGCGATTTCGGCGGGGTGATGAAGTAGAAGCCGGTCGTCTCCTTCGCGAAGACGCGCGGCGGATTGATCGAGGCGCCGGGTTGTACCGGTTGTAGAAATTTCGGCGTCTCGATGACCTGGACGGTGCCGAGCCACGCCGGCAGCGTGATGACCCGCGTCTCCTTCACGAAGTTCGTCAGCTCGGCGAGACGCTCGCGGTAGTACGGGATGATCGCCTCGCCCGCCGGCGCCATCCCGCCGCCGCTCGCCGCGCCAAGCGGCGTCCCGCGGACGCGCGCGAGCTGTTCGAGCCAGACCTGTTCGGCCCAGCCGTGCGCGAGTTCGTCTTCGCCCATGCGCCGCACGTCGCCGGCGCGGTACGGTAAGAGCTGTTCGTCGCGCAGCATCGCGTCGTAGGCGCCCCGGCCGATCGCGTAATTCTCCGACCAGCCTCCGAGATTCGCCTTGACGTACTTCGCGGTCGCCGAAATCCTCCAAACCAGCGCGTCACGAGCCGTGACGAACCGCCGGAGATCGGCCGGCGCGAGTTGCGTCTTCGCTGCGGCGCTCAGCGGACCGTTCAGAAAATCGGGCGCGCCGGCGAGTTCTTGCGAACCGACGACGCCGAAGAGATGGCCCGGATGCGTCGCCAATTTTTGGCCCGCGACGATGTAGGCGGGAGACTTCTGCATGCGAGCGACGATGCGCGTCCAGGCTCTCGCGCGATCCGCTTTGGTCGCGCCGGCTTCGCCGATTACCGGAAGGTGGAGAAACTGCGTGAAGAGGACGTCGACGATCGTGCGCGCGGGTCCGGTGTAGTCTTTCTCGTCGCTGCGGTACAGCGTGAGGGCGCGTTCCATCGAGATCAGTTGGGCGCCCAGCAGCAGCGCGTCGTCGCGCTCGACGAGCGTCGCGTGCTTCAGCCGGATCGCTTTGAGCGTAGCTTGCCAGGCGTGGATCTGCGCGAGATCGGCGGTGCGGTTCGCTGCCGAAGGCGTCTCGAGTTCGCCGTCGAGATCGGTGAGGCCGAGTTCGGTCGCGGCGATCGGATGGCGCTTCGCCCAAACGAACGTCATGTTTCGCGCAAGGTTTTGGAGCCGCGCGTACGCAGCTGTCGGCGATTGGCCGAACGTCGGGGAGGCCGGGGCGGCGGACAGCAGAGCAGCGCCGAGCGCGACCGCGAAGAGTCGAAGTCTTGTCATGAGATGGGCGCCGCCTCCGTCAACCGCCCGCGCACGTTCGAGGGGCCGATTCGGCGGCCCTCGAACGACCTCGTCTCAAAGCGGCGCGGGCGATTAGCTCAGTTGGGAGAGCGGCACCTTTACACGGTGATGGTCGGCGGTTCGAGCCCGTCATCGCCCATATCTGCGCTCATACACGGCGCGATGGCGACATACGGAAGACGCATCAGCTCTTGGAACAACATGAGCGGCCGGATCGGAGGGCGGCGTCATAGTTAACAAGGAGGCGTTCGACGTCGTCATCGTTGGCGGCGGGAGCGCGGGATGTGTCGTTGCCGCGCGCCTTGCAGAGTTTTCCTCTTGCTCGACATTACTTCTCGAGGCAGGCCCGGATCTCCGAGCGAAACTGCCTGACGAGTTTCGGGACGGGTGGCGTGTCCCGCAGGGCTTTGACTGGGGCTATTGTTCCGAACCGAATGCGCGTGGCCTTGTGGAAGATTTACGGCGAGGCAAAATGCTCGGCGGCACGTCCTGGGCCACCAGGTTCGCGCTGCGAGGTTCCTCTGCCGACTACGATGAGTGGGCGGCGCTCGGAAACGCGGGCTGGGGCTTCGATGACGTGTTACCGTTCTTCAGGCGGCTCGAAGCCGACGCCGATTTCCACGATCAGCCTTGGCACGGCGACGCCGGCCCGATCCCGGTCACTCGCTACCTCGACCTCGGACTAAGCGAGGTCGCAGGATCAGGGCTCGAGGCGCTCGAGGCGGCGGGTTTCCCCATCGTTGAGGACCACAACCGACCGGGCGTCGTGGGCGCCGGCCGCATGCCGATGAGCTCGCGTGCGGGCATCCGGGTCTCTACTGCCGACGCATATCTCCCCGCTGGAGGCACACCGCCGAACCTTACCATTCAGCC
>DHWK01000071.1:0-2179 GCA_002413145.1 bacterium UBP12_UBA5184
GGGCGCGATCAACGTGATGACGCTATCGAGCAGGTAGTCGTTCAAGTCGAACCGACGAAGCAGCTTCGCCGCGGCCACCACGACGACGCCAAACAGGAGGCCGAGCACGATGCCGCCCAGCGTCACCGCGGCGAACGCCACGGCACCTTCGGCGATCGAAAACGTCCCGCTGATCGCCGCAACGATGGCGAAACGGTACAGTACTAAAGCCGTCGCGTCGTTGACGAGTCCCTCGCCGTCGAGAATCGTCGCGATGCGGCGCGGCACCGAAAAGCGTTCGAACACCGCTCCGGCCGCAACCGCGTCGGGCGGCGAGACGATCGCGCCGAGCGCGAATGCCGCCGCCCAGCCGAGATTCGGTACGAGCTGGTGCGCGACGAGCGCGACGGCCACGGTCGTCACGACGACCAGTCCGATCGCCAAAAGCGAGATGGCTCGCAGGTAGCGCCGGAACATCACCCAGTCGGTATTCCAGCCGCCGGCGTAGAGCAGCGGCGGCAGGATGATCAGGAAAACCCATTCGGGATTGATTCGGACGCTCGGGAGATTCGGAAAGAACGCCAGCGCCGATCCGCCGATTACGAACGCGATCGGATACGGAAGCTCGAAGCGCTTCGCGATCGCGGCGAACGCGACGATCGCCGTCAAGAGGATGAAGAATAGCCAGGACTCGTGCATGGTCCGGCTCCCAAGAACCACCGAGCGAGGGCTGGGATGCGCAGCGCAGGCATCGCGTGGGGTGGGTAGAAGCGCGAGCGCCATGCGCCATCCACGCGTCACGGCAGCCGCCGTCGCCCTCGGGTCGCTCGCGTTCGCGGTCGCACCCGCTCGCGCCGACGGCCCGCTCAGCATCGGCGTCGGGCCGTCGATCGCGTTTCAAAGCCAGGCGCGCCGGAGCGGCGGAACCGATCAGCTCAACATCAACCTGGCACTCGATCTCGGCAGCACCAAACACTTCCCGCTGCGCAATTCGCTCATGTTCGATTACGCGGGCGGCGCCGCCAACGGCGGCTCGCTCTCCGAGTACGGCCTCGGCTTCGGGACGCGCCTCAACGCGCCAACCTATGTCGGCGGCGGAGCATTTCTCTATAGCGTCAATCTGAATGGGGGATCGGCGGGCGGGCCCCACTCGTCAACCGGCTTCGGTTCGAACATCTTCGCCGGTCGGCGCATCCTCGAAGTTCCGGGCGGGGTAGCATTCGCGGTTCAGCTCACCTATCGCCAGTTGCCTGTGGTAAGCGGCGTGAACCCGAGCGGGCTCGGTCTGACCTTCCGGGTCTCCCTTTAGACGAGGGCTCCCTCGGCGGAACTCGATTGCCGGCCGATGGGTTATACTAGGTAGAACGTTGCCGGCCCAGGCCGGCTCGTTCGGCCCGCGGGGCTGAGTAGTTTCGACGAGGCGACCCGTGGTCAATGTAAGCAGGCGGAGTTGCGAGCCCTCCTAAAACGATCGCAAGCGTTTTACACGCGAACCAAAACTACGCACTGGCTGCCTAACTTAGGTTAGCCACGGTCTGCGAGGGGTAGCCGGAGCCGCCTCGCCTACCGTCAACAAATCCGGCTGGGACGAGGAGAGCGCTCCGGGAGTCGTCCGAGACAACAGGAGCTGCTTTCGGCGGAATTCTGGTTTCGAGAAGCCCGTCGGATCAAGACAAAATCGAAGCTGAGCCTGGAGAAAGCGTTGGTCCGGCGTTTCGGACTCGGGGGGCGGTTCCCCGACAGCTCCACCAAGTTTTGAGAGGGCACAAATGGCCGGGTCATTTGTGCCCTCTTGCATTAACGAACGACCGCGTTCGCGCGGGCCCGGAGGCTCTACGAAAAACGCGCGGCGACGATCGCGATATCGTCGTGAGGACGCATATCGCAGAAGTCCAGGGCTTTCCGTAGGAGACCTTGCGCCTGTTCCTGAGGGCCGCGCGTTCGGTTTTCTTCGAGCACGTCCAGCATCGGGTGCTCAAAGAAGAAGTCCCCATCCCGCGAACGCGCCTCCGTGACGCCGTCGGTGGTCACGAGCAGGGTCGAGCCGGGGGCTTTGAGATTGATAAGCCGCTGGTGAAAGCGAGTAGGCCACTCCTCAAAGACGCCGATGATCGGTCCGGTGGGTGGCAGCACGATCGGCGGGCTGTCGTCTTGGAGCAAGAAGACGGGCTCATGTCCGGCCGAGGCATAGGTTAGGACG
>DHWK01000071.1:2242-7233 GCA_002413145.1 bacterium UBP12_UBA5184
GGTTAGGACGTGATGCTCCGGATCTGCGACTCCCAAGAAGACCGTGACGAACGAATCCGGGTCGAGATGTTCGAACTTGGAGGTCTCCATGTAGAGGACGTTCAGGTTTCGGATCACTTGGGCCGGCGTGAAGCCAGCGGATACGTATGCGCGCAACGCATATTTCACCGAGGCGGCGCGGGTGGCGGCTTGGATCCCTTTGCCGGAGATGTCGGCGATCGAAATTGCGAGCGAGCCGTTGTTGAACTGATAGACGTCGATGAGGTCCCCGCCAACCCTGGAACGATCGGCGGCGGGCCGATACGCAGTGCCGATCTCCACGCCGGGGACCGGCGGAAACTTGCAGGCGTAGACGTCGTCGACGAGGATCCGCGCCGCTCGCTCGGGGCTCGTTTCCAAGAAAAGCAGCGATGGCTCAACAAGGGTTACCACTGCGTCACGCATCGGGTACCTGTGCGGTAAAGGACCGGTCGGTGTAACACCCGCTTCGCACGGCCTGACGGAGTCCGGCGAGCATATGGGCCACGTCGCTGCGCGAGAGTACCCCGGTCGCGCCGGCCAAGTGACATTGCGCCGCCCAAGCCCCTTGCAAGTCCGACGAGACGACGGCGATGGTGCATTGCGGCAACACGAAACGGATCTGCCGCACGCATTCCAGCCGATCGGTTTCGAGGTGGTCGAAGTCGACGAGGATGGCGCGGGGGGCGTGGTGGGCGATCTTTGCGACCGCCAGGCGCTCGAAATTCTGCGGGCCCGCGAAGCCGCCGCGCGTGAGGATCTCCTTGAAGAGGAGCTCCGTGCTGCGATCCGACGTCAAGGATGCAGAGTTCCCGAGGGATTCCAATTGCTTGCCTTGGCCGAACCATGCAGGTAGGAGGGGGCGAACCATCCGAAAATGCTGCCTGACCCCTGCGAGGGCGGCCAATCTCATGGTCGCACGCTGCACCCGATTTCACCATCGTGATAAAGAGAGACCCGCCGTCGCGGCCACCTCCCAGGAGCGCATTCTGTGAGTGAGCCAGGTTCCAAGTTGTTGCCCGAGGATCGGAGGGCGATCGAGAGTCTTCCGGGCGACGACCCGGCGCGGGACTTGATCGGCCAGATTCTCCTTTTGATCCCGGTCTCGCACTGGAGCTTTGCCCGCTTCAAAGGCCGCGGGGCATCCGATCAACTCCTTCGGTCCGGCGAAAACGGCGACGACGCGCAGGAGTTCGCCGACCTCCGGCAAGAGTTCGCCCTGCAGCGCGAACGCGCCGGAACCGGCTCGCGAATCGCGGCCTCGTTGAGGGCGTTCGACGAGCCGTACGTCAGCGGCCTCACGCTCATCTTTGCGGATGCCCGCCGGCAGTTCGGCATTCTTAGCCTCTTACGCAACGACGTTTTGGGGCCATTCACATCGGTTGAAGTCCACGCGTTGACGCTGGCGCTCGACGCGGCCTGGGATCGGCTAGCGGGCCTCGCGCTCGCCGAGCCGAGCGGCGCGAACTCGACAAGCAGACCCGACGCGCCGATGATGCACATTTTGGATCGCGATCTCAACGTCGTTCTTACGTGGGATGGCTCGCAGCAAGAACGGACGGCCGCGGTTACCGCGCTCCAAGCACGCCTGGCTACGCGCTTGCCCCCCGTCATCGAAGATGCGGTGCGCGACCTGATTACGGATTGGACTGCCGACCCCGCGACGCAGACGCTCGGCGTCGCCCATCCGGTGCCGTTCTTGACGGTTCGCACCCAGCCGATGACGGGATCGGCGGGCTTGTTCGTCGGCGTTCTGCTCGAGCGCCCTCCCGGAGGCCGCGTCTTTTCGCGGGCGGCCCGCAAATTTGCGCTCTCTCCGCGCGAGTTGCAGACCTTGGCCTTTCTCCTACCGGGCGCGACGTTGCGGGAAATCGCCAAGGCGATGGACATCACCTCATCGACCGTGCAAGACCACATCAAGCACATGCTGGAGAAGACGGGCTCGCGAAACCGCGCCGAGATGATTGCCAAAGTGCTGGACCAAAGCTAAGCACCGGCGACTGAAGGCCGCCGACTCTGCGTGCTGAAGGCACGCTCATGACGACGACGGCTGCACCCTATTACGCCGGCCTACGCTTGCAGGTCGGAGGCGACGCGATCATGGCCCCGGCACGGAAATCGATGCCGGTCGAAGATCCGGCGACGCGCGAGGAGATCGGACGGTTGCCGATCGCGACCGGCGACGATCTCGCGCGCGCGCTCGAAGCGGCGGCGCGCGGCTTCGCGCGCTGGCGCGCGACCTCGGCGTACGAACGGGGGATCGTCCTGCGCGCTGCGGCGCGTCTAGTTCGCGAGCGCGTCGAGACGATTTCGCGCATCCTCACCCTGGAGGAAGGGAAACCGATCGTCGAGTCGCGGCTCGAGGTGCTCGCGACGGCCGACATCATCGAATGGTGCGGGGAAGAAGGCCGCCGCACGTACGGGCGCGTCGTTCCATCCCGCAGCCCGTCGATCCGCCAGACCGTCTTGCGCGAACCGGTCGGACCGGTCGCTGCTTTTACGCCCTGGAATTTTCCGGCGATCACGCCGGGTCGCAAACTCGCCGGCGCGCTCGGCGCCGGCTGTTCCATCATCCTCAAACCATCTGAAGAGACGCCGGCGACGGCGCTCGCGCTCGTCGACGCGTTGCGCGACGCAGGCTTGCCGGAAGACGTCGTCAACGTCGTCTTCGGCGATCCGGCGCAGATCAGCGAGACGCTCATCGCCTCGCCGGTTATCCGTAAGATCTCGTTCACCGGTTCGATTGCGGTCGGCAAACATCTCGCGGGGCTCGCCGCCAAGGGTCTCAAGCGCGCGACCCTCGAGCTCGGCGGCCACGCACCGGTGATCGTCAGCGCGAAAGCCGATCTCGGCAAGGCCGTCGCGATGTCGGCCTCGTCGAAGTATCGCAACGCCGGTCAGGTTTGCGTCTCGCCGAGCCGCTTCTTCGTCCAAAAATCCGTTTTCGCCGATTTCGTCGAAGCGTTCACCCAGAAAGCATCCTCGCTGCGCATCGGGCACGGGCTCGACGAGCAGACCCAGATGGGTTCGCTCGCCAACGAACGCCGGCGCGACGGGATCGCGGCGCTCGTCGACGACGCGAAACGTCACGGCGGAACGGTCCGCACCGGCGGCAAGCCCCTCGATTCCGGCGGTTTCTTTTACGCCCCAACGGTGCTCACCGACGTACCGCCGGCGGCCCGCGTCCTCTCCGAAGAACCCTTCGGACCGGTCGCCGTCATCACGCCTTTCGACGACCTCGACGAAGCGATCGCGCATGCCAACAAACTGCCCTACGCGCTGGCCGCCTATGCCTTCACGCAGGACGTGAGCGAGAGCATCAAGCTCGGCAACGAAATAGAAGCCGGGATGGTTGGGATCAATCAGTTCGGGATCGCACTTGCGGAGTTGCCGTTCGGCGGCATCAAAGATTCCGGATACGGCTCCGAAGGCGGCATCGAAGGGTTCGACGGCTACCTGATCACGAAGTCGGTCACCGTCGCTTAGGAAGCCCGTTACGTGGCCAAACTTTACTTTCGCTATTCGGCGATGAACGCCGGAAAGTCGACCGCGCTGCTTCAGGTCGCGCACAACTACGAGGAAAACGGCCGAACCGTCCTGATCTTCACGTCGGCGCTCGATCACCGCTACGGCGTCGGCAACGTCACCTCACGCCTCGGCCCGCGGCGCAACGCGGCGAGCTTCGAGCGCGACTTCGATTTCTTTGAAGCCATCGCGCAGAGCAAAGACGTGGCCTGCGTGCTGGTCGACGAAGCGCAATTCCTGACGGTCGAGCAAGTGCGCGAGCTGCATCGCGCCGCGCACGTCTTGGGCATCCCCGTCATCTGTTACGGGATCCGGAGCGATTTTCGCGCGGACCCCTTTCCCGGAGCGGCGCTTCTCTTGACCCTCGCCGACAGCCTCGAAGAGCTGAAGACGATTTGCAACTGCGGTCGCAAGGCGACGATGAACGTTCGCGTCGATGAGCGCGGCCGGCGCATCACCGAAGGCGAGCAGATCGCTATCGAAGGCGACGTCCGCTACGTCCAGATGTGCGGCGCTTGTTTCTATTCCACGGAGCGCATCACGCCGGTTTGAGGATCAGCTTCCGGCCGCTAGCGCGGAGCGACTACCCGCGCTTGTGCATGTGGCACGGCGCCGAGCACGCCGCGCGCTGGTTCTCCGCAAGTCCGCAACATTATCTCGTCCGAGACCAGCCTGACTATTTGGATGCAATCGGGGAGGCGGAAGCCGCCGCGATCGATCCGCGCCCTCGAGAAGGCTGGGTTTCGGCGCGGACCGAGCGCTCAGGTCGACGCAAGTTGGAGCTCGTGTGCATCCTCGATCTACGGCGCGGGTAAGGGCCCGGCGGCTTTCGGCCGCAGCCTGAACAGCACGCCGGCGAGAATTAGCTGGACGATCGCTCGCGTCACCGGATAGCCGGCGGGATAGAAGACGCCGAGTCCGAGTATGGTCAGGGCGTAGAGGTTCAACGCCGCGGCAGCGACGCAGAAGAAGATCATCGCGTTGACGATTGCCACGTTGCGTACCGGGTCGCGCGCGGCGACGCAGAGCAAATAACTCAAGACGAGCGCGAACATGCCGATCGACGCCAGCAGCGTGTGCTCGTAGGCGGTGTTCGGCGGCGGTGTGCTGCCCGGTGCCCACGTGAGCAACCAGCCCGGCGCGAGGATCAGCACGAGCGCCGCGAGCGCCGCTACGGCGGACAGGGCGAAAAGCATCGTGCTCAGCGTCCGATACGGGCGTGCAGTTGTCATAGTTCCTCCGGACGGTACTTTGTCCGGGAACGGTCTATCTCGCTCGACGTTCAGAATCCCGTGGAACCGGAACCGGAGAGAACTGGTCGAACGGATCCCCATGCTCGAGTTTCCCAGCGAAGATCGCGCCTACGAAGAGTTCGTCGAGCGCTACTCCGACGGTCTGCCCGTCGTGCTCCCGACGCCCGAACGCGTCGCGCGTATGCTCGGCGGGAC
>DHWK01000004.1:0-187 GCA_002413145.1 bacterium UBP12_UBA5184
CTGCCGGCAGATCGATCTTATTGATCACGGGGATGATCGTGAGCCCGTGCTCGAGAGCGAGATGATAATTGGCCAGGGTCTGTGCCTCGACGCCCTGCGCCGCATCGATGACCAGCAGCGCACCCTCGCAAGCGGCCAGCGAGCGCGAGACTTCCGACGAGAAATCGACGTGCCCCGGCGTGTCGAT
>DHWK01000004.1:331-1655 GCA_002413145.1 bacterium UBP12_UBA5184
CGCTCGCGCTCGAGGTCCATCGCGTCGAGCACCTGCTCTTCCATCTGCCGCAGGCCGATGGTTTTGGTGACCTCGAGCAAACGGTCGGAAAGCGTCGTCTTCCCGTGGTCGATGTGCGCGATGATGCAAAAGTTGCGCACGTTGGAAGCGACGCGCTCGCCGGGGACCGATGCTGAAATCACGGATTATGCTAGTAGGAGGGGGCCGGGCAAACGAGGTTCGTGATGTTTGCGGCTAGCCAACCTACCAGGAGGATCACCACCAAGAACGCGATGTCGAGGCCACCGATTGGTGGAATGATTCGCCGAATCGGCATCAGCACCGGCTCGACCACGCGCGCAACGTATTCCGACCAGCGACCCTGCAGGCTCGGTACCCACGAAACGACGGCGTACGCGATCATCGCGATCCAAAAGACGCGCAGGATCCAGCCGAGCACCACGGCGACGCTACAGGAAAGGTGGCTCACGAGCGTCCCGTTCGGCGCGAAGGCCGAACAATCACCTCAGCGAGGCGAGAACTCTCGGGGGGACGCCGTTCAGGTACGGAGTGGGGTCGACCGCCGCACCGTCGAGCATGATCTGATAGTGGAGATGCGGACCGGTCGACGCGCCGGTCGTGCCAACGCTCGCGATCGCTTCGTTCTTGCGGACGTATTGACCGGGCCTGACCGTCGTCGCCGAGAGATGCGCGTACCACGTGTGGTAGCCGTTGCCGTGATCGATGTCGACCTTGATGCCGTAGCCACCGTCCCAGCCGGCCGAAACGACGGTGCCGGCCGCCGCGGCGCGCACCGCGCCGCCGTACTCGGCGCTGAGATCGATTCCCTTATGAAACTCGGGCCAGGGACTGAAGCGCCAACCGTAACTCGAGGCGATGCCGCCTGCGACGGGGTTGAGCGACGGAATCGCCGCCAGCAGTCGGGCGCGCGCCAAATCTTCGAGTCGCCGCATATTCAAGACGTGTAGCGCGAGGGTACGCAGGTCGTCGCCTTCGGAGCGCAGGCGCGTCGACTGCGCGCGCAGGCGCTCCATCCGCGCCGCGACGAGCTTGAAGTCGTCGCTCCGTTGGATGAGAGACTGGCGACCGTCGCGCGCCGGCGCGGCGCCGCCCCGTTTTTGCTTGCCGTCGGCACCGATCATTTTGCGAATCTGCTCGTTCTGTTTTTCGAGAGCGCGTAAAGCGCCGTCGAGTTGCGACGCCTCGGCGTCGATGCGTTCGAGACGCTCGTGTTGCGACTCGGTGAGCGTCCGCAACTCGCGTACGCGCACTTCGGCGTGGTGCATCGTATACAAGTAGTAGCCGCCCGCGCCGCCAAAGGTCG
>DHWK01000004.1:1723-2141 GCA_002413145.1 bacterium UBP12_UBA5184
GGCCAAAGGTCGCGAGCGAGCAGGCCGCCGCCAAGACGATGTGCCGCGGCAAAAACTCGAGCCGCCAGACGCGATAGCCCCACGGCGGCACGATCTTGATCAGGTAGCTGGACTTCACGGAAGTCTAAACGCTCCCACCGGAACGCGCCATGCTAATCGCCGATTGCTCTTCCTTCGAGGCGCCTTGTTGTGGGACGAACTTACGTACGGCCTTACCGTACGTACGGGTTTCCTCACGAGAATAGATGCTGGTGAGAACCACGCCGTCACCTTCGTTATTGAGTAAAGCCAGCGTAAAAGAGAGATCGGATCCCACGTCACTGAACGAGTTGTAACGCACGAACCCAACGCGATGAACCTCGCGGCGCGCGATGCGCTCGAGTTCGGCTAGCCGCTCCTCGGTCCTCTTGGCGAATCC
>DHWK01000004.1:2294-11251 GCA_002413145.1 bacterium UBP12_UBA5184
CGCAGGCGGCCCATCGAATCGCCGTCCCCGGAGCCCGGTTCGCCCTCGATCGCCGGCAGCAAGCCGCGCAAGCGCGGGGTGATCACCGCCCAGTGATAGAGACTGATGGAGAGAACGGCGATCCCCAGAGCGAGACCGGCCAGAGCACTCACGGGCATGAAACGTCCTTTCGTCTCTTTCGCGCTAAACCCGGGACCCAACAGATCATGGGTTTGGGCGATAGGTCCTACGCGGTGCAACAAACCTCGCCGGAGGCCGGGAGAGCCACGGCACACGCTAGGGCCCACGTACCGTTGCTACCTTCCGGTCCTGGCGGGGTTTGCAGGGTAGCGTTGCGCGGAGCCCGGCCCCCGGCAAGGCGAAGCAGATTATAACATCCGTCGCCTCGCTTAGGAGGAAGCCCATCTTGTCTCGCTCCGGAACCGGTCGCCGAGCCGCCTTAGTGCGGAAGCGGGGTCGGCGTCGGGACGGGCGCGACGCCAGGAATCGCCGGCGGCGTCGCGATCGACGTGCCGGGCGTCGGCGAGCCGAGAAGCGGGTTATTCGCCGGTGGGAACGAGCCGCTCGGGATCGGCACCGGGCCGAGATCGTCGCCGTACAGGACGAAATAGTAGCCGACGTTCTTCTTCAGCGCGATCGGCTCGCTCGCGACCGCCGCGGCGCTGACCGCATTGTCGGCCAAAGCCGCAGCCGGGTCCCACGCCAGCAAGTGCGTTTTCCTGTGCTTGAGCGATTCGAACAACGCAATCGTAAAGCCGCGGGCTTTCGTTTGTTCTTGCGCGGGGATCGTGAAGCGCACCGCGGCGAGGGAATACAGGGTGAGCGGCGCTCGTGGCATGATCCAGCCGCGCACGAGCGGCGTGCGGTGAGCGTACGATTGGACGTTCCCGGTCGGCTGGGGCGTCGGCGCCGCCGGCGCATCTTCGGGATAGATCGTGGTCTTCGTGTCGATCTTCGGTCCGCTCGGCGTCGCAGCGGCCTTCGGCCTCTCGTTTGCAGCCAAAGCGGAGCGGGGCTTCGTCGAGGGCGTCGCCGACGGCGTGGCGGGCGGCGCGGCCGTCGTAAGGCGCGGCCCGCTCTGCGGTGAAGCGCTGGGCGACGGCGACGGCGATGGCGTTGGCGACGCGAGGGCGATAGCGACGGCGAAGCCGCCGACTTCGGGCAGCGGGATCGACTTCGTGTCGCCGTCCAGGAAGACCGCCCCCTCGGTCGTTCGCGTGCGGCTCTGCGCGCCGGCGATCGGCGTGATTTGGGGACCCGGCGGCTGCGGCAAGCCGCCGCCCGTACCGATGTTGCCCTGACAATCTACCGCGGCGAGCAAAACAATCAGTCCCGCCGCGCACGGGACCAAACGCATAATTGAAACGCCCATTGGAGGCGCTTTTCGCCGCGCTCCCCAAAGGTCCCGGCGTAAGCAACGCTTGCGGGGGACTGCTCGATGTCGTTCATGAGTCCGGTCAACGTAATTCCGGCGCACGTGCCGGGCGAAGAATTACGCACGTTCGGAACGCTCGAGTCGTATGAAGCCTATATTCAAAATCAAGCCCGCGACACGCAGCAGTTGCTCGAGAAGTATCGCGCTGCCAAAGTGCACGATCCCAAATTATCGCGCGCGTACCTCAACGCCATGCGCCCTATCATGGTCACGACCTGCTGGGGTGAAGCGCAAACGGCGTCTCAGGTCGCTCAGATCATCACGAAGACTAACCGCCCGAGCGTCCAGTATTTCTACACGACGCACGCCGTCGACGAGACGCGCCACACGCAGATCGAATGGCGCCGCATTCGCGACCTCGACCTCGCCGACTCGCTCGACGTCCCCTACGAGCAGACCGAGCTCTTTCGCTTCGTGAACGCCCTGCCGACCTTCTTGGAGATCGTGTACGGTCAGGTCTGCACGCTCGAGGCTTATTCGGCGCACGTGCTCTTCAATTCGATCGCCGACCTCGCCAAGAAATACGGCGACCTCGCGACGGCGGTCACCTACGAGCACGTCATGCACGACGAGGTGCGGCACATCTCGACGGGACTGCAGCTCGTCGACGAGGCCATTGCGACGGCGCGCGATCCCGAGGAAGCGAAGTTCAGAATCCTCGACCTCGAAGAGCGTCTCTTGCCGATTACCATCCGTAAGCTCGGCCGGGATTCAGTGATCGCTAAGTCATTGTTCGAAGCCGGCATGATCGAAAGTACGGCCCGCTTCGAAGAAGACGGGTGGCGGCAATTCCAGATCTTCCGGGCGAAGATCAAGAATTTGCCCCCGCTGCGCTTCGTCGGCCCGGTGCCTCCGAGCCGGCCCGCCGGCGCCGGCTAAAGCACCCGATGGGGAAGTTGGTGGCGGGACTCTTTAGCACGCACGTCCCGCGTTTGATGATCTTCGACGAAGCGGCGCGCAAGGCGTACATGGGCGACGAGGTTTCGACGTTCTACGCGGCGCTCGAGGAAATTCGCCGCAACAAGCTCGAGCCGCTCGACTTCGACACCTTCGTAATCGTCGACACCCACTGGCACTCGACGCTCGATTTCCTGGTGAATGCGCACGACCGGCTGCGCGGTCTCTACACCTCGGACGAACTCCCGCAGATGCTCGCCGAGTACGAGTACGATTACCCGGGAGATTCGGAGTTGGCGCACGCGATCGTGGCGGAGGCGAAAGGCCTCGGCGTCCCGGCGATGGCGGCGGCTCAACGCGGGCTCCCGGTTCACTACGGCACGCTCAATCCGATGCATTATTACAACCCGGGTCCCGCCAAAAAACGCGTCCTGCCGATGAGCGTCTGCGATCCGGCGGAGATCGAGCCCAACCTCGCGATGGGCGAAGCGATCGCTCGCGCGGTCGAGCACTCGGGGCGCCGGGTGGTCGTGCTCGCCTCCGGGGGGATGTCGCACCGCTTCTGGCCGCTGGCGACGATTCGCGAGCGCGCGAGCGCCGACCCGAAGGACGTCTCGTCGCCCGGCTTGCGCGCCTGGGACGAGCGTATTATGGACTGGTGGCGCGCAGGCGATCATGCCTCCGTGCTCGCGAACGTCGACGAGTTTCGCCGCAGCTGCGCGCCGGAAGGCCGCTTCGCGCACTATCTCGTGCTCGCGGGCGCGTTCGGCGGAGCGGAGTGGACGGTATGCGGCGAGCAATTCGGCCGTTACGAGGCCGCCATCGGCACCGGTCAAGCAAACTTTTGGTTTGCGGGCGCCTAATCACCGTGCAGACGCCGCGCGAAGACGTACGCCTTCTTCCGCGCTTCCACGGCTGAGGTTCGCCGCTCCGCGCCGATCGCCGGCAGGCCGGAATTCAGGCGTTCGAGATTCGGGATCGAGTGGCGATCGTCAAGGGTGGGAACGATCGAGCGCGCGACGTGCGCGAATGTCGCCGGACCGCCGAGCGCGACCGATTCGATGGGGCCGGTCGCCGTCCAGCGCGGTGCGAGGCCGAGACGCATGATGAGGTCGACGTCCTCCGCCGTCGCTCCGCCCTGCTCGACGATGTTCAGCGCCTCGCGAACGAGGGCGAATTGCAACCGATTTACCACGAATCCGGTGAGCGGTCTTCGCAGCCGAATCGGCTCGAGCTCGAGCCTCTCGACCCACCGCTCGAAGGTCGCTTCGGCGCTGCGATCGACGTTCTCCGACGGCGTGACGATCTCGGCCAGAGGCACCAGGGTGATCGGGTGAACGAAGTGCGCGACGAAAACGCGCTTGGGGAATTCTAAAGAGCATCCCATCCGGTCGGGGAAGAACGTCGAGGTCCCCGAGACGAGCGGGACGTGCTCGCCGACGAACCCCTCGAGTTCGCCGAAGAGCTTCTGCTTCTCGGCGAGCACTTCGGGGATCGCTTCGTAGACGAGCTGCGCATCGCTTGCGACCGATAGGTCGTCGCACGGCGAGATCCGCGCGAGCGCCGCTCGCGCGTCGACCTCGTCCGCCGCGACCTGCAGCGCCGCATCCGCGCGCGCGCGGTTCCGCGCGACGAGCGCGACGTCACAGCCATATTGCGCGCAGCGCACCGCAACTCGAGAGCCCATCGTCCCGGCCCCGATGACTACTACCTTCATGGAGAGATCTTCGCTCGACGCAAGGACGCCCCCGTCTCGCGTCGTACCGAGGCGAGATGAAGAACGAAGCGACGGTGGGCGGTCAAGTCGTCTGCGGACAACCGACGCCGGACGAATACCGCAGGCTCGCCGACCAGGGCTACACCGACGTCATCAACTTTCGGATGGCCGAAGAGTACGAAACTCCCGAACCGCCGGCGCTGCCCGCCGGGGTCAAGTATCATCACATTCCGTTCACCGGCGCGTCCCTCTCGCGCGAGCACGTCGCGAAGACGCGCGCCGTTCTAAGCGGGAGTGAAGGCAAAGTGCTCATCCATTGAGCCGGCGGGACGCGGGCTGCGGTCGTAGCCGCCATCATCGACGCCGAGGATAACAACGAAGGAGCGCGCGGCGCTTTGCGGCGGATCGCCGGGGGCGGCTTCGACGTCGCCGACACCCCGTACGAAGCATTCGTGCAGCGCTACTTCAGCTCGTAGCCTCCGCGCAGCAGAGACTCTTCTTTTTTACCCTTAGAACGTCTCCCAGACCGCATTGCGATCGATGGCCATGTGAATGTCGTCGGGCCGTAGGCCGTTGTGGTCGCTCTCGCTGTAGCGGTAGGTACCGGTCGTACCGCCGTAGGGTTTGAGTGAGATCAGCGCGGCCGCGAGCGAATCGCCCCCGGATTTGCCGTTCGCCTTGGCGAGCGTTAGCGCCGCGAGGTGTGCGGCATCCCACGCGAAGGAGGCAAAATTGGCCGGGCGCCCTTTGTATGCGGCTTCGTAGGCGGCTAGGAAATCGGCCTGCACCTTGTTGGGGTGCGAGATGTTCAGGTCCATATCGGCGAGGACGCCCTCGCCGTCTTTTCCGGTGACGGTCAAAAACGTATTCGAGACGATCCCCGTGGAGCCGACGATGTTGAGCTTTAAGCCCAGCTGGCGGATTTGCCGCACCGCGAGGGCCGCGACCGGCGACGCCGTCCAGATGAAGATCGTGTCGGCGCCGTTCGCCTTGACCCGGCCGAGTTGGGCGGTTACGTCGGTCGCCGTGATTGGAAACGGTTCGTCGGCGACGATGTTCACGTCTTGGCGAGCCGCTTCGTCCTTTACGATCGCCGAACCCTGCGTCCCGTACGGCGCGTCGTCGTGCATCAAGGCCATCTTTTTCATCTTGAGTTTCGTGCGCGCGTACGTCAACAACTTGACGGCCTCGAGTTCGTTCGCCGGAGTCGCTTCGAACAAGTATTTCAAGACGCCGCCGCGCGTCTCCCAGAGTTGTTTGGTCGGCGTCATGTAGATCTGAAAGACCTTCTTGTCGTTGGTCACGCGCGCGATCGCCGCCGACGTCGGGGTCAGCGAGCCGCCGATGAGCAGCGCGACGTTCTGCCCGATGAGGCTCGTCGCGAGCTGAGCGGCGGTGTCGGCTTTCCCTTCATCGTTCTCGATGAGAAATTTGATGGGCCGGCCGTTCACGCCGCCATGCTCGTTGATCTCTTTCTCCGCGAGCACGAAGGCGTTGCGTTCGGGTTCGCCCAGCGGTGCGTAGGGTCCGGTGATGGAGAGGATCACGCCGACCGTGATCGGCGCGCCCGAGGTCGGGGCAGCCGCGGCCGGCCGGAACGGGCCGGCCAAAGCGAAGGTACAAACGACGGCGGCGGCGGCGGGCGCGATCAGAGTGGACGAAAAACGCATACGGGCTCCTACGAAAACGCGAGAGGAGATGCTCGTTCGGTTCGACGTAACTCGCACCGATGCTTGCGCAGCTGGCTCAGCTCGTTATCGCGGGCTTGACGGTCGGCAGCGGTTACGCGCTGGTCGCGCTCGGCATCCACATCATCCTGCGCGCGACGCGGGTGGTCAACTTCGCACAAGGCGAGTTTGTCATCCTGGGCGGACTCTTGGCGTACGGCTTGGTGACGACGCTGCACTTCGGCATTTGGGCGGCGTTAGCGGGCGCGACCGTTCTCGGCTTCGCGATCGGGCTGCTCTACGAACGCGCGGTCTTACGTCCCGCGGCGCGGGTCGGCGAACTCGCGGTCACGATCGCGACCATCGGAACGGTCTACGTCCTGCTCTACGGGCACGCACTCATCTGGGGCAGCCTGCCCGAGCCGCTGGTCTTCTTTAGCGGCGGCGCGACCGACCTCAGCTGGCAGATCCTCGGCCTGCACGTCGCGGCGCAACAAGTTTGGATCATCGCCTTACTGGCCATTGCGTTGGCCGCGCTCTGGTTTTTCTTCGAGCGCACGACGTACGGTAAAGCGATTCGGGCCGCGGCCGATAACCCGCTCGGCGCGCGGCTCGTCGGCATCGACGTCGACCGCGCGCGCGCCATCTCGGTCGCGATCGCGATCGCGCTAGCCGCCTACGGCGGTACGATCGTCGGCCCGATCACGCTGGTCGGCGGCGCCGCCGGCATCGCCATCGCCATCAAGGGTTTCGTCGGTGCAATCGTCGGTGGACTGGAATCTCCGCTCGGCTGCGCGCTCGGCGGCCTGCTCGTCGGCGTCGTCGAGAAACTCCTGGAAGGACAGTTTTCCTACGAGATCGCCGATCCGGTCGTCTACTCGCTGCTGCTCTTGATGTTGGTCGTCAAGCCGGCCGGCCTGTTCGCGCGACCTTCGGCGGTGCGCGATTAACCGCGGGCTGCGCGCCGACGCGCGCATCCTGCCCTTTATTGCGGCAGCCGTCGTCTTATTCGGGGTGCTGGCGCGTAACGACGCGACCTTGATGCAGGCCGGAACCTACGCCGCAATCTTCGCGGTCGCTGCGATCGGGCTTTCGCTGCTCCTCGGCAACGTCGCGCAGATTTCGATCGGGCAGGCCGGCTTTTTCGGAATCGGCGGGTATACCCTCGCGTATCTCACGGCGGTCGTGACCTGGCCGTCAAACGTCCCCGGCTGGTTGCCGTTCGTCGCGGGGACGCTCCTCGGCGTCGCACTCGCGGCGGCCTTCGGACTGCTGCTCGGGCTCATCGCGCTGCGCTTTCGCGGACACTACCTCGCAATGGCGACCCTCGCGTTTGGCTTGATCGTCGTCGGAATCGTGCGCGCCAGTAAGCCCCTCGGCGGTTCCGTCGGCATCTCGAACGTGCCCTTTGCGCATCTCGGTTCGCTGACGATCTCGGGCGGCGCGGCGTTTTGGTATGCCTGGGCGATGGTCGGCCTGACGGCGCTGCTGACCCGCAATCTCCTTCGCGGGCGTACCGGCCGCGCGTTCGAAGCGATTCGCAACGACGAGCTGGCCGCCGAGGCCGCTGGAATCCCGACGCGACGCTATAAGATTTTGGCCTTCGCCTACGCCGGCGCGCTGGCCGGATTCGCCGGAACGTTCTTCGTCGCGTACCTCGGACTCGTCGAGCCCAACGCGGTCGGCGTTTCCCTCTCCATCGATCTGCTGCTCATGGTCGTGCTCGGCGGTGCCGGCGGAATATCGGGTGCGACGATCGGCGCCTCGATCGTCGGCATAACGAACCTCTACGGACACGACCTCGAGAATTGGCGCCCGGTGATCTACGGAATCGCCGTGATCGTCATCGTCGTGGCGTTTCCGCGCGGCATCGCCGGCCTTTTTTCGGCGGGCGCTGCGCCGAAATCCAAGCCGCACGAAACGGATGGCGCGCCCGAAATCATGCCGCCGGTCGCGGCGCCGCCGGCGCGCGCGCAGTGGCTCGCGGTCGAGCATGCTACCAAACGATTCGGGGGCCTGGTCGCCGTCGACGACGTCTCGTTCTCGCTCGAGAGCGGGACGCTCACCTCGCTGATCGGTCCCAACGGCGCCGGCAAGACGACGCTCTTCAACGCGATCACCGGGATCGGGCGCGTCGACGAGGGACGGATCGTCGTCGCCGGCGAGGACGTCACGCGCCGCCGGCCGCATCGCGTCGCCGCGCTTGGCCTCGGCCGGACGTTTCAGAACGCGCGCCTCTTTGCGGAGATGACGGTCCTCGAAAATGCCGTCGCCGGCGCTTATCTCTGCGAACGCGCCGGATTCTTCGCGGACTTGGTCGGCCTCCCGGTTTCGCGCTCCGACCGGCACGCCGCCCGCGAGCGAGCGCGGAGAGTCCTCGGCCGCCTCGGACTCGAACCGCTGGCCCGGAGATTGGCGCGCGACTTGTCCTTCGGCGAACGCCGCCGCGTCGAGCTCGCGCGCGCGCTGGCCGCCAACCCCGGCCTCTTGCTCCTCGACGAGCCGGCGGCCGGCCTGAACGCCGCCGAGCGCGTTCGATTGCGCGAGGATCTTCGGGCCTTGCGCGCCGACGGCATCACGCTGCTGCTCATCGAGCACGATATGCGGCTCGTCATGGAGATCAGCGACCGCATCATGGTATTGAAGTTTGGAAAGCTGATCGCCGATGGGACGCCGGCGCGCGTGCGCAACGACCCCGCGGTCATCTCCGCATATCTGGGGACCGCCGAGGTTTCGATGTGACGGCGCCCTTGCTCGAGATCGAAAATCTCCACGCGGGATACGGAAGGCTCTCGGTGCTGCGAGGAATCTCTCTCGCGGTCGCCGCCGGGGAACTCGTCGCCGTCCTGGGTCCCAACGGCGCGGGGAAATCGACGTTGCTACGCGCGATCTCGCGCTTCGAGGCGCGCGCCACCGCTGGTTCGATTCGCTTCGACGGCCGCGACATCGCGGCGCTGCCCCCCGTCGAGATGGTCGCGCACGGGCTCGCCCACGTCCCCGAGGGGCGCCAGCTCTTTGCGGAGATGAGCGTCGAGGACAACCTGCGCCTCGGCGCGTTCACGCGCCGGGGCGCAGATCTCGGGCCGGACCTTGCAGCGTTGTACGCGCGCTTTCCGGAACTCGCCGCCCGCAAACGGAGCAGCGCCTTCAGCCTTTCGGGCGGGGAACAGCAGATGCTCGCGATCGCGCGCGCCCTGATCGCGAAGCCGAAGCTGTTGATGCTCGACGAACCGTCGCTCGG
>DHWK01000004.1:11401-12705 GCA_002413145.1 bacterium UBP12_UBA5184
GCGCACAGGGCGTACGTTCTCGAAAATGGGGCGATCGCGCTTGCCGGTACGGCGGCAGAGCTCGCCGGTGACGAACGCGTGCGGGCGATCTATCTTGGAGGTGCCGCAGCCGACGCCTAGCCGGCGTACCGGGGTGCGCGGTCTTGCGGGTCAGTGTGGGGCGGGCAGCACCGTCCCTCCGACCTCGCCGAGACCGATATGGACGGCGCCCGGCCGATCGCACCAGCCGCGCAGCGTCACGGCGTCGCCGTCGGCGAGAAACGTTCGTGACGAACCGTCGGGGAGTTCCAGCGGCCGCGTTCCGCGCCACGTAAGCTCGATCAGGCTCCCGAACGTTCCCGGCTCGGAACCCGAGATCGTCCCGGAAGCGCAGAGGTCGCCGGCTTTGATGCCCGCGCCATTGCTCGTGAGATGCGTCAGCTGCTGCGCCATGCTCCAGTATAGCCCGCGAGAGTTCGTCCGTGCGATCGTCTGCGGCGTCGCCGCCGCGCGCCGCATCGTCGCCGACGAGAATTCAACCGCTAACGCGACGTCATAGTTCTGGGAATCGCTGGTCGCCAAGTGCGGTAGCGGCGGCGGTTCTTGCGTCGGACCTTCGACGCGAAACGGTTCGAGGGCGTCCAGCGGGACGATCCAGGGCGAAAGCGACGTCGCGAACGATTTGGAGAGAAACGGGCCGAGCGGCTGGTACTCCCAGGCCTGAATATCCCGTGCGCTCCAATCGTTGAGGAGTGCGATGCCGAAAATATGTTCGCGCGCACGCTCCACCGAAATCGGAGCGCCGAGCGACGGCCCGTCTCCGGTCACGAACGCGATCTCGAGTTCGAAGTCGAGCATCCGCGTCGGCGCAAAGATCGGTTCGGTCCGTTCGGGGATCTTGAATTGACCGCGCGGCCGGGTAATCGGGGTCCCCGAGGCGACGACGCTATTCGCGCGGCCGTGATAGCCGATGGGAAGGTAGCGCCAATTCGGCAAGAGCGCCTCTCCCTCGGGACGGAGCATCTTGCCGAGATTCGTCGCGTGTTCGCGGGACGAATAAAAATCGACGTAATCGCCGACGGCGATGGGCAACACCATCCGCACACTCGAACGTTCGACCAGGGCTCGTTCGGCGATGCCGGCGTCGTGCAACTCCCGATTACCTACCGCGAGCAGGTTCGAGAGCCGCGCGCGAACGGGCCGCCAGACCGCCTGACCACGGGCGAGAAACGCGTTGAGCGTCGGCGCACAGAGCGCGCTCGAGGCTTCCGGAAAAACCGCATCCAGCAGACCGGAGCGAGCGATCACATGCAGATCGACGATCC
>DHWK01000004.1:12866-22085 GCA_002413145.1 bacterium UBP12_UBA5184
GTCAAAGCGCGGGCTGAGGCTCACCCCGGCGTCGTTCGCAATATCCCGAGGGCGACGAGATCGCTGACCGGATCCTCGAGCGAGCAGCTCCCGATAGAATGAAAGGCCCGGGTTCGTGCCGCCGCGATCTCGTCCGCCGTCGCCATCGCTCCGCGCCATTCGAAACAACGCTCGCTTAGCCGAAAATCGGGGCCGCTATCGTCGAGCAGCATCGCTTCGAGTTTTTCGCGGTCGAAGGCGTGGGTTCGCGCCAGGATCGCGGCGCCGGCAACGTTGAGAAATCCGTGCATGGCGTAACCCGCTTGCGCGTTTTGGTGCCGGATGGGATGATGCAAACCCGCGGTCGCCTTGAACGCGAGGTCGAGGTCGCGCGTGCGGGCGATGAATTGCGCGAGCTGCGCCGCCGAGGGTACGGCCGACGCATCCGCACCGCCGCAACGTACCTTTGGGAAGGGTCGCGCTCCGCCGGCGAGCGTTTGCGCGAAAGCTTGCAAGTTGAGTTCGAGATGCGCGTCGTCCGAGATGCCGATCTCGAGATAGATGAGCGGCGGCTTGCCGAACGCGCCGACGCGCTCGATCTCCACCAGGGTAGCGGCTTTGTTCGCCGGTTCGTCTCCGGGCAGATCTTCGAGTTTCAATTCGAGTGCCTCGACCGCGATGCGCTCGGTCCGGGCGTGCATCTCTCGCCCTACGGCCGCAATGTTTTCGACCAGCGCGCCGTCGAAGACGACTGCCGTGCGAAGAGGCGTCGAACGCGTCCCCAACGCTCCGGCGAGTTCGCCCAGACGCGATGCCGGCACCACGAAACGTTTGAGCAGCCAACCGAACGGCCCGGCTGCCGCCAAGTCGTGTGCCGCAAGCGCGTCCCGCATCGACAGTCTCGCCGGCGGAAAGAGCCCGGCGTCGTCGATCGATTCGCCCAGAAACGCGCGGACCGCATTCCGAGCTCCTTCGCCGCTCATCGCACGATCAATGCCGCTCCGAGCCGTGGGTTTCCTCGGAGGTGCGGCCGTTCGACTGAAACAATGGGGCCGCATCGCACAAGATCCGTCACAGCAGCCGACCTCGGAACTTTACGTCTCAGCCGACATCGAGGCCAACGGTCCATGTCCCGGCTTATTTTCTATGCTGAGTTTCGGTTTGGCGGCATTTACGGTCGAGAAAGAATTGGTCGGAACGTTCACGCGCAACCTCGAATTGCTCGATGGCGCGGGACTGGACGAACGGACGATGACCTGGTGGGCGCTTCCCGAGAACGTCGCCGCATATCAAAAATCGCGCGAGAACCTCGTCTTGCCGCGCAGCGCGATGCTGGAATGCAAGGAGTGGCTCGAATCGATGCGCCGTTTTGGACGTCCGATCGTGTGCGGCGCCCCAAGCGGCTTCGATTTCACGTTCCTCTACTATTATTTCCAACGCGAAGTCGGCGAAAGCCCGATCGGTTTCGCGAGTCTGGACTTACGCACGTATGCGGCGGCGGTAATGAAGCGCCAATACCGTCAGGTTGGCAAACGCCAGTATCCCAGCGAATGGATCGACGACGGCCTGCCGCATACCCACGTCGCACTCGATGACGCGATCGAACAGGGCTGCATTCTGGTCAACATGATCCGCACGAATTTGAGCTTGCCGCGCGTACCGACGTACCACGACATGACCTAACTCGCGGTTTAGGTTGCGAGTGAAAAAGAACCGCAACCCTATCGGGTGGCGGTGGTGGGAGGCGCGGGAGGTGGGACCACGCGATAGGCGCCGACCTTGCCGGTTGGATCGACTCGTAATTCTACGAGCATCGAACCGCGCGAAAACGTGACGTCGTACGTGTAACGGCCCGCGTCGGGGTCGGCGTCGTGCGGCGCGACCGATTGAATCGTGCCGAGTTGATGCATCCGATCCGACAAAGCTCCCATGTCGCCGCGGTTAACCGTCGCCTTGGTCGCGTCGTCGAAATAGCCGGAGAACCGATCGAGATCGTTCGCGTAGAGCGCGTGCGTCATATCGTCGGCCACCTTCTGCGGATTGCGGCCCGCCGAACAGCCGGCCAGCACGGCGGCCACCAGGAGTGCGCTGAGCGCACCCCCGATGGCGTTGCGGGCGGTCATTTCTAGAACGACCCCCAGCCGTAGGAGACGACTTGCGACTGTTCGTGCGCGCCGCGGGCGACCGCGGTCGCTTGCGTCGGGCGGACGAACCCGACCGAATGCGAGACGCCCGCTTGACGCTTCAGCTGCGCGATCTGGCGCTGTTGCTGGGCGACGACTTGGTGCTGGTAGGCGACTTCTTTCTTATACTCGCTCACCAGGGCTGCTTCGTGGTTGTAGGCCGATTGTTCCGAAGCGTACGCAGCCTGCATGTTCGTGTTTTCCGCGGAAAGCTGGGCCTGCTGGCGATCGTACTGGGCGTACTTCTCATGGACTTTCTTATTGTGGTTGATGATCAAGAGCGCGCCGCCGACTGCGGCCGCTCCGAAGATAATATTGCGCGTGCTCGCCGCACCGTCGGCGTAAACCGGTTGGGGAGCGAGAATCGTGATGCCGAACGCCAGGGCGGCCGTTACGGCGATGATTTGGGCGAAGCGTGACATGTCAGGAACCTCCTTGAAAGTCGTTCCCACTTCGAACGAGTCCCACGCAAAGACCGGTTCGCATGCTCGCAGAGCAGGCGAGCGGGGGCTCGCGGGCACGCTCGCGCGCGGGGTAAGGAATTTGGCTTAGGCCCAGGGGAAGGACCCGTATGCCTTCCTACGTGCGCGCCGGCTCGCTTCCGGCGAAGCGTCATATCCAATTCCGGCGCCCGGACGGCGGCCTCTACGCCGAAGAGCTCTTCTCGACGAAGGGCTTCGAGAGCGCCTTCTCGCTCCTGTATCATCTTCGACCACCGACGGCGACGCTCGACGTCCGGGTCTGGAAACGGAACAGCCCGGCGCTGGAGCCGAACGAGCCGCTCCGTAACCGGCACTTCCAGACTCGCCGCTCCCGGCGTCCCGGGGACGCGATCGACGCGCGAATCCCGATCCTCGGCAACGCCGACATCCTGGTCGCGGTCGCCGATGTCGACCGGCGGATGGAATATTTCTACCGCAACGCCGGCGGCGACGAGCTGCTCTTCGTCCACGACGGCGGCGGGACGCTGGAGACGCCCCTGGGCGTGCTGGAGTACCGGGCCCACGACTATCTCGTGCTGCCGGCCGGCACGGTCTACCGGCTCCAGCCCGCGACGCCGACGCGCCTGGTGGTCCATCAATCACGCGGCCACGTCGCGATCCCGAAGAAGTTTCGCAACGAGTTCGGGCAACTCGTCGAACACGCGCCGTACTGCGAGCGCGATTTTCGCGTCCCTACCCTGGGCGAGCCCGTCGACGCGCAGGGTGAGTACGAGATTCGCGTGACCAGCGGAGCGCGCGACGCGCTCTACATCGTTCAGAATCATCCCTTCGACGTGATCGGCTGGGACGGTTACTGCTACCCGTACGCCTTCAACCTCGACGAGTACGCCCCGGTCACCGGAAAACTTCACCAGCCGCCGCCGGTCCACGCTACGTTCGAAGCGCCGGGCGCCGCATTCTGTGCGTTCGTTCCTCGCCTCTTCGACTATCATCCGCTGGCGGTGCCGGTTCCCTACAACCACTCGAGCGTCGACTGCGACGAAGTGCTCTACTACGTCAGCGGAAACTTCATGAGCCGTCGCGGCATCGCTGAGGGCTCGATCACGTTGCACGCCGCCGGAGCGCCGCACGGTCCGCAGCCGGGCGCGGTCGAAGCGAGTCTCGGGAAAGCCTCGACCGACGAATTGGCGATCATGCTCGATACCTTCGCACCGCTTTCGCTTGCGAGCGGCGCTCATACTTTTGAGGATCCCGGCTACTACCGATCCTGGCTCGAGGCCGGCGAAGCGCCGTCGCGCTAAAGAAATATCAAATGCAAGAATTGAGTAATTTAAGCAAGGGAGCGAGCAGGGATACGCCAATCTCGGCTCGGCTTCGGATCGTTTCGGCGCCAGCATGAGGAGGCCGTTGCCCGCACAGACCGTCCCGCTTTCGACCGCCCTCGAGAAGCTCGAATGGGATCATCTCGAGTTCTACGTCGGGAACGCCAAGCAGGCCGCGTACTATTACGCGACCGCCTTCGGCTTTCGAATCGCGGCCTACGCCGGCCCCGAGACCGGCGTCGCCGATCGCGCCTCGTACTTCCTCGTTCAAAACGATCTACGCTTCGTCCTGAGCAGCGCCCTCGGCCCGAACGGGCCGATAGCGGCGCACGTCGCCGCGCACGGCGACGGGATCCGTGACGTCGCGCTGCGGGTCCCCGATGCGGCCGCAGCCTTCGCGGCCGCGGTGGCGGGAGGCGCTCGGCCGATCGCGCCGCCGGAGCGACGCTCCGATGCCGAAGGCGACCTCGTCGCAGCGACGATCGCAACCTACGGCGAGACCGTCCACACCTTCGTCGAGCGCGAGCGTTACCGAGGCGCGTTCATGCCGGGCTTCGTCGCCGTCGCTGAAGGTCCGCCGCCGCACCGGCAGCCGAATCTGCGCGCCATCGACCACGTGGTGGGGAACGTCGCGCGGGGCGAGATGGGACGCTGGGCCGACTATTACGCAAAAGCCTTCGGCTTCACGCAACTCGTCTCGTTCGACGATACCGATATCTCGACCGAATTCACGGCGTTGCGCTCGGTGGTCGTGGCAGACGCGCGGCGCCGCGTGAAGTTTCCGATAAACGAACCGGCCCAAGGTCGCAAGAAATCCCAGATCGAGGAATACCTCGACTTCTACGGCGGTGCCGGCGTCCAGCACGTCGCCATCGCGACGGACGACATCGTCGCCGCGGTTCGGGCGCTACGCGCAAACGGCATCGATTTTCTCGATACGCCGTCGTCCTACTACGACGCGCTCGAGGCGCGCGTCGGCCGCATCGCCGAGGCGACCGACGTGCTCCGCGAACTCTCCATCCTCGTCGATCGCGACGATCTGGGCTACATGCTCCAGATCTTCACCAAGCCGCTGCAAGACCGGCCGACGCTCTTCTTCGAAATCATCCAGCGCAGGGGGAGCGAGTCGTTCGGTAAGGGCAACTTCAAAGCGCTCTTCGTCTCGATCGAAGAAGAGCAGGCAAAGCGAGGCAATCTCTAATCATGCGAATCCAAAGGACGTCAACGCTGCTCGCCGCAGTCGCCGTGCTGCTCGCGACGCCGCTCGTCGCCGGCACCGCGTGGGCGCAACAACCGCCGGCGGGGGCCGCGACCGCCGGCGCCGCTGCGCCCTCCTACGCGAAGTGGACCGAAGGCGCCGAGAAACAACCCGGCCTCTTCACACTCTGGCGCAAGGACGGCCGCGTCTACATCGAGTTGAGCAAGGAACAGCTCGGTAAAGAATACTACCTCCACGCGACCACGGCCAACGGCCTAGGCGGCTACGGCTTGCTCTCCGGCGACGATTTCCAGATGCCGGCGACGATCTTTAAATTCGTACGCACCGGTCCAAAATCCGTCGCCGTGATCGCCCCCCAGTATCGCTTTCAATCCAAGGCCGGAACTCCGATCGACAACGCGGTGAAGGCCTCGACCGCCGATTCGGTGATTGCGCTCGCGCCGATCGAAAGCGAGGACAAAGACGCCGGCGCGATCGTGATCAATCCCGCATTCATGCTGAGCGACCTGCTCGACCTCGGCCTCGCCCTTTCGGACGCCCTCGAGAAGGCCAACCCGCTGGGAGCCTACCGGCTCGATCCGGCACGTTCGTATTTCGGCGCGAGCAAAGCCTTTCCCAAGAACGTCATGATCGAGGCCGATCAGACGTTTGCCTCGGCCAAGCCGCAAACCGTCAACACCGTCCCCGACCCGCGCAGCATCCAGTTTCGCGTGAAGTACAATCTGGCTGAAGTGCTGGCGACGCCCGGCTACATGCCGCGGCTCGCGGACGACCGCGTCGGTTTCTGGGACGATCCAAATATCCAATTTGACCAGGACAACCGGTTCGACAACCTCCAGCACTATGTGCTGCGCTGGGACCTGCAAGCGACGGATCCGAGCAAGCCGAGTCCCGCGAAGAAGCCGCTGGTCTACACGCTGACCAACACGATTCCAGAACAATATCGGCCCGCAATCCGGGATGCGATCCTGGAATGGAATAAGGCCTTCGCGCGCATCGGCATCTTAAACGCCGTACAAGTCGTCGATCAGTCGACTGACCCGAATTGGGATCCCGACGACATTCGCTATAACACGATCCGCTGGTTGACCGAAGCCAACGGCGGCGGCTTCGCCGAAGCGCAGATCGAGTGGGATCCGCGCACCGGCGAAATCTTCCGCGGCGGCGTCCTGATCGACGCCGACATCATGCGCTTCGGCAAGATCATCTACGGCGACCTCGTCGGCCCAACCGCCGCGCTCGACCCCGATCCGGCTTCTCCGCTCTCCCCGTCGCAGCTCGCCTCGCCGGGTCTGTGGGATCCCGCGAAAGTCAATCCCTCCGAGTGGGGTTTCGCCCCCGCGCGCAGACACGGATTCTTCCATCGTGACGCCGGCATGCTGGCGCAGGCGCAGTACGGCAATCTGGCGCTCCAAATGTTCGGGGAGAACGTCCCGCCCAGCTACGACTACGATTTCTTAAAAGCCATCGTGCTGCACGAAGTCGGTCACGACTTCGGCCTCGGCCACAATTTTATCGGCCACAATTCGTTTACTGCGGCGCAGCTCAAAGACAAGAATTACACCCATCGCAACGGCATCGCTTCGTCCGTCATGGAATACGCGCCGATCAATCTGTGGCCGAAAGGCTCGCAACGCGGCGACTACTTTCAAGCGACGCTCGGTTCCTACGACTATCACGTCATCCACTGGGGCTACGCGCCGATCGCCGGCGCAAAGACACCGGACGATGAGGTAGCGACCCTGGCCAAGTGGGCCTCGGCAGCGGCGGACCCGCGTTACGCGTTCGCGTCGGACGAAGACGTTTCGTACAACGGCCACGCCGTCGACCCACGCATCGCGCAAAATGNNCCGTCTCGTGGGCTCGGAGATGTGTATAAGAGACACGGGGTCGTCAACGACCTCGTCGGGATCGAGCGCGGCCTCATGAACAGCCTCGATTCGCGCTACCCGAGGGTCCAGCAGCGTTGGGAGCAGGAGCGCTTCGCGTTCTTGATCCTGTTCGGTCAGTATAATCGCTGTTCGAATGCGATGACGCACTACGTCGCGGGCGAATACCTGACGCGAGGGCGGCCCGGAGACCCCGGCATCAAGGTCGCCCTTACGCCGATTCCCCGCAGCCAGGAAGTGCGCGCGTTCCGCAACCTCGATCGCTACGTCTTCGCCGAGAATGCAATCGCAGTCTCGCCGCAGACTCTAAATCGGCTGGTGTACACCGAATTTCAACCGTTCGCAGATTTCTACTACAACCCGACTCCACGACACGACATCTCCCTGACGTCGCTCGCCAACTCGGCGCAATACCGGGCCTTATCGTACATGTTCTCGCCGCTGGTGCTCCAGCGCCTCGACGATATGCCGAGCAAGGCGGCGCCGGGCGCAACCATGAGTCTCGCCGATCTCTTCGCTTGGTCGCAAAACAGCATCTTCGGCGACCTCGCCAACGGGCGGACGCCGAAGACGGCGATCCGCCGAAATCTGCAACGCACCTACGCACGGTATCTCGCCAGGCTCGCGATGAACGCGCCACTCGGGACGCCGCTCGACGCCCAGGCGCTCGCGCGGCACGAACTCGTCGCGCTCGGGGGCAGCGTACGCGGTAATCTGATGCGCGGCGGTCTCGACCTGCAGACGCGCGCTCACCTGGAAGCGCTACAAGCCGAGGTCAGTCGTGCTCTCGAGGCCCGAAACGTGATCGCGATCTAACGAGCGACCGCCTCGGCGGCAAGGACGCCCATATCTTCGTTTCCGCGGCCGCCCGCGATCGCTTCGTCCATCCAGGCTGCGATCGCCGGCATCAAATGCAGCGGCATTCGGCCGCGCTCGGCGGTCTCGAGCATGAGGCGGGCGTCTTTACGCGCCATCGTGAGTTCGAAGGAGGCGGGCGTGAACTTGGCTTCCGACATCGACTTGCCGCGATTCTCAATCGCTCCACCGGGTTTGAAGTGCGCGAAGAGTTCGTAGGCCTCCGGGGGCGCGATACCGGCGCCGTTCAGCATACGATAACCGTCCGCCAAGCCGGCGACGATCGTCAGGAGCATCGAGTTTCCGAAAAGTTTGAGCGCGGCGGCCTTATCGACGCGCTCGCCGACGAACCACAACTCGCCGGTCATCTTCTCCAATTCGCCTTCGACTCGTTCGAAACGCGTGCGCGGGCCGGAGCACATCATCAGTCCGGTGCCGTCGCGGCACGATTGCGGTCCCATGAAGACCGGCGCATGTAAGAATTCAATCCCGCGGCTCTGGGACCACGCGAAGCGCTCGACGGTGGGCTGCGGCGCGACGGTCGTGTGGTCGATGACCGGCGTCCCTTTCGGAACGAGGTCGGCGATCTTGGCGAGCAGCCTGTCGACGGCCGCGTCGTCGGAGAGGATGATGTGGACGCGCTCCGCGCCTGCAAGGGCCGCACGCGGATCGTCGACGGCGATCGCACCGTACCGTTCCAGCGCCTTGCTCTTCGCGGGCGTCCGGTTCCAAACGCGGACCTCATCGCCGCGGCGCCGCAAGGCCTCGACGAATCCCGAGCCCATCATCCCCGCGCCGTACCAGGCGATCTTTGCCATCGCTTACGTCCCTCCGTTTTGCAAGATGGGCGTACGCCGCGGCTGCGGGATTCCCGTTAACGTCGGCTGCGGCGCCGGCGAGGGCTCGGGCGTGAAGGTCGCAAGTGGACCCGGCGGCGGCGTCCAGCGCACGTACGGAGTCATCGTCGCGACCGGCTGCGGCGCCCGGCTATCGATCGCCAAGATATGGCCGGCGGCGTCGTAGTGAACCGCGTCTCCGAGCGCGCGCGCGAGCGCTCCCAGCGGGATTCTTCCCGAGGAGCCTCGCAGGTAGGGCACGTTGATCGTCACCCTCGCCGCACCACGCTCGAACGTGATCGATCCACGCCCGTCGTCGATCGTGATCTTGGTTGCGATGAGGCGCGCGTACGGATCGATCGGCGCACTCACGAGCCCGCCCACCAGAAGCGCCGGCACGGGCGCATCGACCGGACGCCCGTCGACGAGCACCAGGACGACCGGCGCCGCGATCACGGGTACGAGCGTTTCATGCGGCGGATAGTCGGGGTGC
>DHWK01000004.1:22183-29150 GCA_002413145.1 bacterium UBP12_UBA5184
TCCCAAGATGCCTGTGCCTTCTTCGCCCAAGCGATCGCGTTCAACGCGATGTTCGCCATCTTTCCGCTCCTCGTACTAGCGTTTGCCGTCATGGGCTACATTTACGGCGAGCAAGGCGCGGTATACGTCACCGACTTTGTGACCGAGCTCGCGCCCAGCATTCAAGCACCGTTGCTCGACAACGCCGAACATATCGTCCAATTTCGCGGCATCGCCGGCGCGATCGCACTCGTCGGCTTGCTTTGGTCCGGCAAGAATCTCTTTCAAACGCTCGCGTTCTCCCTCGACCGTGCGCTCGGCATCCCTAAGGGGCGACCCGCACTCTGGCAGATCCTCGTCGAAGCGATCACGTTTTCCGTCTTCGGCCTGATCTTACTCGCTGCAACGGCTTTCCCCATCGTCATCTCCTTCATCGTGCGTTTCGGGGGATTCCGTCATGCCGAGTTTTGGACGCAAGTAGCGAGCTACGGTGCGGGCCTTTTGCTCGTTTTCGTCGTAACCATGTGGCTGTACACGTTCCTTCCGAACCGGCGCTTCAGCCTGCGCTTCGGCGTCCCGGGGGCGATCGTTACCACTATTCTCTGGGAGCTCTCGCAGATCGCCTTCGCCGTCTACTCCACCCACGTCGACTTCCGGCACGTCTACGGCGCGCTCGGCGCGGTCGCCATCCTGTTACTTTGGCTCTATTATATGGCCACGATCTTTCTGTTCGGCGCGCAGGTCAGCGCTCAATGGCTGGCGTGGTCGGAGCACAACTCCGCCAAAACGCAGAGCGTAGCCCAGCCGGTAGGAGAGAGCGCGTGATGGTCGCGCGCCTCCTGCTCGTCGCGCTGGCCGCTTCGTGCTGCATCCCGCTCTTCGGGGCGACGAGCGCGTTGCCGCCGCCGGTCGTCGTCGTCTATCCGCTGAGCGTCTCGGGTGGCGCCGACCCCGAGGCCGGCGCGAGCATCGCCGTCGCCATGGCGCAGCGCTTGTCGACCGCCGGCGGGATAGTCGTAAAACCGTATCCACCCGGAACGCAGCGTGTCGCCTATTTGACGACCGCGCAAACGATGAACGCCGACTACTATGTTTCCGGCTTCTTAACCCCGCTCGGCGATCAAATCTCGATGGTGACCCAAGTCGTCAGCGTGGCAAGCGGAACGGTTATCTTCAGTTCGAGTGCGTTCGTTCGCACCTACACCGATGCGGCGGCGCAAGCCGACACCGTGCAGGTCGCGATCTTGCGCCACGCCGGACGCGCCCTCGCGATCCTCGACGCGCCGCGAGAGACGCCCGCTCCGAAAGCCGCGGAGAAGAACGAAGCCAACTTGAGCGGGCTCTTCAAGAAAAGGAAGAAAACGGCGCCGGCTGCGACGCCGACGCCATCCGAAACGACCCGCCCGGCGCCGAGTTCGCCGAAAGCGGTTGCGGTCGCGCGCGCGACCGCGGCGCCGCGCAAAACTCGGGCGCCGCGCGCAATCGCGAGTTTGCGCCCGGCTAGCGTCGCAACGGCGGCAGCGCTCGCGCCGGCCCTCCCGATCGCCCTCGCGACGCCGCGGCCGAACTCAAGCGCACTCGCGCGGCTGAGGCTGGCCGCGGCGATCCTCGTGCTCGACGTCGCCGGCGAGGCCGATGCCGGCCTCGCGAGCTACGCGCAAGATTCGATCGTGAGAGCGATCGGTCGCGGCGGAACGACCGTCGCCGGGCTGCCCGCCGATCCCGCCGATCTGCCCGCTCGCGCGCGCGATTTCTGCGGGCTCGCCTTCGGCTCGAAGGCGCTGTACGCGCCGACTCTCAGCTTCGAGCGAGACCGCACAGGGAATCGAACCGACGTCGAACTCGACGTCGTGGCCTACGATTGCGCCGGCAACGTCACCGGACGCCAGCATTCGCGTGCCCGCATCGGAAACCGCGGCGTTCAAGCCGCCGTCGATCGCGCTTCGGACGACGCCGCCGGCGCCTTCGCGTTTGCAAATCAGGGCAGGTAGCGCGGAACGAGCCTAATCGAGCAGGCCGGCCGGGAGATCGGCGACGATCTCGCCCTTCGCGAGGTCGATCGATCGGATGAAGGCGCTTACGAGCGGAACGAGCGAACGCTTCGCTCCGACGACCAGGCAGTCCGCAGCGGGCAGATGTTCGACCGCGACGACCACTCCGAGTTCGTTGCCGCCGGTATCGAGCAAGCGCAATCCGATCAGATCTTCGTCGAGATACTCGTCCGCCTCGAGCACGATCTCGGATCGATCGACGAAGAGTTCGCTGCCGACGAGTTCGCGCGCCGCTTCGGGAGTCGTTACCTCCTCGAGGCTAACCAAGCTTCGGTTCTGGTGCCGCCGCACGCCGCCGCAGCGAACCCAGCGCGCACCCTCGCGGTCGAGAGCGTACGAGCGGCCCGCAGCCAGGCTCGTCTCACCCGCCGAGGTCGTCTCGCACTTGAGCTCTCCGCGCACCCCGAAGACGCCCGTGAGACGCGCGATGGCGATCAACCTCACGACGCCCTCGAGCGTGGCGCCGCCGCCGCCCCGCCGACGACGAAGCCGAACCCGATTTGCGCCGTCGCTGACTCCTGCGATTGAACGTCCTTCAGTGACTCGCTGGGGCGTTGCCGTCGGCGTCTTCGCTAAGGCTGTCGGCATCCCCGGGAGCGGCGGGCGCCGCTTCTTCGTCTTCGAACTCAGCTTCGCCGTCATCTTCGACGTCATCGACGTCGACGATATCGACCGTGACGCGCCCCTCGGCTCCCGCGCGAACCAGCGTGCGCAGAGCCTGCGCGACGCGCCCACCCCGACCGATGACCTTGCCCAAGTCTTCGGGATCGACTTCGAGTTCGAGGACGGCCCCGCGCGAATCGGGATGCAACGAGACGGCGACGGCTTCGGGGTTGGCGACCAGCCGCTTTGCCAAAAAGGTCAGCAGCTCCACGGCGCGCGGATGACCGATCTCGGCCGGCAGCGGGTCGCGCTTAGCGCGCTCGTGTCTGCGAAAGCGCGGGCCGCCGCCGGGCGTAGCGAACGGTTCGCGCGTGTCCGACGCGCCGGAAGGCCGCCGCCGGCGTGGCCTCGGCTCGTCCTCGGGCTCGATTTCATCGATGATCGTCTCGCCGGTCGCGATTCGGCGTGCGCCGAGCGTCGAGCGCCGCTCTTCTTCCGAGCCGACTTCGTCTCCGAAAAGGCCGAATTCGTCGTCGAAGGAACTCACGAGTGCGCCGCCTTCATTACGAGGCCTTCTTCTGTTTCTTCGCGCGCTTCGTCTCGGGGATGTAGCCGCGCTCGACGAGTCCCTTCTCCGCTAACAGCCGGCGGACGGGATCGGAAGGCTGCGCGCCCTTGGCTAGCCAGCCTTTGATTTTCTCCTCGTTCAGCACAACGGTCTTGGGCTCGCTGCGCGGATTGTAATGCCCGACGATTTCGATGAAGCGTCCATCGCGCGGCGAGCGCGCGTCCGTGACGACGAACCGATACGTCGGTTGCTTTTTTGCGCCCATGCGGCGCAATCGAATCTTGACCATAGGTTAGGAAACCAATCCTCCAAAAGGAAAACGGGGACGTTTGCTTCCGAGCTGCTTCATCATCTGACGCGAACTTTCGAACTGCTTTATGATCCGGTTGACTTCGCTGACCTGCGTCCCGCTGCCGAGCGCGATGCGCCGGCGGCGCGAACCGTTTAGGATCTCGGGCCGGCGGCGTTCGCTGCGGGTCATCGAGCAGATGATCGCTTCGACCCGGCGTACGTCGTTTTCGTCGATCTCCAGATCTTTAGGCAGCGCCTTCGACATCCCCGGGATCATTTTCACGAGATCGCTCATCGAACCAAGCTTGCGCACCTGGCGTAGCTGGTCGAGAAAATCATCGAGCGTGAAGTCGTTCTTGCGAAGTTTCTGTTCGAGCGTCTTGGCCTGCTCGAGCGAATAGACGCTCTGCGTCTTCTCGATCAGGGTCAGAACGTCGCCCATCCCGAGGATGCGAGAGGCCAGGCGGTCGGGATGAAATGCTTCGAGCGCGGCGACTTTCTCGCCGACGCCGACGAACTTGATCGGCGCGCCGGTCTGGGCATAGATCGAGAGGGCCGCGCCGCCCCGCGCGTCGCCGTCCATCTTCGTTAGAATGACGCCGCTGATGCCCAGCCGCCGGTCGAACTCCTTGGCGACGGCGCTCGCCTGCTGTCCCGTCATCGCATCGGCGACGAACAGGATTTCCTTCGGCGAGACCGCCGCCTTGATGCGTTCCAGCTCGCGCATCATCTCATCGTCGACTTGCAAGCGGCCGGCGGTGTCGATCACGACGGTCGAGATGCCGATGCGCCGCGCCTCCGCCACCGCGTCGGTCGCCGTCCGCACCGGGTCGGCGCCCGCCTCGCCATAGACCGCCAAATCGATCTGCTTGCCGAGGCTGCGCAGTTGTTCGATCGCCGCCGGGCGGTAGACGTCGGCCGCGACCAGCAGCGAGCGGCGCCCCTGCTCTTTGAGTCGCAAGCCCAGTTTTGCAGCCTGGGTCGTCTTTCCCGAACCTTGCAGACCCACCAGCATGATGACCGACGGCGGAGCGTCGGAGAATTGCAGCCGCGCTTGCGCTCCGCCCATCAGCAGCACCAGTTCGTCGTAGACGATCTTCACGACGGACTGCGCCGGGGTCAGCGATGCCAGTACGTCCGCGCCGGCCGCGCGTTCCTTGATCTTCGCGACGAAGTCTTTGGCGACCGCGAGATTCACGTCGGCTTCCAACAACGCGACGCGCACCTCGCGCGCGACGTCGTTGACGTCGGATTCCGTTAATCGGCCACGGCTCGAGAGGCGCTCAAAGATGCCGCCGAGACGTTCGCTGAGGGTGCTTAGCACAAGGGAACTTACCTAACTAACTTTTGGGTGCGGTCTCGTCGATCTTGCGGACGGCATCCCCCACCGTTTTGATTTTCTCGGCCTCTTCGTCGGGAATATCGATATTGAATTCCGTTTCGAAGGCCATAACCAGCTCTACTTGATCGAGGGAGTCGGCACCCAAATCGTCGGTGATCGACGCCTCCATCGTGACCTCGGCTTCGTCGACGCCCAGTTGCTCGACGATGATTTTCTTGACTTTATCGAAGGTTGTCTGTGTATCCGCCATTGATCTCCTACATCAAGAAGCCGCCGTCGATCACGAGCGTTTGGCCCGTGACGTACCGTGCGGCATCAGAGCAAAGGAACGTTACGACCCCACTAACATCTTCCGGCGTCCCCGCACGACCGAGGGGTATCGATGCGAGAAAGTGAGCGCGCGCCTCCTCCGAGAGGGATTCGGTCATCGCAGTTTCGATCAAGCCCGGCGCGACGGCGTTGACTCTTACGTTCCGCGACCCCAATTCCTTTGCGACCGACTTGGCGAGCCCGAGCAGGCCCGCTTTGGCCGCCGCGTAGCCGGCTTGCCCGGCGTTGCCCGTCAATCCGACGATCGACGAGACCAAAACGATCGAGCCCGAGCGCTGTCGCATCATCGGCTTCGCCACCGACGCGCACAGGTAGAACGCGGATTTGAGATTCACCGCCAGCGCCCGCTCGAGGTCGTCCGGTTTCATTCGCACCAGCAGGCCGTCGACGGCCTGGCCGGCGTTGGCGACCGCGAAGTCGACGCGACCCAGCCGCTCGATGGTCGAATTCACCGCCGATTCGACGGCCGCGGCGTCGCTGACATCGGCGACGATCGAATGGACGTGCGTCGCCGCGCGTGCGACGCGGGACGCTTCAGCCGTCTCCTCCAGCATCGCGGCATCGCGCGCCACGAGCGCGACGTCGGCGCCCTGCCGCGCGAAATCGACGGCGATCGCGCGTCCGATGCCGCGACTCGCGCCGGTGACGAACGCAACTTTTCCCGCGAAGCTCATGCCGGCGCCGTCGTCAGTTCGGCGCGAAGTATTTCCAGCGCGCCGTCGTCGCCGACGTGCGTCGCGGGCGGCGCGCCGGGGACGCGCCGCATGAGCGGGACGAGCACGGCCGAGCCGCCGAATTCGACGATGCGATCGAGACCTTCGGCGACCAAACGTTCGGCCGCAGCATGCCACAACACCTCATCGGTTACCGATCGAACGAGATTACGCTTAATCGTCGCAACGTCGCGATAGGCTTGCGCGTCGACGTTCGAGATCACCGGAAAGCGGGGCGGACGTATTTCCGCCTTCTCCACCAGCGGCTCGAAGCGCTCGCGCGCCGGAAGCATGAGTTCGCTGTGCCACGCGCCCGAGACGTTCAGCGCGACGACGCGCTTGGCGCCCGCTTCGAGCGCCAATTGACCGGCGCGCGCGACGGCGCCGCGATCGCCGCTGATTACGATCTGTTCGGGTGCATTGAAGTTCGCCAGTTGGACGCGGCCCGCACCCTCGTCGCGCGCCCGGGTAAAGGCGCGCCGCAGCGCCTCGGCATCGAGCCCGAGCACCGCGGCCATCGCTCCGGGCGACATCTCGGCGGCGACTTGCATCGCGGCGCCGCGCTGCGCGACCAGATAGAGCGCCGTGTCGAAATCGAGCGAACCGGCCAGCGTCAAACTGCAGAACTCGGCGAACGAATGACCGGCGCTGGCCGCGACCGGAAAATCGGCGCCGGCGGCGAGGGCGAGCGCGTAGTTGACGAGGTAGATCGCCGGCTGGCTGTAGCGCGTCTCGCGCAGCCGTTCTTCGGGTCCGCTGCAAATGATCGCCAGGATATCGTAACCGAGGATCCGTTCGGCACGCATGAAGAGATCGCGCGCGACGTCATATTTTTCGACCAGCCCGCCACCCATCCCGACGACCTGCGACCCCTGACCGGGAAAAACTACCCCAATTCGTTTCACGAATTGGGGACAACCGACCAACGCCAGGCGACCGAACCCCACGAGAGCCCACCGCCGAAGCCGGTGAAGAGGATCAAGTCGCCGTCCTTGAGGCGCTCGCTGCCGACCATCTCCGAGAGCGCAATCGGGATCGAGGCAGCCGAAGTGTTGCCGTACTTCTCGATGTTGACGACGACGCGTTCGCG
>DHWK01000023.1:0-184 GCA_002413145.1 bacterium UBP12_UBA5184
AGGCCGACATCGTCCCGCGCGGCTGGGCGATCGAGGCGCGCATCAACGCCGAAGATCCGGCCAACGACTATCTTCCGTCGACCGGGACGATCGCGCGTTGGGAACCGCCGAGCGGCCCCGGCGTACGGCTCGATGCCGGCGTCCGCAGCGGCAGCGAGATCTCGATTTATTACGACTCGCTGCT
>DHWK01000023.1:415-708 GCA_002413145.1 bacterium UBP12_UBA5184
GGCAAGACGACGACGGCGTTTCTTGGCGAACACCCGGAGCTACTCGCGACCGGCGCTGAATCCGACGCGGCCTTCCTGATCGCCGTCGGTGCGGCGCTATCCGACGGGCGCGCGTGGCGGGTTGCCGGAGTCGGCATCTCCCTTGCGCTGCACGGCGCGCGGCGAACCGTGCGGGTCTCAGCGTCACGTGTCGGGGGCAGCTCGGCGAGCGAGGCCGAGTGGCAGCTGGCGGGCGACTTCGCGGGGCCCTTGCGCGTCGCACGCGCGGGCGATCACGTTCGCGTCGAAGGTGC
>DHWK01000023.1:933-6809 GCA_002413145.1 bacterium UBP12_UBA5184
TCGAGGCGATGAAGATGGAGCATCGCATCGAGGCGACGCACGCCGGCGTCGTTAAGACCGTCGCCGTCGCACCGGGAGCCTTGGTAACGAGCGGCGCGACGCTCTTGGAAATCGGATAGCCGGCATGCCTCGGACGATCGTCATCGTTCCCGGCTTCAACGAACCGGACAAGGATCTGAACACCTTAGCTGACGGCCGCCGAGGGAGGCCCGGGCTGAGCAACCGCGGCTTCGATTGCCGCATGTTTCCCGTCGTCGAAGCCACGATCTCCGAGCGGATCGACCGTTTCGCGGCGTTCCTCGACGACCTCAAACGGAAGGTGCCTTTTCCGGCCATCTCGCTCGGTTACTCGGTGGGCGGCCTGGTAACGCGCGGATTCTTGCGCCGTTATCCGGAACGCGCCGGTGAAGTGTTGCACTCGATCACGCTGGGCACGCCGCACTGGGGGATGACCGTCGACATCTTGCCGATGCTCGCGGCATTCATGCGCCTGAAAGATCGCGCTCTGGGCGAACTCGATCTCCGCTCGGACTTTATGAAGTGGCTTAACGGCACCGGCGGACACTGGGACCGCAGCGGACCCGGTCGCAATTGGAAGCTCGACGCCGAGCCGTGGGTCGCGCCGCCCGGCGCTTGCCTCTTCTCGATCTACGGGGCCGTCCCGCACTTCGGCGGCGACAACGACGGAATCGTGTGGCGCGACTCGTGCACCCTCGACGGCCGGATTCGTTCGTCGGAGATCAAGAGCGAGCGCGCCTATCATCTCAACCTCATCGGCGCTTGGAATCCGCTCGTGTTCTTGATCAAAGGGTTTACCTTCAACGACAAGGTTTGGTCGGAAGCGATCGCGCGGATCGCCGACCACCTTACGACGCACGTGATCGCCGACGCTGCCGCCGGCGCGGAGATCTCGTGAGCGCGACCTCGCTCGCATCGATTCCCCGGCGCGTCAAGGTCTGCGAGATGGGACCGCGCGATGGGTTGCAAAATGAATCCGCGACCGTACCGACTGCCGACAAAATTCGCTACGTCGACCTGCTCTCGGCGAGCGGCTTGGCGGTTATCGAGACGACCTCGTTCGTGCGGCCGAACGCCATCCCGCAATTGACCGACGCCGAGACCGTGATGGCGGGGATCGAGCGAAAGGCCGGCGTCACCTATCTCTGCCTGGTTCCGAACATGCGCGGCTTCGAACGCGCACGCGCCGCCGGGGTCGACGCGATCGCCGTCTTCACGGCGGCCTCGGACTCGTTCACCAAGCGGAACATCAACATGACGATCGCCGAGTCGCTCGACGCTTTCCGGGACGTCGTTGCCGCGGCACGCGCCGAAGGGCTGTGGGTGCGCGGTTATATCTCGACGGCCTTCGGCTGTCCGTACGAGGGCCGGGTCCCCGTCGAAGCGGTGGTGCGGGTCGCAAACGCGCTCGCCGAGATGGGGATCGACGAGCTCTCGATCGGCGATACGATCGGCGTCGGAACGCCGGATCAGGTCGTCGACATCGCCGAGGCGCTGCAGCGCGAGATGCCGGTGGAGCGGCTCGCGATGCATTTTCACGACACCCGCGGGACGGCGCTCGCCAACGTCTTGGCGGCGCTTCAGATGAACGTCGCGATCTTCGACGCGGCGAGCGGCGGCCTCGGTGGCTGTCCCTACGCGCCGGGGGCGAGCGGCAACCTTGCGACCGAAGACCTTCTGTATATGTTGCACGGGATGGGAATCGAGACCGGCATCGATCTCGAAACCGTCCGGGCGGCATCCCGCTTCATCGCAGGGGTCTTGCAACGCCCGCCGGTCTCGCGAACCTTTCAAGCGCTTGAAGCGCAGGCGGCGCGCTCGGAAAACGACGCACCGCGATGAAGGATTCGGTCAGCCGCTGGAACGCACGCTCCGCCGACTACGCGCGCTTTCGGCCGTCCTATCCCGCGGCGCTCATCGATGCGATCTTCAAAGGGATGGGCGCGGTCGAGACGCTGCGCGTCGTCGACGTCGGAGCCGGCACCGGAATCTCGAGCAGAATGCTGCTCGAGCGCGGCGCGCAGGTTCTCGCCGTCGAGCCGAACGCCGAGATGCGAGCCGAAGCGGCGCAGTCGGGACTCGACGTGCGCGACGCGCGGGCCGACGCGCTCGGCCTCCCCGCCGCCGTCGCCGACGTGGTCACCTGCTTTCAAGCCTTTCATTGGTTCGCGAACGCCGAGGCCGTGCGCGAACTCGTGCGCGTGCTGCGCTCGGGCGGCCGTCTGGCGATCGTCTTCAACGAACGCGACGACAACGAACCGTTCACGCGAGCCTACGGCCAAGCCGTCGACAACATGCGCGACCGCATGGCGATCGCCGGCTACCGTAACGGGAGCGAAATCGTTCGGCGCCTGCTGATCGACGGCGGCCTGCAGCAACTTCGCTTGGAGTCGTTCGGGCACAGCCAACGGCTCGACTACGAGGGCGTGCTTGGCCGCCTGCGCAGCACGTCGTACGCTCCGCCGGCGGGGACGCCCGAGCACGCTGCGCTGCTGGAGCAGGTAACCCGCGCGTTTGAAACGTTTGCGCAAGATGGCAAAATTGAGTTTGTCTTCCGCACCGACGTCTATCTGGGAGAAAAAGAGTAGTGGGAAGACTCGTCATCCGATTCGGAACCCTTCACGACAACGTCGGAGAGCCGCGGCGCAACGGCACGCTGATCATCGAAGGCGATAAGATCGCAGCGATTGCCAACGACCCGAGCGCGCCGGCACCGGACGGTACCCCTGTCCTCGAGGCGGCCTGCGTCGTCCCGGGTCTGATCAACGCGCATGCGCACCTCGAGATGAGCGGCGAAGCGCAGACGACGACGGTCTTCCTTTTGACGACGGCGACGCAGCGCACCATGACCTGCGCCGAGAACGCGGCCAAATCGGTTCGCGCCGGCGTGACGACGATTCGCGAGATCGGCGGCACCGAGAACATCGCGATGGACTTGCGCGACGCGATCGATGCGGGGCGTCTTCCCGGACCGAAGATCGTCGCGGCGGGTCAGCCGATATGCATGACCGGCGGCCACGGCTGGTGGGCCGGACGTGAAGCCGACGGACCGTGGGACGTCTGCAAAGCCGTCCGCGAGCAGCGTCGCGGCGGCGCCGACTGCATCAAATTCATCGCGACCGGCGGCGTCCTCACCAAGGGCGCCGTCCCCGGAATCGAACAGCTGACCGAAGAGGAGCTGCGCGCGGGGATCGCCGAGGCGCACAAGCACGGGATGCACTGCGCCGCGCACGCCATCGGTACCGGCGGTATCAAGAACGCAATTCGCGCCGGCATCGATTCGATCGAACACGGTCACCTGATCGACGACGAGGGGATCGGGCTGATGGTCGAGCGCGCAACGTATCTGGTTCCGACGCTGAGCGCGATCATGTGCATCGTCGAGGCCGGACCCGACGCCGGGATGCCCGACTTCGTCACCCGCAAAGCGCGTGAGATCCTCGAGCACGCCGAAGGGAACCTGCGCAAGGCGCGCGCCGCCGGGGTCAAGTTCGCGGGCGGCTCCGACGCGGGGACGCCCTTCAATTATCACGACGCCTACTGGCGCGAACTCGAGCTGATGCAGAGCATGCTTGGCATGAGCGCGCGAGAGGCGCTCTACGCCGCAACCGCAAGCGCGGCCGATTTGCTCGGTGTCCGACGCGGCCGCCTGCAACAAGGCGAGGTTGCCGATCTCGTTCTCCTCGAGCGCGACATCGACGCCGACCCCCACGCCTTCCGCGACCCGAAAGCCGTCGTCAAAGCCGGCGTTATTGCATGACGTCGCTTGCCGGAGTGCGGCTGGCCGTCCTGGCGCCGATCTCTTGGCCGACGCCGCCGCCCGGTTATGGGCCATGGGAACAGATCGCCGCGAACATCGCCGACGGGATGGCGGCGCGAGGGCTCGACGTCACCCTGTTCGCAACCGGAAATTCCCAGACGCGCGGCCGGCTGGAAAGCGTCGTCCCGGTCGGACTCAATGAAGACCCGGGGCTCAGCGCCGACGTGTACGGCGCGCTGCACGTGGCCAATCTCTTCCGGCGCGCGGGCAAGTTCGATCTCATCCACAACAATCTCGACTGGCGACCCCTCACCTACGCGCTCGCGAGCGATGCCCCGCCGCTGGTCACGACGATTCACGGTTTTTCGAGCCCGCCGATCTTGGCGGCGTACTACGCCGCCGCGGAACGAAGTTTCTATTGCTCGATCAGCGACGCCGATCGCGATCCCGGCCTCGACTACGTCGCGACGACGTACAACGGGATCGATCCAAGCAAGTTCACCTATTGCGAGCGGCCAGGCGCCTATCTCGTCTTCCTCGGCCGCTTCCATCCCGAGAAAGGGACGCATCTGGCGATCGAGATTGCAAAGCGCGCGGGCGTCCGCCTCAAGATCGCGGCCATTCCCCAAGACCGCGAATATTTTCGTAAGGAGGTCGAACCGCACATCGACGGCGACCGCGTCCAATTTTTGGGTGCCGTCGAGCGTGAGGCGCGAAATGAATTGCTCGGCGGCGCACTCGGCCTCATTCACATGACGACGCGCCCCGAACGCTTCGGGCTCACGATGATCGAAGCGATGGCGTGCGGGACGCCGGTCCTCGGCGCACGGCTCGGCTCGGTTCCGGAGATCGTCGTCGACGGCGAGACCGGGTTCTTGTGCGACTCGGTTGAGGAAGCGGTGGCGCGCGTCCCCGCGCTCGCGCAACTCGATCGGCGCAAGAGCCGCGAACGCGTCGAGGACGTCTTCTCGCTTGAAAAGATGATCGATCGCTATGTCGAGGTCTACCGCGTCGCACTCGATCTGAAAAAGCCTCGGCCGCCGAACGCAGAGAAACTGGCCTGGCGCGATCACGATCATTGGGATCGCCCGATGGCCTTTACCGATCTCCCCCCGAAACCGTGGGCGAAGGTGGAGATGCCGAAGCCCGCCGTCTAGGCGGGGACAGGCTCGGACCGCCGGCGCCATGACAGGAGCCGCCGGGCCGCCTCCGCCCTCGCGAGGGCCGTCGTCAGATCGGGCCCGAGGACGGTGAAATGGCCCATCTTCCGGCGCAAGGCGGCGTGCCGTTTTCCGTAGAGGTGGAGTTTCAGGTCGGGGTCCCGCAGGAGGCCGCTCAGGCCGGCCAGCTCGTCGCCTTCTCCGCTTCCGAGGATGTTGACCATGACCGCGGGTGCCAAAAGCCGCGGCTCGACGAGCGGGAGGTCGCAGATCGCGCGGACGTGCGCTTCATACTGCGAGACCTGCGTCGCATCGAGCGAGTAGTGGCCGCTGTTGTGGACTCGCGGCGCGATCTCGTTCACGAAAAGCTCTTGGCCGCGCACGAAAAATTCGATGCAGTAGGCTCCGACGATACCGAGCGCTTCGCCGATCCGCGCCGCCTCGGATCGAACGCGCTGGGCGACGCCGTCGCCGATCCGAGCCGGAACGATCGTCGTCGCCAAGACGCCGTGGTCGTGGATGTTCTCGGTGACCGGGAAACGCACGATCGTCCCGTCGGCGCCACGCGCGCAGATGATCGAAACCTCGCAATCGAACGGGACGAACCGTTCGAAGATCAAGTGCGCGCCGCGCGCGGCGAGCAACGCTGCACGGGCGGCGCTTTCGTCCTGGACGATCCACTGATTCTTCCCATCGTAACCGCCGCGTACGGTTTTCATGACGCCGGGAAAGCCGACCGCAAGCATCCCCGATTGCAGATCCCTTTCGTCATGCACCTCCGCAAAGGCCGCCGTCAAACAACCCAGTTCCACGAGGGATGTCTTTTCGAGCAACCGGTCCTGGGTGACGCGCAGGACGCTCGAATCCGGCCTCACCAGGCGCCGCTCGTGCTCGAGCGCGAGCACCGACTCGAGCGGGATGTTCTCGAATTCGTACGT
>DHWK01000158.1:0-11446 GCA_002413145.1 bacterium UBP12_UBA5184
GGACGCCGAAGCCGAGCGCGATCCAGCCGACGTACCAGGGCGCGATCGCGCCGTTGCGCAACGCGCCGAACCACGAGAGGATCGTCACCACCACCGCCAGATCCAGCAGGGCGTCCATGATCGCGAGATGCCCGAGAATCGCCTGCATGAGCGAGGTCGAAAGGACGATCGCCGCCAGCAGCGCGGCGCGCGAACTGGTCGTTCGCGCGACGACGTAACCGACGGCGCCCCCCATCGCGATCGTCGCGAGCGCAGGCGGCAAGCGTAATGCGAACTCATGGACGCCGAAGAGCTGCGCGAAGAATGCGGCCAGCCAAAAATACAGCGGCGGCTGCACGAACCACGGAACGCCGTTGAGATGCAGCACGATCGGGTCGTGATAGATGAGAATCTCGCGCGCGACCTCGCCGTAGGCGGTCTCGCTGTTATCCCACAGCGTCCCCGTGCCCAGTCCGGGCAGCGTCGCAATCGCGGCCACGAACGCACCGATGAGTGCCGCACGCCACGACGGCGAAAACCCAGGAGCTCGCAACACGTTCGGGACCGTTTGGCAGCACGGCGCCCAATCTCCCGCGCTGGACTACTTTCGGCGCCCCGCTAGGGCCGTTGCGCGGCGACGCGAATCGCGTGAGAGCTATGCATGAGAGCGGGCGCAACCGTCAGCCGTATGCCCTCGCGCTCGACCTCACCGGCCGGCGAGCCATCGTCGTCGGCGCTGGAAACGTCGCCGAACGGAAGGTGCGCGGTCTACTCGAAGCGGGCGCCCTCGTGACGGTCGTCGCGCCGCGCGCGTCGGCGGCGTTACGCGAGCTGGCCGAGAACGGCGCGCTCGAGGTCGTCGCGCGCGCCTTCGAACCGGCCGACCTCGACGGCGTCTCGCTCGCATTCGCGGCGACCGATGACGACGCGGTCAACGCCGCCGTCGTGGAGGCCGCGCGCGCGCGAAGGGTTCTCGTGAACGATGCGAGCGATGGAGCGCGCGGCGATTTCTCGAATCCTCTGACGCATCGCGCCGGTCCGCTTTCGTTCACGGTCAGCAGCGCGGGCCTCGCGCCGTCGTTCGCGATCCGCCTGCGCGACGAACTGCGAACGCATTTCGGCGAACGCTACGTGCGAGCGGCGGAAACCCTCGGCCGAGCGCGCGCCTACGTGACCACCGTCATCGCGCCCGACCTGCGGGCGCGGGGCATGAACGCGCTCGCCGCGCGCGAGATCGACGAGCTGGCGGCGATGAACGCCAAAACCCTCGAGCACGAGATCGAACGGCTCGTCGCGACCCGCGAGCCAAGCGCCGCCCTCGAACCGTTGCTGCACGCCGTCTGCGCCACGCGCGCGAGCGCCCTCGCCCTGCGCCAAACGCGGACCGTCATCGCAAGACTTGCGACGGCCGGCATCGCCTCGACGATCCTCGCGGTCACCACGCGGGCCGATCGCGACCAGGACCGGCCGCTCGACGCGCTCGGCGGCGACAACGTCTTCGTCAAGGAGCTCGAGCTCGCGCTGCACGAGCGGCGCGCCGACTACGCCGTCCACTCGTGCAAGGACTTGCCGAGCACGCTCGAGCCCGGGATGCGCATCGCGGCGATCGGTCCGCGCGAGGATCCACGCGACGTCTTCTGCTCGGAACGCTACCCGTCGCTCGAGGCGCTGCCGGCGGGCGCGCTGGTGGGAACATCGAGCCCGCGGCGGCGCGCGCTCGTCCAAGCCCTGCGTCCCGATCTCGAGTTCGCGTTGATTCGCGGTAACGTCGACACGCGGCTACGCAAACTGCGCGAAGGCAGCTACGACGCGATCGTGCTGGCGGCCGCGGGACTGAACCGTCTCGGCCTAAGCGCGACGCACGTGCAACCGCTCGACCCCGCCCAGGTCGTCCCGGCGGTCGCCCAAGGCGCGCTGGCGGTCGAGGTGCGCAAGGATGACGACGCACTCGCCGAACGCATCCACGCCGCCTTCGCGGATCGCGCGACCGAACTCGCCGTCGCGGCGGAGCGGGCGTTTTTGCGAACGCTGCGCGCCGGATGTCACGCGCCGGTCGGCGCATACGCTCGCTTCGAAGGTGCGCGGCTAAACATCGCGGGCGCGATCGCCGCACTCGACGGCTCGACCGTCGTGCGCGGTTCGCTCGACGACGACATCCGCGACGACGCCGAAGCCGACGCAATCGGCGTCGCCCTCGCGCAGCGCTTGCTGGCCGAAGGCGGTGCGGCGCTGCTCTGGGACGAGGAGTCGGCGCGGCGACCGCTGGCGGGCAAATTGTTCATCCTGCCGCGGACCCAAGAACGTCCGAGCCGCATCGCCGCGGCGTTGCGGGACGCCGGCGCCGACGTCCTCGAAGCGCGCGACAGCGAGCAAGCCTCGCGCGCGGCGCGCCGGCCCGACGCACTGCTCTTCCCGTCGAGCGGCTCGGTCGGCGTCGTCGTCGAATATCTCGCGCGGCTCCGCTCCGAAGGCCGGCGACCGGTGGTAGCCGCGATGGGCGGCGAGTCGTCGGCGGCGGCCAGCGCCGCCGGGTTCCCGCCCGACTTCGTGGCCGCAGAGGCGAGCGTCGCGGCCTTCGTGCACGGCGTCACGCGCCACCTGCTGTCAAAGGAAGAATCCGACCGATGAACGTCACCGAATTACTGCGGCCGCGCACGGCGATCGACTTGACGAAACGTCCGCGACGCTTGCGCTCGAGCCCGGCCTTACGCGCACTCGTGCGCGAAAACGAGGTGCGAATCTCGAGCCTCGTCCAGCCGATCTTCGTCGCCGCCGAAGGGCAACCGATCGGCGAGATCGCGAGCCTGCCGGGGATTCACCGCTTTTCCGTCGACGGTGCGGTCGGTGAAGCACGCGAGCTGCGCGCGCTCGGCGTCAACGCGCTGCTGCTCTTTGGAATCCCGGACCGCAAGGACGCCGTCGCCTCGTCGAATCACGATCCGCAGGGCGTCGTGCAGCGCACGATCCGCGCGCTCAAGCGCGACCTCCCCGAAATGCTCGTCATCGCCGATCTCTGCAATTGCGAGTACACCGACCACGGGCACTGCGGGATCCTCGACGAACGCGGCGACGTCGACAACGACGCGACGCTCGAACTGCTCGGGCGTACCGCACTGTCGTACGCGGAAGCCGGCATCGACGTCATCGCACCGTCGGACATGATGGACGGGCGCGTCGGGTACCTGCGCAAGACGCTTGATGGATCGGGCTATAGCGCGATCCCGATCATGTCGTACGCCGCAAAATTCGCTTCCGGCTTCTACGGACCGTTTCGCGATGCGGCCGGCTCGACGCCGCAGTTCGGCGACCGCCGCTCGTACCAGATGGATCCGCCGAACGCACGCGAAGCCGTCCGCGAGGCGCTGCTCGACATCGAGGAAGGCGCCGACGTCGTGATGGTCAAGCCGGCCCTCGCTTTCATGGATCTCATTCGCGCGGTGCGCGAGGTCTCGAACGTCCCGGTCGCATGCTACAACGTCAGCGGCGAATACGCGATGGTCAAGGCGGCCGCACGGAACGGCTGGATCGACGAGGCGCGCATCGTCGACGAGATCCTGGTCGGCTTCGTCCGCGCCGGCGCCGATATCATCATCACCTATCACGCCAAGGCGTTCGCGGAGCGCAAGCGCCGCACGTCGTGAGCATCGGGGTGCTGATCCTGGGGGGCGGAGAAGCGACCCGCCTCCCCGGGAAGCTCGAGCTCGAGGCGGGCGACCTGCCGATGCTGGCGCGTGTCTATCGCCACGTCGGCGCGGGGCGCGAAACGTGGCTGGCCGGAAAGGGGACGTACTCGGCCGCGCTCGACGCCCTCTTGCCGGCGCCGGTTGCGATCGACCGCTGGGGCCTGCGCGGACCGCTCGCCGGCCTCGTTACCACGATGGCGCAGATGCGCGCGCGCTGGGTCTTCGCGGTCGCCGGCGACGCGCCGCTGGTCGAAGGCTCGTTCGTCGAGACGCTGGGGGCGCTGCGCCAACCCGGCGACGAAGCGATCGTCCCGGTGCACGAGCGCGACGGGAAACGTAGGCTCGAACCGCTCGCCGCGCTCTACGACCGGCTCGCCTTTCTGCGCGAAGGCAGTCCGGTTTTGCGGACCGGAGAAGGGACGCTGCGCGCGGTCCTCGACCGCCTGCGGACGCGCTACGTTGAGGTCGACGACCCGCGCATCTTCAGCAACGTGAACACGCCCGCGGACTACGCGGCGCTGAGGGCCGAGCTGTGAGCCAAAACGGCGCCGCGTTCGAACGCGCTCAACGCGTGATCCCGGGCGGGGTGAATTCGCCGGTGCGCGCCTTCAAGGCCGTCGGTGGAACGCCGCTCTTCGTCAAAAGCGCGCGCGGCTGCACCTTCGTCGACCTCGACGATAAGACGTACGTCGACTACGTGATGTCGTGGGGCCCGCTGATCCTCGGCCACGCGCATCCGGCGGTCGTCGAGGCCGTGCAGAACGCGGCCGGGCGCGGGACGTCGTTCGGCGCGCCGACCGAGGCCGAGAGCGAGCTGGCGGAGCTGATCGTCGGGATGGTTCCGTCGGTCGAGAAGGTGCGTTTTTGTTCGAGCGGCACCGAGGCGACGATGAGCGCGCTGCGCCTGGCGCGCGCGTTCACCGGCCGCGACAAAGTCGTCAAGTTCGCGGGTTGCTACCACGGGCACGCCGACGCGTTCCTGATCTCAGCCGGAAGCGGCGCCTTGACGTTGGGAACGCCGGATTCGCCGGGGATAACCGCGGGGACGGCGCGCGATACCGTCTCGCTCGCCTACAACGATCTCGACGCGGTCCGGGCGGCGTTCGACGCCCATCCTGGGGAGATCGCGTGCGTCATCCTCGAGCCGTACGTCGGCAACATGGGTTTCGTCCTACCGAAACCGGGTTTTCTCGCGGGCCTGCGCGAGCTGACGCAACGGCATGGCGCCGTCTTGATCTTCGACGAGGTGATGACGGGCTTCCGCGTCGCGCCGGGCGGCGTGCAGCAGCGCGAAAATATTCTGCCCGATATGACGACGCTCGGAAAGATCGTCGGCGGCGGCCTGCCGGTCGGCGCGGTCGGCGGACGGTCTGAGATCATGGAGCGGCTCTCGCCGGTCGGTGCCGTCTACCAAGCCGGGACCCTCTCGGGGAATCCGCTCGCGATGGCGGCCGGCATCGCGACGCTCCGTCTCTTACAGGAAGCCGGCATCTACGAGAAACTTGACGGGCTGGCCGCTCGCTTGATCGAAGGGCTCGATACCGTCTTCGTGCGGCACGGCGTCGCGCATCAAGCGACCCAGCGTGGTTCGATGTTCGGCTTCTTTTTCACGCCGCAACCGGTCACCGATTTAGCCAGCGCCAAGACTTCCGACGTCTCGTTCTACGCGCGTTTCTTCCACGCGATGCTCGAACGCGGCATCTACTTTGCACCCTCACAATTCGAAGCGGGTTTCCTGAGCAGCATGCACGACGAAGCCGTCGTCGACCGCACCGTCGCCGCCGCCGACGACGCGATCGCGGCGCTGCACGCAACGTAACGCTCATGGCAAACGTACGACATTGGATTCGTTTCAGGCCGCGCGGTGGTTCGATCGGCTTCGGAACGCTGAACGGCGATACGATCGCCGTCCACCACGGCGAGATGTTCGGCCGGCCGGCGCGCGGAACGCAGACGCTCGCCTTGTCGGACGTCGAAACCCTGACCCCCTGCGAGCCGAGCAAGCTGCTTGGTTTAGTCAACAATTTTCGCGCGCTCTTGACGAAACTCGATCAGCCCGTCCCCGAAGAACCGCTCTACTTCCTCAAGGCGCCGAATTCGTACATGGCCGCCGCGGGAACGATCGAGCAGCCGCAGTTTTATTCGGGCCGCGTCGTCTTCGAAGGCGAGCTCGGCATCGTGATCGGACGGCGCTGCAAAGACGTCGACGAAGCTTCGGCGCTCTCGTACGTCTTCGGCTACACCTGCGTCAACGACGTCACCGCCTTCGACGTCCTCGACCGCAATCCGAAGTTCGCGCAGTGGACTCGAGCCAAGAGTTACGACACGTTCGGCATCTTCGGTCCGAGCATCGCGACGGGAATCGATCCCGCCGGGCTTTCGGTGCGCACGATCCTCAACGGCGAGGAACGCCAGAACTATCCGATCTCCGACATGGTCTTCGGACCCGCGCGGCTGGTGAGCTTGATCTCGCGCGATATGACGCTAATGCCCGGCGACGTGATCGCCTGCGGGACCTCGGTCGGCGCCGGAAGGATGCCCCCCGGCAGCTCGATCGAGATCGCGATTGACTGCGTGGGAAGTCTGCGCAACACCTTCGCCGGCGTCCCGGCGGCCGCGGCAAGACGCTAGCCGCACGGGCGAGCCGGTTTTCGGCCGGCTAGCGCAAGGGGGACGCCACACCCGACAATGGTATAAGGAAGCGATGCCCGTCTCCCCGGCGCCATGCCGCTAGCCTGCCTCGGCCTCTCGCACCACACCGCGCCGGTCGACGTGCGCGAGCGTCACGTCTTTCCAGCCGCTCGGATGGCCGAAGCGCTGGTCGCGCTGCGCGACTACGAGGCCGTCCGCGAAGCGGTGATGCTTTCGACCTGCGGCCGGATCGAAATCTACGCCGAACTCGAAGATTACGAAGCGGGCAGCGAACAGCTCAAAACATTTCTGCGCAATTTCCGACACGGCGACGTCGAAGTCGACATCTCCTCGTACCTCTACACCTTGTTCGGCGCGGAAGCGATCGACCATCTCCTGCGCGTAGCCACCGGTCTCGACTCGATGCTCATCGGCGAAGCCGAGATCCTGGGACAAGTAAAGGACGCGTACGTCCAAGCGCAGCGCGCCGGTTCGCTCGGCAAGATCCTGCACGCGCTCTTCCGCGAAGCGCTGGCCGCCGGAAAAGCGGCGCGAACCCAGACGCGTATCGCCGGCCAGTCGACGAGCATTGCGAGCGCCGCGATCGAACTTGCGAAACGGCATCTGACCACGCTCTCCGGCAAGAGCATCTTGATCGTCGGCGCCGGCAAGATGGGTTCGCTCGCGGCCAAGCGGTTGCGCGACGAGGGTTGCCGCCGGCTCTTGATCGCGAACCGTTCGCAGAGCAAGGCACGCCGCATCGTCGACGACCTCAAAGCGGCTGAAGCGGTCGAACTGCCCGGGCTCGTCGACGCTCTAAGCGAGGCCGACGTCGTCGTAACCTCGACCGGAGCGACGCATTTCGTCGTGCGTCCCGAAAACGTCCGTCAGGCGATGGCGTCCCGTCCCGAGCGGCCGCTCTTCGTCGTCGACATTGCGGTGCCGCGCGACGTCGACCCCGACGTCGCGGGGATTGCGAACGTGACGCTCGTCGATATCGACGCGCTCAAAGGCGTCATCAATACGACGCTCGAGCAACGGCGCGAAGAGATCCCACTGGTCGAGGAGATCATTGCCGAACATACCAAGCGTTACGCCGACTGGTATCAATCCCGTATCACGGTCCCCGTCGTCGCGTCGCTCGTCGAAAAGGCCGAAGCGATCCGCCAAAGCGAGATCGACCGGCTCTTCGCGCGTTGCCCCGAGCTGAGCGAGCGCGAACGGATGCTGATCACCGGAGCTTCTCTGACGATCATCTCAAAGTTGTTGCACGGCGTCGTCACCAAGCTCCGCCTGCAGGCGACGAGCAACCGCAGCGAGGCCTTGAGCCTGGCGCACACCCTAGAAGAACTCTTCGACCTTGAGCGCACTTCCGCGCGGTAAGGTCTTTCTGGTCGGTGCGGGCCCGGGCGATCCGGGCCTCCTGACACTCAAGGCCGCGCGCGCGATCGCAGCCTGCGACGTCCTCGTCTACGACTACTTGGCGGCGCCGCCGATCGTCGCGCTCGCTCCGCCCGATTGCGAGAGAATCTACGTCGGTAAGAAAGCCGGCGCGCACACGCTCTCGCAAAACGGCATCAGCGCGCTGCTGATCCGTCTCGCCGGCGAAGGCCGTCGCGTCGTCCGTTTGAAAGGCGGGGATGTCTTCGTTTTCGCGCGGGGCGCTGAGGAAGCTGGGGCACTGGCCGAAGCCGGCGTCCCCTTCGAGATCATCCCCGGCATCTCGTCGGCGTTGGCCGCACCGGCCTACGCCGGAATCCCGCTGACGCACCGCGCGCACAACACCGCGTTTACCGTCGCGACGGGTCACGAGGATCCTACGAAGAGCGCGTCGTCGCTCGACTTCGGGAAGCTCGCGAATCCGGCGCACACGCTCGTCCTCTTGATGGCGATGGCGAACTTGGCGGGCATCGTCGAACGCCTCCTCGCAAACGGTTTGCCGGCCTCGACGCCGGTCGCGCTCGTGCGGGAGGGGACCAAACCGCAACAAGAGACGCTGGTCGCAACCTTGGCGACGATCGTCGCCGAGGTCGAACGGACCAGCTTTGCGGCGCCCGCTATCGTCGTCATCGGAGAGGTCGTACGCGAGCGCGAGCGGATCAGGTGGTTCGACAATCACCCGCTCTTCGGCAAGAAGGTCCTCATCACGCGGCCGCGCTCCGATGCCGATGCGCTCGCGACGAAACTCTGGGAGTTGGGCGCCGAGCCGCTGGTCGCACCGATAATCGAGATCGTACCGCCCGACGATGCCGAGCGCGCGGACATCGCGGTGCGCGAGGCGCGCGTCTACCATTGGATCGTCTTCACCAGCCGAAACGGCGTCGAGGCCTTCTTCGATCGCTTGAGCGCCGGCGGTTCCGACGCGCGCGCGCTCGGCGACGTCATGGTTGCGGCGATCGGCCCCAAGACGGCGGAACGGCTGATGGCTTACGGCGTGCGCGCCGATTTCGTCCCGACGCGGTTCCTGGGCGAAGAGGTCGCGGCCGGATTACTCGAGCGCACCGAAAGCGGCCAGCGCATCCTCATCTTCCGGGCGCAAGAAGCGCGCGACGTCGTGCCGGAGAGCCTGCGCGCGCAGGAACGGCGCGTCGATGTCGTCGCCGCCTACAAAACCGTCGTCGTTCGCGATCCGGCGATCGCGGCTGCAGCGCAGAACGCCGACATCTGGACGTTCACGAGCCCGAGCACCGTCCACGGGTTGGTCGAAAACCTTCCGAACGCAGCGGAGGTTGCGCGCGCGAAAACGATCGCGTGCATCGGCCCGATCACCGCGCAAGCCGCGCACTCCGAAGGTTTCCCGGTCCACATCGTCGCCGACGACTACACCGTCGACGGACTCCTCGAAGCGCTAGAGACGGCCGGCAGCACCGCCGGATGACCCAATGCGGCTAACCTTGGCGCCGCTGGGGAGCTACGACATCGCCGCGATGGCCGCGGCGCTCGTCGCCTTCGCAGCGTTTCGCATCGGCGCGCTCGACGCGACCGGGGCATTCGTCGCGTTTTTCGTCGGGACGTTGACCTACGGTGCGTTGCAGACGGCCGGCCTCGTCGTCTTGCTGGCGTTCTTCGTCAGTTCGGTCGCGCTGTCACGCCTCGGAAGAGAAATCAAACGCAGCCGTTTGAGTGACGTCGAAAAGACCGGCGCGCGCGACGCCGCGCAAGTCCTGGCCAACGGCGGCGTCGCGGCCGCCTGCGCGCTGGCTATCGCGCTCGGCTGGGATGGACGCTACGAGGTTGCGTTCGCCGGCGCGTTCGCCGCGGCGGCGGCCGATACGTGGGGCACCGAGATCGGAGCGCTCCTCGGCGGGGCGCCGCGCTCGATCCTCACCTTTCGCCCGGTCGGCACCGGCATCTCCGGCGGCGTCACACCCGTCGGTACCGTCGCCGAATTCGCCGGCGCGCTGTTTGTGGCGGCGACCGCCTACGCGTTCGGAATCCACGCCTTCCTTGCCGTACTGGCGGGCGGGTTCGGAGGCGCGCTCGTCGATTCAGTGCTCGGCGCATCGCTGCAGTCGTTGCGCTGGTGTCCGCAATGCGCGCGACCGTGCGAGCGAGATCCGCACTCCTGCGGCGCGACGACGTCGCACGCGCGCGGCTTGGTCTGGTTCGGTAACGACGGCGTCAACTTCGCGGCGACGCTGTCGGGCGCCGCGCTCGCTTTTGGGCTAGCCGGCTAGCGCGCGGAAGCTGCAGCCTTTCCATACATCTTTTCGAGGTACGGAATGATGTCGTCGTCGTCATCCAGGACGACGTCGCCGTCGACCAGCACGGGGATGCTCGTCTGTCCGGAGACGGCCCTCACCTCTTGCCGCTCGGTATGCGAGCGAGGGACGTTGACGTTCTTATAGTCCAGCAGGAGATCGGTCAATTTCGCGCGGACGCGGGCGCAGTAGGGGCACCATTCCGCTTGATAGAGGACGATCTCGGAGGGGCGCCCCATCACGTTCGCCCGGCTCGATGGGTCTCTGAATTCACGCTTCCTAAAGACCGCCGAGGAAGACGAAGGTTGCAGCGAAGGGCCGCCCCCCGCGAGCGCCTAACGTTGCATCCCCAGTCGGCGCGGAAGTCAGGCTCGTATGTCCCAGTCGCGGTTGGAACGGTTTTCGATCAGAGATGCGCTCGGTCTGTCGACCGTGCTACACGCCTTGATCGCGCCGCTTTTCGTCGTTTCGAGCGTCGCACTGGTGGGCGCGGGGCAGTCGGCGGAGCCGCTCGGTTTCCGCGGCGGTGAGCTGGCCGCCATCACGACGCTGACGATCGAACACCGTCAGCGACAACGCGCGACCCCACTGCAGGTCGAGGCTCGACCGCTTGCGCCGAAAAAAGCCGAGCCGAAGCGCGCTCGCCCGGTCGCTCGGCATTCGAGCGCGGTCGATACGCCGGCGCAAGGCTCGTCTCGGGCGACGGCACGCCGCGGACGCGTGGCGGCCGCCGAGGGCAGCGCGATCATGAGCGTGATGCGGAACGCGATCGTGACGCAACCCGTCGCGGCGGCGACGCTCGCACCCAAAGCGGAGGCATCGGCGGCGAGCGCTCCGACGTCCGCACCCGGGAGCCAAGCGAGCGCGCCGACGGTGGTGCTGGCGGCGTCGGTCCAATCCGCTTCAGGGCACGGCTACGATTCGCCCAACGGCGGCTGGGGCCAGAATTTCGAGCGCCCGCTGCTGGCCGACGAAGGTTCCTTGAGCGATCTGCGTTCGAGATATCACTTCGCCGCAACGATCACGGTCAATGTCGATGAAAATGGTCGCGCGACCAAGATCACCTTTCCGAATGCGGTTCCCGCGGACGCTCGTCCCGAGATCGAAAAGCGCCTGACGTCCCTGCGTTACGTCCCCGCCGAATGTAACGGGCTGCGCTGTCCGGCATCGCTCTCGATCGTCTTATAGAATCGTCTTGCCGAGCGCCGAGAGAATCAATTCGACCGCGAGCTCGGCGGTGCGATTGCGCTGATCGAAGATCGGATTGATCTCGGTCACCTCGAACGACCCGAGCTTGCCCGAACTCGCGACCATCTCCATCGCCAAATGCGCCTCGCGATACGATAGCCCCCCGCGCACGGGCGTTCCGACGCCCGGCGCCTCCGCCGGGTCGATCCCATCCATATCGAACGAGACGTGCAAGAGCCCGTCGGCCGCGACGATCGCCAGCGC
>DHWK01000158.1:11601-11848 GCA_002413145.1 bacterium UBP12_UBA5184
TCGGCCGCGACGATCGCCAGCGCTTCTTCCATGACGCGTTGCATCCCCAAGCGATCGACGTCGCTCATCGAGAAGGCGCGGACGCCGAGTTCGTGGATGCGCTCGCGTTCGCCGGCATCTACGTCGCGCAAACCGATGAGGACGGTTCGTTCGGGCGCGATGGAACGCTCTTCGAGCGCGATCGATACCGGCATACCGTGCACGTTTCCGGAAGGCGACGTGAGCGGCGTGTTGATGTCGCCGTGCG
>DHWK01000043.1:0-3855 GCA_002413145.1 bacterium UBP12_UBA5184
GTAATATCGGGCGTGTGGTGCAGGGCGACCGGATCGGACGGGTGGTGGCCAGCGCCTCGAACGACGAGTCGCGACTCGTAACGCCCTAACCCGTTCTCTGGCGACCGACGATAAGGAAGATCATGGCGACGCTCGACGAGATCTACAAGCACACCGATGAGAAGATGCAGAAGGCGCTCGAAGCGACGCGCAACGAGTTCGTCGCGATCCGCACCGGGCGAGCTTCGACGGGCCTGGTGGACCGGCTGCTCGTCGAAGCTTACGGCGCGTCGGTGCCGCTCAAGCAAGTCGCGTCCGTCAGCACCCCCGACCCGCGCACGCTGCAGATCACGGCTTTCGACAAGACGACGGTCGGCGCGATCAAGAAGGCGATCGAGACGAGCGATCTCGGGTTGATGCCGAACATCGACGGCCAGCACGTGCGCCTGCAGATCCCGCAGCTGACCGAAGAGCGCCGCAAAGACCTCGTCAAGGTCGTGCACAAGAAAGCCGAAGACGGCAAGATCGCGATCCGCAACGTCCGCCACAAGAGCATCGACGAGATCAAGACCCTGCACAAAGACCATAAGGTGACCGAGGACGAGCACAAGCGCGGCGGCGAGCACGTGCAAAAGCTCACCGACAAGTACATCAAAGAAGTCGACAACTTGACCGCGCACAAAGAAAAAGAGATCATGGAGGTCTAGCGCTCGGGTTTCGGCAGCGGGGCCGTGCCGAATTTCGCGGAGGCGCGCGCGAAGACGGATCCAAGGACGAGCGGCGTCGATTGCGACGCGATGCGAACGGTTTCGACGACGTTGTATTCCGTTGCAAACGGAAACAGCCGCCGGCGATGCTGCAGCAGCACCGCGGCCGCTTCTGTATCGACGCGACCGGCAAGCTCTCCATCATCGGCATGGCGGGATGAGTAACCGGGAGTAGAGTAGGCCTTTCAATAAAGAGTGAGCGCAACGCCAGTATTGCAACGTTTTGCAAGACGGTCGCCACCCAATTGTCACACGGTTTCCCCGCGGTTCCAATTCGGTTCCCGTTTGGTTCCCACTCGGTTACCAAAGGAACCCTTACGTTTGAGTGGACGCTATATCTCTAGGAGGCCGCCATGCAGAACTCACGTCAATCCTATATCAATTTGGGCCTGGCAACGGCGGCGTTCAGCGTGGCGTTTATCGCATGGAGTCTGATCTCGCCGCTTTCCAGGCAGGTCCAGACGGACTTCAAACTCGACAACACCGCGGTCGGTCTGCTGATCGCCGTGCCGACGCTGCTGGGCGCTCTGATGCGTATCCCGATGGGAATCCTTACCGACCGCTTCGGGGGGCGAAAGGTCTTCACCGGCCTGCTGCTCTTCACGTTGCTTCCGGTCGCATTCTTGAGCTTCGCCAACTCGTATGGGAGTTACATACTTGGCGGTTTTTTTCTCGGCACCGCGGGAGCCAGTTTTGCCGTCGGCATACCCTTCGTCAGCCGCTGGTTTACGGCCGACCGGCAGGGTACGGCGCTGGGCATCTACGGCGTAGGTAACATCGGCACCGCGGTGGCAGTCTTTTCGATGCCCACGCTGGTTCAAACATTCGGTGGGCGGCAGGGCGCGTTCTTGTTTTTCCTTGTCCCGGTGACGATCATGGCGATCGTCTTCTGGCTCTTCGCCCGCGACGCGCCCGGACGCGTCGAGCCGCAGCCGCTCGGCGCCAGCTTGGTGGCACTCGCTCGCGAGCCCGTTGCCTGGCACCTCAGCCTGTTTTACTTCGTGACCTTCGGCGGCTTCGTCTTTTTCGCAAACTATCTGCCCCAACTGCTCGGAGACTGGTTCCCTCTTGACAGGCGCGACGTCGGATTGCAGGCGACGATCTTCACCGTCGCGGCGACCCTGGCTCGACCCGCTGGAGGCTGGTTGGCCGACACGATCGGTGGCGCAAAGGTGCTGACGTGGGTGTTCGCGTTTGTCGTGGCGACGAGGTTGATACTGGCCTGGCAATCGGGGAACGCCAACATCGTGATCGTCACCGACCTGCTCCTCGCTCTGGGCGTGGGTTTTGGATTCGGCAACGGGGCGGTCTTCAAGCTCGTAGCCCAGTACTTTCCAAAAGGTACAGGGCTCATCAGCGGCATCGTCGGCGCCGCGGGCGGCCTCGGCGGCTTCTTCCCTCCCATCGTCATGGGTGCAGTGCGCGACGCCACCGGGAGCTATGCGCTCGGCTTCATCGTCCTCGCAACTTTGGCGGCCTTCTGCCTGGCGCTCTTGCTCGCCAACCCGCGAAAGTACGCGGCCGAGTCTTAAGCCGGCTCGCGACCGTTGTTAGCGCACAGTGGCGGCTAAGGCGCGGCGGGAGTAACCAGGGAAGCCGCTATGCGGCAATTAAAAATTTTATCCCGCAAAAAATAATTAATATTCGTAGGAGGAAGCCATGGAAAATCCGGTTGTCGCGGTGGATCCGATGGCCAATCCGCCGGGCAATCCCAGGGTTTTGTTGATATCGTTCCTGGCGTTTTCGCTCGGTTTTGCGGTTTGGGGAATGTTTTCCGCGCTCGCCCCATTTTTGATTAAGTGGTACAACTTCAGCGCCACTCAGGTGCTCGTCCTGGCCGCGATGGAGCCCCTTTTCGCAGCCGCGGTCAGCATCCCGATCGGCATCGCGACGGACAAGTTCGGCGGCCGCGCGGTTTTCACGCTCTTGCTTCTGACCCTCACCGTTCCGCTGTTTTTCGGGCTCTTCGCCCATGGCTACCACTCCTTGCTGCTGGTGGGGTCGCTGCTGGGACTCGGGGGCGCGAGCTTCGTGGTCGGCAACGCTCATGTCGCGTCCTGGTATCCCAAATCGAAGCAGGGTACAGCCCTTGGCATCTTTGCTCTGGGCAATATTGGAATCACCGTCGGCATGATGTCCGTCACGTTCCTGGTTACCCACGTCCTGAACGCCCGCGGCCCGGACGGCTGGCGCCTGATATTTCCAATGTTCGCCATCTGCACGCTGTTGATGGCGCTGGTCTACTGGTTTTTTACGTCCGATTCGCCATACGGGCAACACAACGGCGGTTCGCTGCGTGAAATCGTCGCCGTGTACCGTTCGGGCGTAATGGTATGGCTGGTGGCCTACCTTTACTGGGTGTCCTTCGGCACGCTCACCTTCTTTGCGTCGGCGATGCCGACATATCTGGTCGACCGGTGGCATGTGGATGCCGTCCAGGCATCCATGATGTACACCCCGCTGATCGTGGTCTGCGTCGCCATCACCCGGCCGCTGGGCGGCTGGCTAGCCGACCGTTTCGATGTATTGAGACTCCTGCGCTGGTTGTTCGGTATTATGGCCGTTCTGGCCGTCGTCATGACCACGCAGATCTCAGTGCACGTCGAGCTGTTCGCCATTTATGGGCTTGGGCTGCTGGCCGGCACGGCCGCGGCGGCGGTCGTCAAGCTGATCCCGCTCTACTTCCGGCAGGTGGGCGCGGTCAGCGGGCTGGCAAAGGCCGCCGGTGCGGCCTGCGGCTTCACCATGACGCTAACCCTGGCGGCCAGCAAGAATCTTCTAGGCGACTACACCTTCGGCTTTGAAATCTGGGCGCTGATGAACGTCGCCGCGTTCTACATCGCGCTTTCGCGTGTCGGCTTCAGGCATGCAAAACCGGCCGCCACCGATGCAATATCGGTCCATTCAAACATCGGCGAGGAGGTTCGGGTTCATGGACAGGCGTGAACGCCGCCATCTAACATCGTTCGTTGGGCTGTGCGTGCTTGGCGCCGCAATCATCGTATGGCTCACAATGCCGGCAGCGTCCGCTGCGTCGACTCAGGTTGCGCCGCTATCGCCGATGCAGGAGAAGGCGCTGAAGACGCACGACACGTTTAAGGAATGTGCG
>DHWK01000043.1:3962-10491 GCA_002413145.1 bacterium UBP12_UBA5184
CAAGCGAGCCGGGGCATTCTGCCGACGAAGGCCCACAACATAGGGTCACGATCGCGCGACGATTTGCAGTCGGCCGGTTTGAGGTCACCTTCGACGAATGGGATGCGTGCGTGGACGGTGGCGGCTGCAACGACTACATGCCCTCCGATGAGGGCTGGGGCCGCGGCCGCAGACCCGTGATCAACGTTTCCTGGGATGACGCCAAAGCGTACGTCGCTTGGCTGTCGAAAAAGACCGGCAAGTCGTATCGGCTGCTCTCGGGGTCCGAATACGAGTATGCGACGCGCGCCGGGACGCAGACGACCTATCCCTGGGGCAATGCCGTCGGCAGGAACAATGCCAACTGCCACGCCTGTGGGAGCCAATGGGACGCCAGGGAAACCGCGCCGGTCGGCTCATTTGCCGCGAACAGGTTCGGTCTCTACGATATGTTAGGCAATGTCCGGGAGTGGACGGAGGATTGCTACCACGATAACTACAGCGGCGCGCCGGCGGACGGCTCGGCTTGGATCGAGGGCGCTAACTGTTATAACCGTGTCGTGCGCGGCGGGTCGTTTCTCCTCGCTCCTGCCTTCCTCCGCTCAGCGAGCCGCTACTGGTTCACCGCCGACTACCGGCTCCGCTACCTTGGTTTCCGGGTCGCTCGGACGCTTGCACCTTAAATCTTTGTTCCTTTGGCTCTTGTGCCGTATCAAGGCCGTCGGTGTTCTAGTCCGAAATCGGCCGCGCTGGGAAACTTCTTCTCACGGATGATCTCGGCAACCCTGAGTGGAGCTCACTAGCCTAGCGTCACCCGATGGACAGGCCATTTTCATGGGCAGCCGATCCTCGATCGCGCACTTATGGTCGACGAGCGTCGATGCCATGAATTGGCCGCCGTCACGGCGCGCAATCAGCTGCGCGCCGCGCCGGTTCAATGCGTCTGGCCTCGGCCCCGTCATGCAGCCACGGATTTCTGTGGAGGTCGGGTAGTATCGTAGACACCGAGGAACTCCTCGGGCGTTTGATAGCCTAGCGCGCTGTGGGCGTGCGTGGTGTTGTACCGATGCATCCAGGCATGCCCGCTGGACTGCGTTTCAGGAAGGGTGCGAAACCAGCGCGTATTGAGCAGTTCGGTTCGAACGCGGTTGTTGAAGGATTCGATGTAACCATTCCGCATCGGCTTTCCCGGCTGGATGTAGAGAAGCTCGACGTCATGGTCTTCCGACCACTGCTGCATGAGCTTGGACGTCGGTTCCGTTCCGTTGTCGATTCGCAGGTACTTCGGATAGCCGTAGATTGCTGCAACGCTGTCGAGAACCGCGACCACGGATCGGCTCGGAAACGAAAACGACATCTCCAGGGCCAGACCGCTGCGGCTGAACTCATCCTCCATCGAGAGTGCTCGAAAGGCACGTCCGCCAAAGAGCCGATCATGCATGAAGTCCAGCGTCCAGCCATCGAAGGGACGGGTCGCGCGCCGCAGCGGACGGCCGCGCACGATTTTGGCTCGACCACGCCGCCGACGTCGCCCGATTTGCAGGTTCCCCAGACGATAAAGCCGACGAAACCGCTTGTAGTTCATGTACTCGTCCAGACCGGGGATCGCGTCGCGACCATAGTCTTCATAGAGCCGACGGCCTCGCCGGGAAGACTCCAGGAGTTTTTTCGCAGCAGCTCCTCCATCGCGTCGATCTTGACCGTCTGGCGAGCGATGATGCGCTGCATCTGCGCGTTCTCGGCCTCGAGCTGCTTAAGCCGAGCCAGATCGCTCGCGCTCATGCCGGCGTACTTCGGGCGCCACAGTCGGATCGTGTTCGCGTGAATGCCCTGGCGGCGAGCGAGCTCCTCAGCCGGCGCCCCGGCATCGAACTCGCGTAGGATCGCAACAATCTGCGCTTCGGTAAAGCGTCTCTTGCGCATCGGTGGATCTCCTCATGGCCCGTATGGGCGGAAATCCGCACCGCCTGTGGAACCGTGATGGAACCGGCCAATGACACCCTCTTGACAGGAAAGCGATGCTCCTTGGGGGGTCCCTTGCAGAACTCACGTTCGGCCTACATCCAACTCACGCTGGCGACACTTGCATTTGCCGTGGCGTTCGCCGCGTGGGGCATCATCTCGCCGCTTTCCAGACTGATCCAGTCCGATCTGAAACTGGACAATACGTCGATCGGTCTCTTGATCGCAGTCCCGGCCGTGCTCGGACTGCTGATGCGCATCCCGATGGGCATCTTGGCCGACCGTTTCGGCGGACGCAAGGTGATGACGGGACTCCTGCTCTTCCTCTTGATCCCCATCGGTTTCTTGGGCTTCGCCACCTCGTTTTGGACGTACGTCCTCGACGGATTCTTCCTGGGCACGGCCGGCGCGAGCTTCGCGGTGGGGATCCCGTTCGTCAGCCGCTGGTTTACCGCCGACAGGCAGGGCACGGCGCTCGGCATCTACGGCGTCGGCAACATCGGCACCGCGGTGTCGGTCATGCTGATGGGCCCGCTGTGTTCTTGTGTGGAGCGGCAGGGCACATTCTGGACCTTCCTCATTCCGGTGGCGCTCATGGCCGCGATCTTCTGGCTGTTCGCGCGAGAAGCACCCGGCTTGACCAAGCCGCCCCCGCTTGGCGCAAGCATGAGAGACCTCGTGCGCGATCCGAGGGCCTGGCACCTCGCGATGTTCTATTTCGTCACGTTCGGCGGCTTCGTTTTCTTCGCGAACTACTTGCCCCAACTGTTGAGCGACTGGTTCCCGCAGGACAGACACGATGCGACGTTGCAGGCGGCGATGTTCACCGTGGCGGCAACGCTCGCGCGACCTATCGGAGGTTGGCTCGCCGATCTCAAAGGCGGCGAGAAAGTGCTGCTGTGGGTGTTCGCATTCGTCGTGGTCACGCGGCTGCTCTTGGCCTGGCAGGGACTGGGCCAGAACATCGCGATCGTGACTGACTTGTTGCTGGTCGTCGGCGTCGGTTTCGGCTTTGGCAATGGAGCCATCTTCAAGCTGGTGGCGCAGTATTTTCCGAAGGAAACGGGCCTCATCAGCGGTCTGGTGGGTTGCGCGGGCGGCCTCGGGGGCTTCTTACCACCGCTTATCATGGGCACCGTCCGCCACCAGACCGGAAATTACGCGCTCGGCTTCGTGTTGCTCTCGACCTTGGCGGCGTTCTGCTTGGCGATACTCTTGGCCAATGCTCCTCTAACCCGAGTGCCGACTGCGACATTCGGAACGGCTCGACGGTCCGAGGCCGATCTCGAGCCGTTCCCGCGCGCGCGTCTCTGATCGTCTTTACTGAGCTGACGCTTGACCCGCGCTCGGGGGATTGCCGTTCGGCGACGGAACATCCGGCTCGATGCGCCGGCGTTCTTCTTGTGTCCGTTCGAAGGTCGCGATGAGCCTGCGACGGCGAAGCTCCTCGACCTCGCCTCCCGAGAGCACGCGACGACCGGAACCCGGATGGACGTCTTCCTGATGGTCGCAGACGTCGCAGCGCAAGAGCGTGTGCGCTTGTCGTGATTCGAGAACGGTAAAACGCTCGCACGGCTGTAAGTTGCTGTCTTCTGGCATCATCGACGGCCTATAACGGCAAGCTCTTGCAAGACCTCGTCGGCGTGGCCGAGCACCGTCACCTTCGGCCAAACCCGAACCAGCGTTCCGCCGGGATCGAAGAGAAACGTCGAACGTTGGATAGCGTTTGGAAACGGCGCATTCTTGTTTACCTTTTCCCGGTGACGATCATGGCGATCGTACGCGCTCGGCTTCGTCATCCTCGCAACCTTGGCGGCCTTCTGTCTAGCGCTGCTGCTCGCGCGCAGCCCTCAGGAGTCCGCGGCCGGCCCTTGAGAATCGAGCGGCGTATGGCCGTTGCTTTCGACGCTCTGGCGCTCTGCTTCGACCTTCTCAAAGATTTCGACGATCATGCGCCGGCGCAGCGCTTCGATCTCTCCGCCCGACAAGATACGACGGCCCGGGTTACCGTGAGCGGCTTCGGGCCGGTCGCACACGTCGCAGCGTGACCAGGTCTCGCTCTTGCGCGTATCGAGCACCGCAAAAAGCTCGCACGGCGGCAACGTGTTCTCGCTTATCGGCAAACTGTTTTCGGCTGTCATGGTCGTTTACTTTCCTGCGGCGCGCAACGCCGTCTAAAGCGCTTTGATCACCTCGTCCGCATGGCCCATCACCGTGACCTTCGGCCAAACGCGGATGAGTTTTCCTCTCGGATCGAAAAGAAACGTCGAGCGTTGTATGGCGTTCTTGCCGTAGACGTTCTCGTCGACGATAACTCCGAAAGCGTCGCAGAGTCGCGACTCTACGTCGGCCAGGAGCCGGAACGGAATCAGATACTTTTCCTTAAATAGACGATGCGACTCCACGGAGTCACGGCTGACGCCGACGAGCGCGGTGCCCTTGCGGCGGAAGTATTCGTACACTTCGCGAAACTGCGTCGCCTCTTTGGTACAACCCCACGTGTCGTCCTTCGGGTAGAAGTACATAACGAGCTGCGTGCCGAGCAGATCTTCCGTGGAAATCTGGGCGCCGGTATCGTCGCGGACGGTCAACGAGGGCAGTGTGGCACCGGGTTCAAGCACGCGGCCGTATTCCTCTGCATGGTCATGAGTGAGCCTTCGCTATTGCGACGCCTTAAGAAGTTTTCCCCTCGATCACGTTGGCGACGGCGAGCGCCGTCGCCGGGGCCAAGAGGATTCCGTTGCGATAATGGCCGGCCGCGACGAAGTAGCCCTCGAGTGCGGTTGCTCCGATGAACGGCCGCCCGTTGGGCGAGCGGGGTCGTAACCCGGCCCATGTCTCGTCGATGGCAAGGTCGCCGAGCGCGGGCATCGCGCGCACCGCTGCGTCGCGCAAATGCTGCGTTGCAGCCGGATCGACCCGGACGTCGAATCCCGCCTCCTCGACGGTTTCGCCGATCAATAAGGTTCCGTCCGTGCGCGGAATCAAGTACGCCCCGGGAACCGAAACGAGACGCGTAACGAGGCGCACGGGCATGCGCAAGGTGAGCAGTTGCCCCTTGACCGGAACGATCGAAATGCGAACGTGCGCCGGTACCCCCCGCAACTCGCCGGCCCACGCGCCGGCCGCGTTGACGACCTCGTCTGCGGCCACAAAATTGGCGCCTGCCCGCACGCCGAGAACCCGCCGTTCGTCTGCCTCGAGCGAGACGGGGCCGGTTTGTTCTTCCAGCTTCACGCCGACGTCGACGCAGGCCGCGCGCAGGGCCTGCCCGAGCTGACGGTTGTCGATTTGCCCCTCATCTTCGATGAGCGAAGCGCCGAGGGTCGCCGCTCCAAGCGAGGGTTCGAGCCGGCGCACTTCGTCGGGTTCGAGCCAATGCGCGTGGATGCCGCGCGCCACGAGCGAGCCGGCTCGCTCGCGCAAGCGGACTACCGCAAACTCATCCTGCGCGACCTCGATGATGCCGTCGATGCGCAGGTACGGGTCGATCCCGGTGCGTTTGTGTAGCTCCTTGACGAAGACTTGATACAAGCCGAGCGCCGACGCCAAGAAATCCTCTTGCTCGTTCCCGCCCTCCGAGTCGGTAAACGGGGCAAGCCTGCCGGCGCCCGCCCACGAAGCCGATGCTGCGGAATCGTACGCCTCGACGACGTGCACGTCGGCCCCGCGCTTGGCGAGTTCGTAAGCGGTGGAAAGCCCGACCAAGCCGGCGCCGATGACGATGATCATGCTCGCCCGTTCGCGAAGCGAGTGCGGCCCTCTTCCATATAACAGACGGGGGACGCGCGTCAAGACAAACCCAAACTCGAGAAGCGGAGGTGGCGTTCGCCGTGAAAGTTGGACGCTGTTCCATGCAATCGGAAGATGCGCCGCCCGGCTTTTGGCAGGAGCCCGGCGATCGACCCGTTCTCGTGGATGGGGTCGAACTCGAGAGCGGCGTGCCGACGCGCTTTTTTCAGACCGTCGACAAATATCCGGCCGAATGGGGACGTTTGAGCTGGCGCATTCAGCTCAATAAAATCGTGGCGGGCCGAGCAGCGGCCCCGATGTTTCGTACGTTCTATCCGGGCGTAGAGTGGAATTTGAATCGGGCCGACCATCGCTGGTTTCTGACGGCCTGGTTTCGATGGGAAGGTGCCGGTCCTGAGTATCGTAACCCCGGTCTAACGGGACCGGCTCAGATCGAAGGCGATACCGCGCTATTTCGGATCGCGTGGATGACGAAAGCGAGGTCCCTCGAATCCCCGGACTCGCCCCTGGAGCCGGATCACGATAACCCGCTCTTCTTGCGATCCCGCGTAGATGCGCGCGATCGGAGTCGCATCTCCGAAGGTCTTGAGTCGCGCCGAGAACTCCCGGCGCAGCCCGACCCCGGCGTGATCGTGCTCGACGACGTCATCGAAAGATCGGAATGAACGCCTCGTCGTCCGTGCGAGCGAAGCGATAGGTGCAACTCCCGTGGAGGAAGTGCGCCGACGAGAGATGGTGCGCGTTCGAGAGCGCCGTGCTGCCGGATGCCAATGCGTCCGGAATTCTCCTCATCTGGTCGGGCCCCCAAAAACTCGTCGTCTACGTCGGGGAAGGC
>DHWK01000043.1:10549-11883 GCA_002413145.1 bacterium UBP12_UBA5184
AAAGGCGGGATCGCCAAGAACCTGAAATGGGCGCGCCAATTCGAACCGATCCTGAGGCATCCCAATCTGTTCGTCTCCTGGGCGACCGTACCGGAAGATAGTCAGAACGGGATCCGGAACTATCTCTCTGGGCGACTGCATCCGGTTCATAGCGAGCGTCCCAGCGGCGCTCCCCAGATCGCGGTGAATCTTCCCTGGGAAGGAACTTGAGCGCCGCTCCGTCGAGAATTGCGGTGGACCTCACGGAGTGCCGCCTCGCCCGCCTGAAGGAGAGTTGTTTGCCCTCGGCACAGCAGGTTCTCGAGTCAAGAATGCCTCCTAAGAACAGCGCACGGAGCATACGAGGCGGATTCGCCGCGGCTCTCTTCGGCGCGACCTCTCTCTCGAGGCTCGGCTCATGATCCTTTTGAGAGGTGGCCTCGCCGGCGGCGAGGGCGAGTTCCGAGCAAAAGAGGTCGACGATGAAACCCGCGCCTGGGCGATCGACGACGTTNNNGTCCTCGACGCGGCGCTGACCACAACCGGCGCCGAGGTCGCCGAGGTCTTCCTGCGCGAGGACGGCGTTTCGGGCGTCTCGCTGGCGGGCTTTCGCGGCCCGCACCCCGAGGCGTTCAAGCAGATTACGCGCTTCGAGGAGGGACAAGGCTATCCGGGTCTGGTGGTGCGGCAAGGGCGGCCGCTGGGAACTACCGACGCGGCGAACGACGAGCGGTTCCTCCGCGAGCACGTGAAGGAGCTCGGCTTTCGTTGCTTTCTGTGCGTTCCGGTGCCGGGTCCGGAGCGCGCGGTAGGGAGCCTCGACGTCGCCTGGCGGCGCGGCTCGGATGCGCTGCTCTCCCACTGCTTGACGCTTTCTCGGGACGCGGAAAGGCTTGCTCTGATCCTCGAACGGCAGGATGGCGGTTATAGCGCCGAGCGCGCCGCGCACCTCGGCGACGAGGTCCTCGCTCCCGAGAGGCGGCTTGACCTACGCGTTCTCGGTCGCTTTGAGGCTCGCAGGGGCAGAACCCGCCTGAGCGTCGATTCTTTCGCCCGAAGGCGTGCGGTGACACTGCTCAAGATTCTCGTGACGAACTACGGCAGGGTCGTCGTCCGAGACGAACTGATCGAATTACTTTGGCCTTCCGATGCGCCGAAAGACGCCGCCAAGCTCTTGCAGGTCGCGGCACACTATCTACGCCGCGGGTTGGGCGAAGCGGATGGGAAGAGCGAGGCATCGTTCATCTCGACGCAGCCCAACGGATACGCCTTCAATCCGGCTTCCTTTCATAGGCTCGACGCATTGGAGTTCGAGGCGATGGCCCAAACGGGTCTTGATTTCGAACGGCGGGGCC
>DHWK01000043.1:12026-14002 GCA_002413145.1 bacterium UBP12_UBA5184
GCTGGAGAGAGGCCCTAGCTGCCTTGCGAGCCGCGGCCGAGATGTACCGCGGGGACTACCTCGAGGACGAGCCATACAGCGACTGGTGCGTGAGGCGGCGCAGACAGCTGAGGGAGAGGCTGCTCGACGTCCTGCTTGCGAGTGCTCGTCTGCTGCGCAGTGACGGCGATTACGACGCGACGATCCGCTGCTATCGCCGCATGCTGGAGCTCGACCCCTGCTTGGAAGACGTCCATCGGGATCTCATGGATGTGCTGTGCCGCTGTGGGAGACGCACGCAGGCACTACGCCAATACGAGGCTTGCCGCCAAGCCCTCAGGGAAGAGTTCGACGTCGCTCCCGTCATCGAAACCGAAGCGCTGTACCGCAGTATTCTGGGGCGCCTCAACGTCTGACGTGGCCCGCAACGCGGAACCAAAACGGAACCGGGCCGGGCTAGCGTTAGCGCCATGGGATCGTGCATCGGTTTGGTCCCCAAATTCGGGGTGCGTTAGAGCATATATATGGAAATCGTGGTCGTCGGCGGCAGCGCATCGAACGTCGGCAAGACGACGCTCGCGACGCGCCTCATTCGGCAGCACGCCGCCCAGGCCCCGACGGTGGCGCTCAAAGTGAGCGTTCACGAAAAGCCATGCGAGACTCGGGTTCTCACGTTCCGGCCCGGCGAGGAAGCGGAGCACCGGCGGGATACCGGAAAATTGCTGGATGCCGGCGCACGTTGCGTCGTCTGGGTGACGGTGCACCGCGCCGCCGTTCGCAGCGGCTTGGCGCTCGGCATGGCGGCCGCGCGAAGGCTCAGGCCTTCGACGCTCGTCGTCGAATCGACGTCGGCCGGGATCGAGTTGCGCAGGATCGCCGACTCGTGGTTCGTCGCTGGGGAAGGCGAGTGGAAGCCCTGGGCGGATCGTCACCGGAAGCGGGCCGATCACGTCGTCCGCTCCGAAGAGGTTTTCGGTGCGGTGGTTGCACAATAATCGCGCAAGATCGCAGCTGACCTAGTCCACACTTTATTGTCGGGGAGAGGAAGCACGATGACGGGTGATCAGTCCCCAGGCTGCTGGAGAAGGCCACAGTCTACGCTAATCCCCTTCGGGCGCAGGTCGCTCGCATATGTTGTAGCGGCGGCAGCCTTTGCGCTGATCCAGGTGTCCGCGACGGCGGCCGCGCGAGCCGACGACGGCAGCACGATTTTTGCTACGAAATGCGCCGCTTGCCATACCATCGGAAAAGGCAAGACCGTCGGCCCTGACCTCAAGGGCATCACGACCACCGAGGATCCCGCGTGGCTCGCCAAATGGATTTCAGCCCCGAGCGTCCTGATCAAAGCGGGCGACCCGACGGCGACCAGGCTGGTCAAGCAATACCCGCTGCAGATGCCCGATCTCGGGCTCTCTGCGCCCGACGTCAGCGCGGTGCTGGCTTATATCGCCCAGCAATCCGGAAGCACCGCCAAGACCACGAAGGGCTCGGTCGTCCCGGTCGCGGCGCTGCCTGCGGGCGATGCGGCCGCAGGCCGGGAACTCTTCGTCGGCGGCGCCCGCCTCCACAACGGCGGACCCGCCTGCATGGCGTGCCACAGCATCTCCGGGATCGGCGCCTTGGGCGGCGGCACGCTCGGGCCCGATCTGACCGATGCCTACCGCAAATATGGTGGTGACGCAGGACTCGAGTCGTTTCTGGCTAGCGTGCCGACGCCGACGATGAGCGCGGTGTGGACGAAGAACCCGCTGACGCCGCAAGAGATCGCGAACCTGGCGGCATTCGTCAAAGAAGGCGCGGTTTCCGAGCGTCCCCTTGACGCCATCGCGAAGCTCGCTCTGATGGGCGGCCTTGCGTTGGTCATACTGATCCTGATCGCGGCAACCTACTGGCGGCGGCGTCTGCTCGGCGTTCGCATCCCGCTGGTCGCACGTGCCAACCTGCTCTTCAATCGTAAATACGCCCGGAGGTCGTAACGGATGGGATGGATTCAAGAT
>DHWK01000111.1:0-5869 GCA_002413145.1 bacterium UBP12_UBA5184
GTCCGCAAGATGTTGGCTCTGGCGGGCGCGATCGGCTTCGCGACGCTGGCCGTCGTCGCGCTGCCACGCGCGTTCACGGCGCCTGCGCCCGGCACGTTTTCGGCGTGTGTTCTTGCCGGCTTGCGAACGGTCGGCGTTGCGCTCGGGCTCTCGGCGCTCGGAGGGCTACTCGTCGTCGGGCTCGTTTCGGTGCCGCTCTTGATGGAGGAGATCGACCGTTTCAGCGGCGTCAAGCTCGTGATCGTCGTCCCGCCGCTGCTCCTCTTCCTCTTCTACGTCTATACGCGGCGCTTCGGCAACGAGCCGCCGGCGTTCGGGGAAAGCGCGTTCGCGCCGGTGCGCGTCTACCAACTCGCGATACTGGGGGTGCTGCTCGGCGCTGCCTACGTCTACGTCGCGCGCAGCGGCAACACCAGCGACATCACCCCTTCGTCGTTCGAACTGGCGCTACGCTCGAATTTGACGGCGTTGCTCGGCGTGCGGCCGCGTTTCAAGGAATTCCTGATCGGCTGGCCGCTGCTGATGCTGCTGCCGACGCTGCGCCTTGATCATCGGCGGCTGACCGGGTGGATCTTCGCCGTCGCGGCCGCGATCGCGACCTCGGACGTCGTCGACACCTTTTCGCACCTGCACACGCCGCTCTTCGTCTCGGCCTTACGCGTCGTCAACGGGACGGTCATCGGCTGTTTGATCGGCATCGTGCTGATCGCGTTGTATCGGGCTGCGTTCGGGCGCCGGCGAGTCGAGAACTCCTGACCTCGCGTGCGCTTCTTGGTGAGCGGCTACTACGGCTTCGGTAACCTCGGCGACGAAGCGTTGCTCGCGCAACTCGTGACGCAGCTGAAAACGCGTTATCCGCACGCGAGCATCGACGTACTCTCGCAGCACCCCGCCGAAACCGCCCACCGCTACGGCGTCGCCTCGACGCCGCGCATGGACCTCAACGCCGTACGCAGATCGATCGAACGAAGCGACGTCGTCCTTTCGGGCGCCGGTGGACTCTTGCAGACCGCGACGAGCTTCAAGAGCCTGCTGTACTACGCCGGCGTCATTCGAACCGGCGTCCGCGCGGGAAAGCCGACGATGATCTTCGCGCAATCGATCGGACCGCTCGATTTTTGGGGGCGGCAGACGGTCAAGGAATGCTGCAAAGGCATCGCCGCCGCGACCGTGCGGGACGAACGTTCGCGCGCGTTGCTCGCTTCGATTTTGCCCGGCGTCGCGGTCGAGCGGGCGGCGGATCTCGTCTTCCTCTACGATCCGCCCGAAGAGCCCGTCGATTTGTCGCGTTACGGCTTGGACGACGCCGGCGCGCCGCTGGTCGTCATCGTCGCCCGGAAGACGTCGCATTTCGATGCCGTCGTCGCGACGCTCGCCGCGGCGGTCGACCGTCTTGCGAACGAGCACCTGTCTCTTATACACATNNTGCGAACGAGCACGGCGCGCGCGTCGCGTTCGTCCCGTTCGGTGGCCAGCCCGATGCCGAGACGGCGACGAACATCATCCGCAAGTGCCGCTCTCGGCCGGTGCTCGTCGAGCTCGACGGGATCGACGCAGTCGCCGCGGCGCTCTCGCAAGCGCGGCTCGTGGTCGGCGTCCGCCTGCACGCGCTGATCCTCGCCGCGCGGCTCGGCGTGCCGTTCCTTGCGGTCGCCTACGATCCGAAGGTTCTTGGTTTGTGCGAGGATTTGGCTTACCCGCTCGAACCCCTCTGGTCGGCGCCGTCGCTCGGCCGTGCCGCCGCCCACGCGGACTCGCTGATCGACGAAGCCTGGTCGCGCCACGACGAACTCGCCGCGCACTTGCGCGACGCCTATCCGGCGCAGCGCGCGCTCGCCGAGAAGAACTTCGAGGTTCTCGCCGAGGTCGCCGGTACTTAGGCCGACGGGGCCTCGCGGTTTGGATCGCGATCGTGACGGGTACTGCTCGTCGAAGTGAGCGCCGCAATAGAGTCCGCCGTCCGTGGTATGTTCGATGCGTTCGTCGAGAGACGACGCGCGGACGCCGAGGCACTGATTGCCGACGACTTCACCTTTACGAGTCCCTACGATGACGGGATCGACCGAAGCGCCTACTTCGAGCGGTGTTGGCCGAATGGCGATCATTTCGTAACCTTCCTGATCGAACGCGTGGCGGCCGACGCCGACGGCGCCTTCGTCACGTACTGGTGCACGACCAAAGAGGGCAAGTCGTTTCGCAACACTGAGTACCTGACTGTCAAAGGCGGCCTGGTTACGAGCGTCAACGTGTATTTCGGCGCGAGTTACCGAGACGGCACGTTTATCGCGGAGCAACCCTAATTTCCGACCGCGGCCGGGCCGGTGGCCGCCGGGGTACGCGTGCCCGGGGGGCGGCCCGCCGGGCGCCGAACCGACTCGCGTAGCTCCCGCTAGAAAAGGCCGTCAACATGCCGCAACCATATCGCGCACCGCTGCGCGACATGCAGTTCGTCCTCCGTGAACTCGCAGGGCTCGACGAGGTCGCGAAGCTCCCCGGCTTCGAGGAGGCGAGTGACGTCGCCGATGCGGTTCTCGAGGAAGCGGCGGTCTTTGCGAGCGAGGTGCTCGACCCGCTGAACGCTCCCGGCGATCGGGAAGGCTGCACCTGGCGTAACGGCGAGGTGACGACGCCCAAGGGTTTCAAGGAAGCCTATAAGCAGTTCGCGCGCGCGGGTTGGATCGGTCTGCCGGTTCCCGGCGAGTACGGCGGCCAGGGATTGCCGCAATTGATGGTGGGACCGACGCACGAGATGTGGAGTGCCGCCAACCTCGGTTTCTCAAATGGTCCCGGGCTCAACCAGAATGCGATCGAGACGCTCGAACTGACCGGCAACGACGAACAGAAGCATCACTACATCCCGAAGCTCGTCTCCGGCGAGTGGACCGGGACGATGAACCTCACCGAGCCGCAGGCCGGCAGCGATCTGGCCGCGGTCCGTACGAAGGCGATCCCCGACGGCGATCACTACAAGATCAGCGGCCAGAAGATTTTCATCACCTTCGGCGAGCACGACCTCAGCCAGAACATCGTGCACCTCGTGCTGGCGCGCCTGCCCGGCGCGCCGGAAGGCACCAAGGGCATCTCGATGTTCGTGGTTCCGAAGTTCTTGCTGAAGGCCGATGGGTCGCTCGGCGAGCGCAACGATGTGTGGTGCGCCTCGATCGAGCACAAACTCGGCATCAACGGCAACCCGACCTGTACGATGAACTTCGGCGAGAAGACGGGCGGCGCGATCGGCCACCTCGTCGGCCAGCCGCACCGCGGGATGGAATACATGTTCATCATGATGAACGCGGCGCGCTACGGCGTGGGCGTACAGGGGATCGGTCTCGCCGACCGCGCGTATCAGAGCGCGCTGGCCTTCGCGAAGGAACGCGTCCAGGGACGCGATCTCAAGGACATGGCCTCGCGTTCCGCCCCGCCCGTGACGATCATCCACCATCCCGACGTTCGCCGGATGCTGATGTCGATGAAGGCGCAGATCGAGGCGATGCGCGCCCTGGCGTACGTCACGGCTGCCTCGCTCGACATCGCCAATCGGCATCCCGATGAAAAGGTGCGCGCCGAACACAAGGCGTTCATCGAGCTGATGACGCCGGTGGTCAAGGGTTGGTCGACCGACACCGCCATCGAGATCTGTTCGACGGCGCTGCAAGTCTTCGGCGGGATGGGTTTCATCGAAGAGACCGGGATCGCCCAGCAGTATCGCGACGTGCGCATCACTTCGATCTACGAGGGTACCACCGGGATCCAAGCGCTCGACTTGGTCGGCCGTAAGCTCTTGCGCGATATGGGCAAGACGGCGATGCGCGTGGTCGGCGATATGAAGACGTTTGCGGCGACGCTCGAGTCGTCGACGGACCCCGACGTGCTGGCGATTCGCGAGCAGTTCGTCAACGGAATCGACGCCGTCGCCGCCGCTTCATTAGCGATCGGCAAGAACGCGCCAACCGATATCGCGGCGAGTTTTGCCTGTTCGGTTCCGTACCTCAAATTGTGGGGCATCGTCGCCGGTGGCTGGCAGATGGCGCGCGCCGCGGCGATCGCCGAAAAAAAGATCGCCGCCAACGACGTCGAGAGCGAGTTCTACAAGACGAAGCTCGCGACGGCACGTTTCTTCGCCGATCACGTGCTAAGTCAAGCGGCTTGGCTGCGGCACGAGATCGTCAACGGCTCGTCGAGCGTCATGCGAGTCTCGGAAGATGCGTTCGAACTTGACCGCAAGGTCATGACGCCGGCCTAAGATAGCGCCTCGAAGTCAGCCCTGACGGACTTCATCGGCCGAAAGAGCTTCATCACTGTCGAGAGAGCAAAATAACCCGCTATTCGATTTGTCGCGGTCTCAACGAGTAAGAAAACGACCGCTAAACGCTTGCCGACGTCGTGAGTGGCAGAGACACGAAGATATCGCTCGCGTGAAGCCTTCTCGCACCGAAATTGATCGATGTCGCATCCGTGCTTTCCGAGGAGCTCGAACCTGAATTCCACTCAAGGTCGGACGCGTTGGCGCAGAGCCGCGATGGCCTCCTGTGTTTTCGGGTCCGGGGTTGCCTCTTCATTGAAGCAGGCTTCGGCAAAACGATCGAACGCGACGCTCTCGAGTTGGATGACTTGGTGATCTTGGATCACGCGCACGGCCTCGCTTTGAGCGGCTGCGAGAACGAAATCCGTCAGCGTTCGGTCAGTCAACGCCGCTGCGCGCTCAAGCAGAGCCTTCTGGCTTGTCGATAATCGCGCCGAAAAGCGCTCTCGCTGCGCACTCATCGAGTCGTGCTCCCAAAAGGGCCGCGCGAAGATTGCTGGCGGCGGCGTTGCAGCCTGGAAAAGCGCTGGTCGGCTTCTGCGCTGTTACGATCTTGTGCCATTTCCTCAGTGTACGGCAATTTGCCACACCATTCAAGCCGCTTGAGACGGAAGGCTTCTGTGGCTTCAAAGTGCCCGCAATTCCTGATGATCCGGGCGCGCTTGGCCCGTCCCGGCAGACGGCCATACGGTCGCCTTGGCCTAATCGGGGGCGGCACTTGAAAAATGGCCGGAGCAAATGACGGTGCTTGCCGATTCTTTTGAATCCTTAGCAGCGCGCCAGTATGATCAGTCCGAAGTGCCGATTCGTGCTTTCTCTGCGTCGAGCAATTGGAGTGTGGACATCGAGCGCATCGGTGACGCGCTTCTTAGAATTTCGGACTAGAGCTAAGACCCTCTCTCATCGAAGCGTGCGAGAACGCGACGGTCTCGTGAGCTTTGGCGCGATGCCACCCCGCTCCACGACGTGGGGCATACGATGTGGTTTCCGTAGGCTAGATATCAACGGGGCTTCGGAGTCTCGGCTTCCGGCGTGAGATCGGCGCCGTCGCGCCCTCCTCAGGCTGAGCAGCGTAGCGTAAGGACCAGGGCAGACGCGAACCGAACCCCGGCTGTTCGATGTCAGCCAAGGAGACGGTCGGCACAGATTATCGCGCGACCTTAAATCTGCCAAAGACGGACTTTCCGATGCGCGCCGAGCTGCCGAAGCGCGAGCCGGAACGCCTCGCGTTTTGGCAACAACACGACGTCTATCGGCGCCGCCTCGAACGCAACGCGAACAACCCGAAGTGGATTCTGCACGACGGACCGCCGTACGCCAACGGCGAGGCCCACATGGGCACGCTGCTCGGTCGCGTTCTCAAGGACGTCTTCGTCAAGTTCCATTTGCTCGACGGCAAGTATGCGAACTTCGTCCCCGGCTGGGATATGCACGGTTTGCCGATCGAGTTCGAGACGCTGCGCCATCTCAAGCTCGACTTTCGTACGGTCGATCCGATCGAACTACGGGAGCGATGCCGCGAGCGCGCGCTCTACTGGCTCGGCGTCCAGCGCGACACGTTCGTCC
>DHWK01000111.1:5990-8434 GCA_002413145.1 bacterium UBP12_UBA5184
GGCGACGATCGTCGAGACGCTCGGCATCCTGGCCGAAGCCGGTCAGCTCTACAAGGGTCTGCGCTCGACCTTGTGGTGCATCCACGACGAGACGGCGCTGGCCGAAGCGGAAATCGAATACAAAGAGCGCGTCTCTCCGTCGGTCTACGTTCGGTTCACGGCCGACGCCGGGCAGCGCGCCGATCTCTTGGCTCGCGCCGGGATCGCGACCCTCGACTCTGCGCCCCTTTCGATTTTGATTTGGACGACGACGCCTTGGACCTTACCCGCCAACGCCGGCATCGCGCTGAAACCCGAAGCGCAGTACGGGGTGTATCGCCGCGCCGATGAGTTGTTTTTCGTCGCCGACGCACTCGCCGGCGACGTCTTTGGGCGCGCGGCCGGTCCGGCGGCGACGCGTCTCGGTGGCGGTCCCGGCAGCGCCTTCGTCGGCGCCGACGTCCGGCATCCGTTCATGCAGCGCGACTCGGAAATCGTCGGCGCCGAGTACGTCGAGCTCGACAGCGGAACCGGCGCGGTACATACCGCGCCCGGTCACGGCGCCGACGACTTCGATACGGGCGTCAAGTTTGGATTGCCGATCATCAACCCGGTCGACGGGCGCGGCATCTTCACGAGCGAAGCGGGGCCGTACGCCGGCCTGCCGATCTTCGAAGCGAACGCACGGATCGTCGCCGACCTCGCAGCGTCGGGTAAGCTCTTCGCGAGCGAAGAGTACGCGCACTCGTATCCGCACTGCTGGCGCTGCAAGAACCCGGTCATCTTCCGCGCGACCTCGCAGTGGTTCATCGCGATGGACGTCAACCGCCTGCGCAAGCGCAGCGCCGAAAAGGTCCTCGACGTGCGTTGGATTCCAGCCTGGGGCGAGAGCCGGATGCTGCAGATGATCGAGAACCATCCGGAATGGTGCATCTCCCGCCAGCGTACGTGGGGGACGCCCTTGCCGGCGCTCGTCTGCCTCGATTGCGGCGAGTCGTTCATCGATCCCGAGGTCGCGCGGAAGACCGGCCGCGTCTATCGCGAGCGTGGCGCCGAACGGGCTAACGCGTCGGATCTCTGGTGGACCGAACCGCTGGCGACGTTCCTACCGCCCGATTTCTCTTGCCCGAAATGCCGCGGCTCGCGGCTCGAAAGAGAATTCAACATCGTCGACATCTGGTTCGAATCGGGCGTGACGCACCGCGCGGTGCTGCGCCACGATCCAAGCCTGCACTGGCCCGCCGATCTGTACCTCGAGGGCAGCGATCAGTACCGCGGCTGGTTTCGCAGCAACTTGATCACGGCGGTCGCGACCCAAGGTGCGGCGCCTTATAAGACCGTCGTTTCGACCGGCTGGGTCGTTGATGCCGAAGGCCGCGCGATGCACAAGTCGACGGGGAACTACGTCGGCGCGCTGGCGGCGATCGAGAAATACGGCGCCGACGTCTTGAGGCTTTGGACGTCGTCGGTCGATTTCACGGCCGACATGCGCTTCGGCGAGACGCTGCTCGATTCGGTGGGCAGCGTCTATAGAAATCTGCGGTACCGTTTGCGGATGTTACTCGGTCTGATCGACGACCTGGCGCCCGGCGATTTGGTGCCGCGCGCCGAGCTGGAACCAATCGATCGAATGGCGCTTGCACGACTCGACGAACTGGCCCGTGCGGTGACACATGCCTACGACGAGTTTCGCCTGCACGACGTCTATCTCGCGTTGATCGAATTCGACGGCGAGGACCTTTCGAGTTTTTACATCGATCTGCTCAAGGATCCGATGTACTCCGGCGAGCGGGACGGCAAGCGGCGCCGCAGCGCCCAAACCGCGCTGTATACGATGCTGCGCGCGCTCAGCGCACTGCTCGCACCGCTGCTCTCGTTCACCGCGGAGGAGGCCTGGCAGTTCGTCCCCCCACGCTTGCGGGGCGAGGCCGACTCGGTCTTCGATCTCGAGATGCCGCGCGGCAGCGAACGCGGTTCGCACGAGGTGGCCGAGCTCGAGTTGTGGTCGCGCCTCAAGCGGATGCGTGGTCTCGTGGCGAGCGCCGAGGGGATGCGCGACTATCAGCTGCAGGCGCACGTCCACGCGCCGGCCGGGTTGGAGGCGGCGCTGCGTGCGCTCGGCGACAACTTGCGTGAGGCGCTCGTCGTTTCGTCGGTGACGCTCCTGGTCGACCCGGGGCTCGAGGCCGGCGCCGACGCGCGAATCGAATTGATGCCCGCCGTCGGCGGGAAGTGCTCGCGCTGTTGGAAGACGCTGCCGCTCGGCGCCGACGTCCGGCACCCGCAGCTCTGCGCGCCCTGCGCCCGGATCGTGCGCGCGATCCGAGGCGAGTGAACCTCGCGGACGTCCGCGCGGCGCGCGAGCGGATCGCCAAGCACGTCGTGGTCACGCCGACGGTCGTGCGCGACGGGGTCGGCTACAAGCTCGAATTTCTCCAGCATACCGGCTCGTTCAAGCCGCGCGG
>DHWK01000111.1:8497-9183 GCA_002413145.1 bacterium UBP12_UBA5184
GCTGGCTGGGCGAGTCGTCGTAGATCACGGCCAAGGTGCGCAGGTCGTCCTGACGGAGACGATCGCCGAAGGGTTCGCACGCGTCGACGAACTCGCCCGCGACGGGCTGACGCTGCTTCATCCCTTCGACGACGACCGCGTCATCGCAGGCCAGGGGACGATCGGTCTAGAGATGCTCGAGCAGATGCCGGCCCTTGAAACGGTGGTCATCTCGATCGGCGGCGGCGGTCTTCTCGTCGGCATCGCGTCCGTCCTCAAGCAGCTGAAGCCGGGCGTAACGGTGATCGGTGTGGAGACGAAGGGGGCCGACGCGATGCACCGCGCGCTCGAGGCCGGTAAACCGGTGCTGCTCGACGGCATCACGTCGATCGCGCGGACGCTTGGTGCGCCCGCGGTCGCGCAGCGTACGCTCGACGGCGTTCGAGCGTACGTCGACGCTGTCGTCGTCGTCGACGACCGCGCCGCCGTCGTCGCGATCGTCGAGCTGCAAGAGAGCCTCGGGGTGCTCGTCGAGCCGGCGGCGTCCTGCACCCTCGCCGCCGTCCGGCTCGGCCTCGTCCCGAAATCGGAGCAGACGCTTTTGCTGCTGTGCGGATCCAACGTCCGCCTCGATGAAGTCGCCGCCTGGCGGCAACGCTTCGCCGAGTCCGCCGCCTAAGAAATAAAATCGCGCCGGTCTTCCGACC
>DHWK01000078.1:0-386 GCA_002413145.1 bacterium UBP12_UBA5184
TACGTCGAGGGCCGCTGGAATAGCTCGCGCGAGGTCATGGCCCATACCGTGCTCGCGGGTGCGGGGACGCAGGCGCAGATCGTCGCCTGTCATCCAGGTGCCGCGCATCCGAGCGAGGGCGACGGCGAACAAGGCGCGATCGGCGTGAAACTCGTGAGCGGGCCGTTCCGCGGTCACTACGGGTGGGTAATTTCCTCGGACGTCCATCCGGCGCATAATATCGGACATCGGTAAGCGTTTTCCGTGACAACGCTGCAAGGCGTCCGCGTCATCGAAGTCGGCAACTTCATGGCCGCTCCGTTCTGTGGGATGCAGCTCGCCGATTTGGGCGCCGACGTCGTAAAGGTCGAGAATCCGGACGGCGGCGACTTTACGCGTCTGAGCGG
>DHWK01000078.1:519-801 GCA_002413145.1 bacterium UBP12_UBA5184
CCGTACATCGACGGCGAGAGTTCGGGTTTCGTCCGGCTCAATCGGAACAAGCGCAGCCTCGCCCTCGATCTAAAGGCAGAAGCCGGAAAAGCTGCCTTCAAACGGCTCGTCGCGCGGGCCGACGTCATGATCGAAAATCTGCGCCCCGGCGCGATGCGCGACCTCGGGTTCGGGTACGAAGTGCTGGCACGGGAGAGTCCGAACCTCATCTACCTCTCGGCGTCGGGCTGGGGCCAGGACGGCCCTTACGCGTCGTTGCCGGGGCTCGACATCATGGCCCAG
>DHWK01000078.1:876-2508 GCA_002413145.1 bacterium UBP12_UBA5184
GGGCTCGACATCATGGCCCAGGCCCGCGGCGGCTTGATGAGCATCACGGGTGAAGAGGGTGGACCGCCGGTGAAAATCGGCGTCCCGGTCACCGATCTCGCCTGCGGGCTGTACGGTGCGCTGGCGGTGGTCGCGGCGCTCTACGCGCGTCAAAGCGGCGCCGGCGGACAGCACATCGACGTCTCGCTCTTCGAATCCGGCGTTTCGCTTGCGGTCTGGGAGGCCGGCCAGTACTTCGCAACCGGCGAGGTGCCGCGGCGCCACGGTTCGGCGCATCAGCGCGTCGCACCGTACCAGGCGTTTCGGTCGAGCGATGGATACTTCACCGCCGGCGCGACGACGCCGAAAACCTGGCCCGCGTTTTGCAAGATCCTCGACCTGCTTGCGCTCGAAAACGATCCGCGTTTCGATAACCCGACGATTCGCCTGCGGAACCGCGCCGAACTGGTGGAACTGATCGAGCAGAAGACGGTCGCGCGCACGAGCCGCGCCTGGGTTGACGCGCTCAACGCCGTCGGCGTCCCCGCGGCCCCGATCCTCGACTTCGCTGCCGTGTTCTCCGATCCGCACCTCAACGAGCGCGGTTTCTTTAGCGACGTCCCGCATACGAAACTCGGACCCGTTCGGATCATGCGCTCGCCGATGCGATTCTCCAAGACCGAGACCGCCGCGCGAACCGCCGGCCCGCTGCTGGGCGAACACTCGCGCGACGTGCTACGCGATTACGGTTTCAGCGACGACGAGATCTCCGCGCTCGAACGCGAACGAGTGCTGAGCGCGAGCGCACCTACGGCCGATGTCAGCCGATAACATCCTAACCGAGCGGCGCGGACCGGTGCTCTGGGTGACGTTCAACCGCCCCGCGGCGCGCAACGCGATGACCCTCGCGATGTACGAACGGCTCTTCGAACTTTGCGGCGAGATCGACGCCGATCCCGCGGTGCGCTGCGTCCTTTTCACGGGAGCGGGCGATCGCGCGTTCGTCGCCGGCACCGATATCAACGAATTCAGGAACATGCGGGATGCGAACGACGTGCTCGGCTACGAGGAGCGCATGGACCGCGTCTTTTCGCGCCTCGAAGACGTGAAGGTACCGGTCGTCGCGGCGATTCGCGGCGCGTGCACCGGCGGCGGCTTCGGGATCGCCTCGGGCTGCGATCTGCGCATCTGCGGTCCGTCGGCTCGTTTCGGGTTCCCGGTCGCCAGAACGCTCGGCAACTGCCTGTCGATCGCCAATTACCGCCGGCTCGAACGGCTCCTCGGCGCGCCGGCGGTGAAGCAAATGGTCTACACCGCCGACCTGTTTGACGCGCGGCGCATGTACGAACTGGGTTTTATCAACGAGCTGACGGCTAGCGACGACGAGGTGCTGTCGCGTGCCGAGGCGGTCGCGACGAAGATCGCCGGCAACGCTCCGCTGACGATATCCACGACGAAAGAAGCGCTGCGCCGCATCGTACGCGGCACGACGGGTGACGACCACGACCTGGTCGAGCGCTGTTACTTGAGCGAAGACTTCAAAGAAGGGATGAGCGCATTCCTCGAAAAGCGCCCTCCCGACTGGAAGGGTCGTTGACGCTTGTGCTTCGGCGGCGCGACATTGCCTCGCCCGGGACGGCGGACTCGTTCCAT
>DHWK01000078.1:2684-2982 GCA_002413145.1 bacterium UBP12_UBA5184
TAGGGGTGGGGCCTGATTTCGACCGGTTTGAGTTCTTTCTCGGTCTTGTAGTCGATCCAAAGCTTGATGAAGTCTTCTGAGAAGACGCCGGCGTCGGTAAGGTAGGCGTGATCTTTTTCGAGCGCGCTGAGCGTCTCGCGCAGCGAACCCGGCACCGTCTTGACCTTGGCGGCGGCCTCCTCGGAGAGTTCGTAAATGTTGGTGTCGAGCGGTCCGAAGCCGGCTGCGACCGGGTCGATCTGGCGCTTGATCCCGTCGATCCCGGCGCACAGCATCGCCGCGAAGGCGAGATAGGGAT
>DHWK01000161.1:0-282 GCA_002413145.1 bacterium UBP12_UBA5184
TGCCGTCCGGATGTGCTCGACCTTCATATTGATCGCGTAGCCGAAGATCGTCAATTGCACGATCGGCAGCACGAGTGAGAGTCCGAGCGTGACGCGATCGCGCAGGACGTGTTTGATCTCTTTGTAGAGCACCGCGTCGAAGCCGCGCAGATCGAACGCGTTGCGGGTCATGCTGCGCGCCGATTCCGCGTCAAGGCGACGAAGACGTCTTCGAGGGACGGTTCGATCTTCTCGACGCCGGCCAGTTGGACGTTCAGATCGCGCGCGATCTGCTCGGCCGTC
>DHWK01000161.1:436-700 GCA_002413145.1 bacterium UBP12_UBA5184
CGCGCGCGATCTGCTCGGCCGTCACCTCGGCGCCCACCAAGAGGTGCAGCTCATCGCCGAAGATCGTCGAATCCCGAACGTACGACGTCTTGCGGGTCTTCGCTAGCATCGCTACGACGTCGGCGATCGAACTGAGGCGGTAGCGAAGCGTCCCCTCCGGCGTAACTCCGGGAAGGCGGCGTAACTCGTCCCGCGTCCCGGCTGCGATGAGGACGCCGTCGTAGATGTAGCCGATGCGGCTGCAGCGTTCGGCTTCATCCATGT
>DHWK01000161.1:790-3952 GCA_002413145.1 bacterium UBP12_UBA5184
TCGGCTTCATCCATGTAGTGCGTCGTCACGAACAGCGCAACGCCGCTCTCGCTCAGTTGGAAGAGCAAATCCCAGAGTTCGCGCCGTGCGACTGGATCGATCCCCGCCGTCGGCTCGTCGAGAAAAACGATCTGCGGTTCGTGGAGCAGCGCGCCGGCCAGCGCCAGCCGCTGTTTCCAACCGCCGGAGAGGGTCGCGGCGAGCTGGTCGAGGTACTGTTGCAGGCCGCAGAAGTCGACCAGCGTCGCGATCCGCCGTTCGCGGTGCGTTCGCTCGAGCTCGTAGGCGCGCCCGTAGAATTCGAGATTCTCTCGTACCGTGAGATCTTCATACAAGGCGAACGACTGAGACATGTAACCGATGGCGCGGCGCACCTTATCGCCTTCACGCTCGACGTCGAAGCCGGCGATCGTTCCACTGCCCGAGGTCGGCTGGGCGAGCCCGCAGAGCATCTTGATCGTCGTCGACTTGCCGCTCCCGTTAGGACCGAGGAATCCGTATATTTCCCCGCGCGCGACCTTCAGCGAGAGATCGTTCACCGCGACTCGCGCGCCGAAGCGTTTGGTGAGGTTGCGAGCCTCGATCGCGGTTTCGTTCAAGGGAGAGCGACTTCGACGGTCGTCCCGCCGTAGAGCCGGTGCTCGGGGTCGTGGACGCGGACTTTGACGCCGAAGGCCAGGGTCGCGCGATCACTTTCGGTCTGGACGTTCTGTGGCGTGAACTGCGCCTGAGAATCGAGTTGCTCGATCGCTCCGGAGAAACTCTGGCCCGGCAGCGCGTCGGAACGAACGCGCACGTTCTGACCTGGTCGCAGACCGCTCAATTTCTCTTGCGGGACGTAGATCCGCACGTAGGGGTTTCCGGATTCGTCGATCGTCGCGACCGATGCGCCCGGCATGACGAGATCGCCCGGATGCAGATCGAGATCGTTCACGACGCCGGAGGCCGGCGCGCGCACGACCATCTCGCGTAAGCGCGCCTGGGCGGCGGCGAGATCGCCCTCCGCGACTCGAACGGCGGCTTGCGCCTGAGCGATCTGGTCGGGCCGCGAGCCGGCGGCGAGCGCACGATACGCTTCCTGCGCGGCGCGATAGGCCGCCAGCGCGCCCGCGGTGTCTTCGGGCAGCGTCGCGCCCATCGCTCCCGCGAGTTGGGCACGTGCGGCCCGGACGGCGGCCAGCGCGCTGCGCAGCTGCGCCCCCGTCTCCGCTTCGCGCGCGTTCGCTGCATCGCGCGTCTGCTGCGAGACGTCACCGGTCGCATACAGACTGCGGGTCCGCTGCGCTTCGCGGCGCGCGTCGCCCGCCGTCGCGCCGGCCGCCGCCGCTTGCTCACCAGCCTGACGGAGTTGCGCGCGTAGCGTGGCGATTTGATGCGTCGAACTCAAGCTGGCGCGATCGTAGGCGGCGTGCTGTTGAGTTACGAGGTCTTGAAGCCGTGCGAGGTCCTCGGGACGCGCGCCGGCGATGAAGTCGGCGAGCGCGCCGCGCGCTTGGGCTAATTTGCCGCGCGCCGTTTCAACGGCGGCGCGTTCTTGCGAGTCGTCGAAACGAACGATGACGTCGCCGGCCTGGACGTGCGAACCGTCGCTCGCAAGCACCGCGGTGACGCGTCCGCCGATCGTGCTTCCGACGGCGGCGCTCGTCGCCTGCAGCGTCCCGCTGTAGTTCAAGCCTTGATCGCCGCGGCCGCACGCGGCGAGGAAACCGAAGGATACACTAAGGAGAAGCCGGCCGGCTCTCATTAGCGTCTGCGCTTCGTCAGCGCACCGGTCGAATCATCGTCCCGTAAAAGCGCCGCAACGCTGCGGTAATGTAGCGCGCCTAGCATCGAAGGCATGGATGGAATAGAACTCATGGCCTCGGCGATGCACGCCGCGCGCGCCCGCCTCGACGTCTCCGCCGCGAACTTGGCCAACGTCTCGAGCGCCGGATTCAGGCGCCGCATCGCGCGCATCAGCCTTAGCCAACGCGGGCTGCGCGTCATGAGCGCGCTCGACCGCAAACAGGGCCCGCTGGAAAAAACCGGACGCGCCTTCGATCTCGCCGTCGTCGGCGGCTCGTTTTGGGTGCGCGCGCCAAATGGCGCTGCGGTCGCCGAACGTTCGGCGTCGTTTACGCTCGATGCCGCCGGACGGCTGGTCGACGAACGCGGCCGGCTGCTCCTCGGCGAGCGCGGCCCGCTTCGCGCGACGCCCGGAGCGACGATCGATTCGCGCGGCGCCGTGCGCGAAGGCGGCGAGGCGTTCGACCGGCTTCGTCTCTCCGCCGGTGCGAGCGTCGAGAGCGGCTTTCTCGAGCGCTCGAACGTCGATGCGATTGGCGAGATGGTCGACGTCCTCGCCGCCCAGCGCGCCTTCGAGACCGCGGAGAAGACGCTCGGCGCGATCGACGAGACGCGCGCCAAAGACGTCAACGACGTCGCGCGGGTGAAAGCGTGAACCGCGCGCTCTACGCTGCGGCGACGGGGATGGCGGCGCAGCAGCAGACGCTCGACGTCATCGCCGACAATCTGGCCAACGCCGACGTCCCGGGTTTCAAGCGCGCCGCTGCGACCTTCGGTGCGATCGGCGACAACCTCGGAACGGTCGCGCTCGGTTTACGGCGTCTATTCGAACAAGGCAAACTCGAGAAGAGCGGCGGTCCGTTCGACCTCGCGATCGACGGCGCCGGCTTCTTTGCGCTCGAACGCGACGGCCGGCGCGCCTACACGCGCAACGGTTCGTTCGCGCGCGCGGCCGACGGTTCGCTGCGCAACGCCGAAGGTTGGCGGCTGCGGGACGTCCGCATCCCGTCCGAGGCGACCTCGGTCGAGGTCGCGGCAGACGGTCGAATCAGCGTCGACCTCGCCGGCGGAAAGCGGCGCGAGATCGGACGCATTCGGCTCGCGGCGTTTGCGGCGCCCGAACGCATGCGTGCGATCGGCTCGGCGCTGTTCGCGGCGACGCGCGAGTCGGGGATTGCGACGACGGTAGTGCCGGGCGGCGAGCGCGGTCCCAAACTCGTCTTCGGGATGCTCGAGCGAGCCAACGTCTCGATCATCGAGGCGATGATGTCGATTCTCACCGCGCAACGCGCGTATGAAGCCAACGCCAAGGGAGTGCAAGCCGCCGATGAGATGCAGCGGATCGCCAACAACTTGCACCGCGGTTAATCCCGCGCG
>DHWK01000161.1:4010-4916 GCA_002413145.1 bacterium UBP12_UBA5184
CCGATCGCCAAAGCGCTCGGGTTTTTCGGCGACGCCGCCCTCGGCCAGGTCGCACTGACCTTGGCTCGACGCGACCGCGCGCTCGCAGCGACCTTCGAGCGGCTCTTCGAGCGATGACGCCGGCGCAGCGCAGCGACCACGTCGAACTGCTCTTTCCAAAACTACGCCGCTGGGCCGGGCGCGTCTCGCGCTCGGTGAGCGCGGCGGTCGAGGTCGACGACCTCATCGGAGACGGCTGCATCGGCCTGCTGCGCGCGATCGACACCTACGATCCGTTCTATGGAACGACCCTCGAGCAATACGCGCGCCGCGTCTGTCTCGGTGCGATGCTCAACGGCTTGCGTCGGATGGACCCGGTTTCTGAGCGCGTGCGGCGCACCTTGCGAGCCGCCGACCGCGCGCGTTTCGCGCGCGCGCAAGAGATCGGACGTCTGGAAACACCGCGCGAACTCGAGCGCAGCGTCCCCAAGCTCCGGCGCGCCCGCGAAGCGGCCTTCGCGCACTCGTTGCTCTCGCTCGACGCGTCTTACGGGATCGAGCCCAACGCACTCGCCGATTCGCGCGACGAACCTGCCGAGCAGGCCTTGCAGGCGGCGCTCAAACGCGAGCTACGCGACGCGATCGACAGGCTGCCGCCGCGGCACCGTCAGGTCATGGCGCTGCATTATTACGAGGAGCTGTCGATGCACGCGATCGCACGCCGGATGGAGATTTCGGCGCAGCGGGTGTCGCAGCTCCATCGCAGCGCGCTCAAGAAACTCCGCCATAGCGTCGTCGTGACGCCATGAGCGGCGTGGTCGAACGCGAGCCTGGGACCCTGGCCGGGAGTCCTGCGGCGCTCCCGCCGGCGCCGCCGGCGGCAGCGGCAGCGATTGCCTTCGATCCCGAGTCCGATCCCGAACCACG
>DHWK01000117.1:0-207 GCA_002413145.1 bacterium UBP12_UBA5184
TCGGGGATGTTGGTCGGTCCTGGGATTTGAACCAAGTGCCGTCCGCTGCGAAACGTCATAGAAACCTCGTGCTTGCTTTTACCGCAGGCCGGGCTGCGCGCCTTCTTCCGTTCTATCGTCCCGCGAGAAGCCGCGCCTTTCCGTCGCCGTCCGCTCGAGAGTACGAGGGGTCAACGTATTTTGCCGGCGCGCCGAGCGCCGGCCCGG
>DHWK01000117.1:345-2939 GCA_002413145.1 bacterium UBP12_UBA5184
CTTTCTGTGCGACCGCCGCAGCCATCTTCGCGTTGTCGGCGAGGAGCGCGATCGCAGCGGTACGATTCGCGGGATCGTAGAGCCAATTCAGGGCCGCGCGATAGGCACGAATGTACGCACCCGCCTCGCCGGCGTTCGGGATCGCCCACGCGCGGTTCACGACGGCGACATAGCCTTGATAGTGTCTGAGGGCGTCGATCGCCGGCGGCAGCACCTGCAAACCGGCAGCTTCACCTTGGATATCGAATGGCGTACTGGAAATAGTCCCGTCGATCTCGCCGTTGACGAGCGCTTGGAATCGCTTCTGTCCCGCGCCGACGGCGACTAGCTCGTAGTCGCCGGGATGCAGCCCATTCAGATCGAGCAGCTTGCGCAAGACGAAAGCGAAACCGGTACCGACGGCATCGACGCCGAGACGCTTCCCGCGGAGATCGGCGTAGGTCTTGAATTGTGGCCGCGTAAGAACGTGCAGAAATCCATTATCGCCACCCATGATCGCGACCAGGGCCGGGGAGCCGCTCAATGCGACCTCGCCAACTCCTTCGGTGTACGCGATGACGTTGTCCATCGCGGTGTGCGCGATGTCGAAATCGCCGGAGACGAGGTGCGTCATCTGATAGACCGAACCCGGTGTCGGCGTCAACTCGATTTCGAGGCCTTCGCGCGAGAAAAATTGCTGACGCTGCGCAACCCAGATCGGCCAACCGTTTCCGCCGCCCGGGAAGGCGATGACACGGAGTTTGCGCAGACTCTGCGCGCGAACGACGCGCGGCCAGAGCGCCGTACAAGAGGCGGTAGCTGCCGCGCCGACGAGTTCGCGACGATTCATGCAGGGAGCTACTCCGGCTGCGGCGCTCCAGCCTTCGCGACGGCCGCTGCGGGGATGGGGCTGCACGCGAAAAAGCCGGCCCACGAGGAACCGGCTTGGTCGCGGAGAGCTTGTGAGCCCGGGTTACTCGCTACGTTTGACCGCGTTGTTATTCTTCATCAAGTAGATGCGATTGGCATGGCGCGCGCCGAGCGCGTGCTGATCGTAGTAGATCTTGACGTACTGTCCGGTCTTGATGTCCTTCATCTGGTACGTCTCTTTGCCGTCGCCGGAGAAGACCTGGTCAAACTTCGGAAAGATCAAAAAGCTCACCGCTGACTTATCTTTCGGGTTGTAAACCTTGATGTTCTGCAGCGAGACGTGTTGGACGACACCGTAGTAGACATTGTCGGTTTTGGCGAATGCGGGCGCGCCGATCCCGACGAGCATCGCCAAGACAACTCCCAGCATCGCGGAACGTGAAATATGCATGCCGGCTCTATACCCGCTTTAGCCTGCAGCCAAGCGGCGCTCGGCCTGCCGGCGAGCAAGCGAACCTCGACCTGCGATTTCCGACGGCCTGGGACTGAGTTAGCCGCCGGCCATCGCGCCAACGATGAGAAACGGTTCGTTCCCGCTCGCAACCGCCTCCGGGAGCGGAGCATCGGGCGCCTCGTGAGAGAGATCCTGTCCGCACGCAAAGAAGCGCACGAACGGACGGCGCCGTTGGGTCACGCGATCGCGAATCGTTCCGCGCAGTACCGGAAACGTCGTCTCTACGGCGGCGAGGACCGAGCTTTGCGTCGGCTCGCCGGCGACCTCGAGTTCCACCTCGCCGTTGACGCGCGCCAGCGTCCGCAAATGGGCCGGCAGCACGACGCGGATCACGGCAGCGTCTGAACTTCGACCGAGAGGACCGGCGGAAGGTCCCGGACGATCGCATTCCAGCTGTCGCCGGCATCGGCGGAGGCATAGACCTGTCCGCCGGTCGTGCCGAAATAGATGCCGCACGCATCGAGCGAATCGACCGCCATCGCGTCGCGCAGGACGTTGACGTAACAATCCCGCTGCGGCAGCCCCTTGGTGAGCGCCTCCCATTCGTTGCCGCCGGTCCGGCTGCGGTACACCCGTAACTTTCCATCGGGCGGGATATGCTCGCTGTCGCTCTTGATCGGGACGACGTAGATCGTTTCTGGCTCGTGGGCGTGGACGTCGATCGGAAAGCCGAAGTCCGTCGGTAAATTTCCGCTGACCTCGTGCCACGAATCTCCGCCGTCGTCGCTGCGCATGACGTCCCAGTGCTTCTGCATGAACAGCACGTCCGGACGCGAGGGGTGCAACGCGATGCGATGCACGCAGTGGCCGACCTCGGCGTTCGGGTCTGGAATCTGTTCGGACTTCAGTCCGCGGTTGATCGGCTGCCAGGTCTTCCCGGCATCTTTGCTCCGAAACGCGCCGGCCGCCGAGATGGCGATGAACATCCGCTCGGGATTGGTCGGATCGAATAAGATCGTGTGCAGGCACATCCCGCCGGCGCCCGGCTGCCAATTCGGACCCGAAGGATGCTGACGCAAACCGGCGAGTTCGTGCCAGGACGTCCCTCCGTCGGTCGACCGGAACAGCGCCGCATCCTCTACTCCGGCATAGACGGTGTCGAGATCGGTCGCCGACGGTTCGAGATGCCAGACCCGTTTGAATTCCCACGGGCGCTGGGTCCCGTCGTACCATTGGTGCGTCCCGGTTACGCCTTCGTAGACAAACGCGTTGCCGACCGCCTCCCACGTCT
>DHWK01000117.1:3042-27455 GCA_002413145.1 bacterium UBP12_UBA5184
GCCGTCGTTCGAGCGCTGCATCATCTGCCCAAACCAGCCGCTCGACTGAGACGCATAGAGCCGATTGGGATCGAGCGGCGAGCCCTTCACGTGATAGATCTCCCAGCCCGTGAAGAAGGGGCCGCCGACCTCCCACCGTTCGCGTTTGGCGTCGGAAGACAAAACGAACGCGCCCTTGCGCGTGCCGACGAGGACCCGCACGCTGCTCATCACTTACTCCTTGAAATGTGGCTGCTGGAGTTGGACTCCAACTAACGCCCCGCTGATTAACAGCAGCCCCGTTAACTCCCTGCTCCGAGCAGTGCCGGCTCAGGGGACTACCTCCACGGCGCGGACGCCGGCCTCTTGCACGAACGGCTCGACTCCGGCACCCCGGCCTGCAGAGGGGGTGCTATAAACGGCGGCGCAACCGAAAAACTCAGACCGCTGGACGCTTCCCCAAGCCACTCGTCAGCTGATCCCGAGTCGAGGTAAGCTTACCAGGGAGAAACGATGGAAATTCTCGACGGCACTGCGTCGGCTCGCGTCATACCTCTTGCGGCGATTCAGGATGCCGCGAAGCACGTATACGTGGCGGCGTTACGCACGCCGCTCGTACGGCTGAATAGTTCCACCGTCGATGCCGAGCTCTATCTAAAACTTGAGAATTTCCAACCGACCGGCTCATTCAAAATACGCGGCGCTTACAATGCGGTGCGTCAGATCGATGAATCAACGCGTTCGAAAGGCGTCTGGACGGTGAGTGCCGGTAACGCCGCTCAAGGCGTCGCATTCGCCGCTCGAAAATATGGCATCGCCTGCAAAGTGCTGCTCATCGATACGGCGCCGGCCACAAAGAAGAATGCCATCCGCGCGCTCGGCGCGGAGATTTTCGAAGCACCGTTCGACGAGTGTTGGCAAGCGCTTCAAGAACGAACGTATCGTGGCATAGACGGCTGTTTCGTTCACCCGTTCGACGACGACGCCTTCATTAGTGGTAACGCGACGCTCGGTCTCGAGATTTTGGAGAATTTACCGGATGTCGATTGCATCGTCGCACCGTACGGCGGGGGCGGATTAGCGTGTGGCATCGGCTCCGCAACGGCAGCGCTGAAACCGTCCGTCAAAGTCTACGGCGCGGAACCGGCTACGGCGGCGCCGTTGTCGCGATCGTTTTCGACTGGAAAAGCGGAACAATTCGGCGAATGGCAAGCGACATGGGTCGACGGCTGCGGCGGAAAATCTGTATTCCCGACGATGTGGCCACTTGCGCGTCGTGTTTTGGCCGGTTCGATTGTCAGTTCGCTCGATGATATCCGCCGGGCACTGAAGCTCGTTGCGGAAAATAATCACGTGATCTGCGAGGGTGCGGGCGCGTGCGCGGTTGCGGGCGGTTTGAGTGGCCTGCCTAGGGGCAAGGTTGTCTGCGTCGTGAGTGGCGGCAATATCGATCTTTCTAAATTCTGCGAACTCGTACGCTAAGATCCGCGTTCGCGCTTACTTGTGAATGACGATCTCGACGCGGCGGTTCAATTTCCGACCAGACGGATTGTCGGAGCCGTCGGGTTTGGTGTTGGGAGCGAGCGGATGGAGCGCCCCAAAGCCCTGCGTTTCAAATGGCGAATGCGACACCGCTTACGCGCTGGTTCGAAGCCGGCAGCTACCCGTAGTAACGTCCGGCGCCGGCGTCCTAACGGGCGCCGGCGCTCTTCTTCACTGCAGAGGTTGCGATTCCGGAGAACTGGCTCCCGGAGTTGGACTCGAACCAACGACCCGCTGATTAACAGTCAGCTGCTCTACCAACTGAGCTATCCGGGAATGCCCGCGACCGGGGCGGGTTCCACGTCATCGCTTCGCGCCCTCCAAGCGGTCCGTGAACGTCAACTCCGCGATCGCACTCTTGTCGAGTTCGCCGCAGCCGGCATCGACGAGGCGGCGATACTGGGCCAAGGTCGCCTTCGCGAGCGGGAGATCGAGTCCGGCGCGCTCGGCCAAAGCGACGGCGATTCCGGAATCCTTCGCGGCGTGCGCCGCCGAGAAAAAGACGGAGTGTTCGCGGTTTTGCATATCCTCGCCGTCGGTCTCGAGGACGCGCGAGTTCGCGCCGGTCTTGCTCAAGATTTCGCGCAGCTCCGTCAGGTCGAGGCCGAGCGCCGCGCCCAGACCGAGTCCCTCCGCTAGCGCAGCGGTATTGACGTTCATCACCATGTTGACGATCGCTTTGATTTGCGCGGCCCTGCCGGTGGGTCCGCAATAGACGAGCGCGCCGCTCAGCTCGCGAAGGATCGGTTCGACCTGCTCGAAGGCGCCGCGCTCACCGGCGACCATCAAGAACAGCGTCCCGTTACGGGCTTGCGGGACCGAACTCGCCATGCAGCCCTCGAGCGTTTGCGCGCCGGCCATTCGCGCCCGCCGTTCGACGATTTCGTGGACCTGCGGGCTAACGGTTGCGCAATTGACGAAGATCTTTCCGCCTGCGTCCGCGAGCAACGAGTCGCCGCCTTCGGCGAAGATCAGGTCCATCGCCGCGTCGTCGGTCACGACGGTAAAAATCACGCCTGCGGCACGCGTCACGTCCGCCAGCTTCGTTACGACCACCGCCCCAGTCGCAGCCGCCGTCGTTGCGGCGGCCTCGGCGGAAACGTCGTACACGGCCGCGATCGGATAGCCACGCTCGTGCAAGCGCAGCGCCATGTTCGCGCCCATGCGGCCGACACCGACGAATCCGATTGCGATCATCGCACGATCCCTGCGAATCTTGCGGGCGACAGAAAGCCGATGTCGTGATGCGTCGCGCCGTCTACGACGATCTCGGAGACGATCTCGCCGACGACCTGCGCGAATTTGAAACCGTGCCCCGAGAAACCGCCCGCGATCACGACGCCGGGGTCGCCCGGATGCAGCCCGATGACGAAATGTTCGTCCCGCGACATATCGTATTGACAGACGCTGGCCATGCGAGAGCGCGCCGCCGCACCAGGCATCCACGCGTCTAGCGCGCGCTGAATCGGTGCGACATCCTTTTCAAACGCAACGATCCGATCGAGCGTCGCCATCGTCGTCACCTCTCCGCCGGTGTGGAATGCCGCTTTCACGCCGTCACCGAAGTCCGGGAAACCGTACAGCACCTCCTCGAATGCGGCGCGATCGACCAAGAACGCCGGACATTTTCCGGCTGCAAAGGCGTCGCCCGTCGGCGCAAACCAGGCTTGTACTTTTCTCCGCACCTCAATCTCGACCGGAAGCCCGAGACCCGCGGGATCGAGCCAGGCGCCGAGACACAGCGCGAGCTTCTTCGCCCGCACCTCGCTGCCGTCGTCGAGCCGCAGCGCAAACGCTGCGCCGCCAGGCGCACGGTCCCAAGACGTGACGCGCGTGCTGAAGCGCGCCACGGCTCCGGCGGATTTCGCGACCTCGAGTTGTGCGGTCACCGCCAATTCCGGATGCAGCACCCCCGCATCGGGTTCGAGGACGCCGATCTCGTCGTCGAGTGGGCGCATCATCGGAAAGCGCCTGCGGATCTCGGCTGCGTCGTACGTCTCGACCGACAATCCATGCAACTCGGCGCTCGTGCGAACGCCGGCTACGATCGCGCTCTCGGGCCGCCCGGCGATGAGAACGCCCGTCTTGCGCAAGACAGGGCGCCCGCTCTTGCGCTCGAGCTGCTCCCAAAGATCGTAGGCGCGTCGCAACAACGGCACGTAGGCGGGGTCCTCGAAGTAGGCTTTGCGAATCATGCGCGACTTGCCGTGCGAGGCGCCGAGGGTATGAGCCGGCGGGTATTGCTCCGCTCCAAAAACCGACAGCCCGCGCTCGGCGGCGTGCTGGAGGACCGCGCTTCCCATTGCGCCCAGGCCGACGACGGCTACATCGTAAATCACGAGAATCGTTCCATGCCTGTGCGAGCCGTTTGTGTCGCCGTCGTCGCGCTCCTCGCCGCCGCGCCTTGGCCGTGAGGGACTGCGACGCGATCCTGATCGGGGCCGGCCCCGCCGGCGCCGTCGCCGCCGCCGTCATGGCGCGTCGCGGGCTCGACGTCATCCTCGTCGACAAGGCGCACTTCCCGCGCGACAAAGTCTGCGGCGATTTCATCGGGCCGCACGCCGTCCGCGAACTCGACGAACTCGCTCTCGGCTCCGCACTCCAATCGGGGAATCGCGTCGGCGCCGGCAGCGTCTTCATCGAAGGCCGAGAAGTCTTGCGCAGTCCGCTGCCGACCGGCAGCGAGCTCCCGCCATTCGGGTACGTCATTCCGCGTCAGACCTTCGACGAACGGCTCTTTCGCGCGGCTTGCGCCGCCGGTGCGAGGCCGCTCGAAGGCCACACCTTCGCCGACTACCGCGTGGAAGGCGAGACCGTTTCCGTCACGTTGCGCGGCGAAAGCGGCGAACGCGTGCTGCGCGCGCGCGCCTTGATCGGCGCGGATGGGAGCGCCTCGCTCGTCGCACTGCGGATGCGCGGACGGCCGCAGCCCAAAGCCGATCGCCTCATCGCCCTGCGAGCATACTACGATGGGATCGCGATGCCGCCCGGCGGCGTCGACGTGCATTTTCACGCTGCGACCTTCCCGGGCTACTTCTGGATTTTTCCAACCGGCGACGGCCACGCCAACGTCGGGATCGGGATCGCTTCGCAGACCGTCGCGCCGCCGAAGCGTCATCTGCGCGACCTGATGCGCGACCTGATCGAAAACGATGCCGCCGTCCTCGCGCGTCTCGGTCCCGCCGCCGTCGCCGGCAAGCTCGCCGGTTGGCCGCTCAGCACGTACAACGCTCGTCTGCCGATCGTCGCAGCGCCGGTCGCGCTCGTCGGCGACGCCGCGGGTTTCATCAATCCCATCAACGGCGAAGGGATTCAATACGCGCTCGCCAGCGGACGCTGGGTCGCCGAGGCCATCGCTGACGCCTTCGAGCGCCGCACGTCGCTTGGCACGGCCCTCGCTGCCTACGCGCTGCGCGTCACAAACGAGATCGGCCTCGACCTCGAGCTCAACCGCTTTATCGTCGCGGTCGCGACGAATCGCGCCCTCAATCCGGCATGGCTCGCCCTCTTGCGCGTCTGGTGCGCGCGCGCGGCGCGAGATCCGGAATATCTGCGCGTCGCCGCTGGGGTCGTCGCCGGCCTCGTGCCGTCACGTCGGCTGTTCGACGCCGCGGTTCGCAATGTGAGCTTCGCCGAGGGCTTCGGCCTCCTGCGCACGACGGCGCCGCTCGCGGTCGCGCGCACGACCGGTGCGGCGCTAACAGCCGTTTTCCGCGAGCCAGCGGCGACGTTACGCTGGTTGGCCAACCTCTGCGGCGCCGGCTGGGGCTCTCGGCACGCTTTGCTTCCGCCCCGGGCTTGACACCACCGGGTAAACTAATGCTGTGAGCACGTAGCGCCCCGGAAAACCCGCAGCCTGCGAGGTTTTCCTTATCCGAAAACACTTTTCGTCGATTTTTGGGGTCGCTCGCTCATGTCTTCGTACGCCGGTAGTATCTTTTCCGTCCGAAGTTTCAGTCTGTTCTACGCAGGCCAGGCACTGAGCTTTGCCGGTGACGGCCTGCGCTTGATCGCCATACCGCTCCTGGTCTATCACCTGACGGGCTCCGCCCTCTCGATCGGTGTGACGTACGCGCTCGAGTTGGGACCCTTTGCGCTCTTCGGATTGGTCGGCGGGTCGCTAGCCGATCGCGTCGACCGCCGCAAGTTGATGATCGCCTGCGATTTCGTTCGCTTTACGATTCTCGTCACGTTCGCCCTCGGCTACGCCTTCGGTTTCTTAACCCTTCCGATACTGTACGTCGGTATCGCCGTCATCTCGATCGCCGCCGCGATCTTCGTGAACGGTCAGGCATCGTCCATCCCTTACCTGGTCGGCAAAGACCGCGTCACCAAAGCGATTTCGATGTTGCTCGCCGCGGAGCAAACGTCGCAGATGATCCTGCCGCCCATCGGCGGCGCGCTCTTCGCCTTGATCGGGCCCTTGCCCGCGCTCGCGATCAACGCGTGTACCTACCTCGGTTCGCAGATTTCGATCGCGATCGTCCCAAGCTTTGGGCCGGATGAGCCGGGACGAATCCCGACTCCGCGGCACGTCGCGAGCGACATCCGACTGGGCTTTCGTTTCCTCTTCGCCGACGCGGCGATGCGCACCGTCGCCTGCAACTCGCTCGTCCTGAACTTCTTCGGCTTCATGTTCGGCGCCGCATACATCCCCTACCTCAAGAGCGATTTCCACGCGAGCGATGCGACGGTCGGCGTCGCGTTTGGAATCGGCGCGTTCGGCGCGCTGATCGGTTCCTGGTTGGCGGGCCACGTCCCGAGCGACTGGAAATTCGGACGGATGATGATCGTCGCGTATGCGCTCGACGGAATCCTCTTCCTCCCGGTGATGTTTACGCACAGTCTCGCCGTCCTGATCGTTTTCAACGCCTTGACCTACGGCGTCGTCTTGTTCGAGATCGCGCAAATCGTCGGCTGGCGCATTCGGATCACGCCGCAAGATATGGTCGGGCGCGTTACCTCGGCGGCGCGTTTGATCGCCTTAGTCGGATCCGTCCCCGGCGCCATCTTAGGGGGATGGCTCGGCGATCACGATGGTCCGCGTACGGTCGCCATGGTTTCGGGCTTCGGTTATCTTGCGATGGCCCTGCTCATCGGGCTCTATCCGGTCATGCGCCGCGAGTCGCGCTGATATGTCGGCAGCGAAGCCCCCTACCCGCTGATCACCGGGACGCTGAACTGTTCGCCCGGCACCGCAATGCCCGCGGCTGCGCGCAACTCCTCGACCTTGTCGAGCCTCTCCCACGGCAGGTCGAGTTCGGGCCGGCCAAAGTGACCGTAGGTCGCAGTCTGCAAGTAGATCGGACGGCGCAGATTGAGGTTGTGGATGATCGCCGCGGGCCGGAGATCGAAGTGCTCCATCACCAGGGCGGCGATCTCGGCATCGGGGATCTTCCCGGTTCCGAACGTCTCGACCAGGACGCTCATCGGACGCGCCACGCCGATCGCGTACGCAACTTGCAGTTCGCAGCGGTCCGCCAGGCCGGCCGCGACGACGTTCTTGGCCGCATAACGCGCGGCGTAAGCGGCCGAACGGTCGACCTTCGTAGGATCTTTTCCGGAGAACGCGCCGCCGCCGTGCCGCGCCATCCCGCCGTAGGTATCGGCGATGATCTTGCGACCGGTTAAACCCGCATCCCCCTTCGGGCCGCCGATGACGAAGCGTCCGGTCGGGTTGACGAAGATGCGGGTCTGGGCGTCGCGCAGCGACTTAGGGATCACCGCATCGATGACGCGCTCTCGAACGACGCCGCGAATCGTGTCGAGCGGAACGTCGGGATCGTGCTGGGTCGAGATGACGACGGCGTCGACCCGAACCGGGCGCTGGCCGTCGTACTCGATGGTGACCTGCGATTTTCCATCGGGTCTCAACCATGAGACCTCGCCGTTCTTGCGAACCGCGGCGAGCATCTGGGTGAGGTTGTGCGCCAAAACGATCGGCAGCGGCATGAGTTCCGNNCTTCGGTTCGCCCTTCTTTCTACGAGTTGTGGAAAGAAGGGCGAAACGAAGACCTGACCCCAAGGAGGAACCACTTGGAACGGGTGATCGGGATCGGCGGAGTGTTTTTCAAATCGACCGACGCGGACAAGTTACGGCAGTGGTACCAGAGCAACCTCGGCATCGACGTTGATCCGTCGTACGGGGGGGCGATGTTCGACGACACGGCGTGGTCGATTTTCCCATCGACGAACCACTACTTCGACCCGAGCACGAAGCCGTACATGATCAACTACCGCGTTCGCGATCTCGAGGCCATGCTCGATCAGCTTCGACGTGCCGGCGCGACGATCGATCCAAAGATCGACGACACGGATTACGGCCGTTTCGGCTGGGCCATGGATCCGGAAGGAAACCGGATCGAGTTGTGGGAACCTAAACGGTAACGGCTTCCGCTCCCACACCCGCGGCGGCGCGCAGCGCCTTCGCCTTGTCCGTCGCTTCCCACGTGAACTCCGGCTCGGTGCGGCCGAAGTGGCCGTACGCCGCCGTCTTCTTGAAGATCGGCCGGCGAAGCTTGAGCGACTCGATGATGCCGCGCGGCGTCAACTGGAAGTGCTCGCGAATCAGCGCCGAGATGCGCTGCGGATCGACGCGGCTCGTGCCGAACGTCTCGACGTAGATCGAGACCGGCTCGGCAACACCAATCGCGTACGCAAGCTGAACCTCCCCCTCGTCCGCCACTCCGGAAGCCACGATGTTCTTGGCGATGTAGCGCGCCATGTAGCACGCCGAGCGATCCACCTTGGTCGGATCCTTCCCGGAAAAGCTGCCGCCGCCATGTCTGCCGCGGCCGCCGTAGGTATCCACGATGATCTTGCGGCCGGTCAGACCGGTGTCGCCTTGCGGACCGCCGACCACGAATCGGCCGGTCGGATTGATGTGGAAGACCGTGTCTTTGTCGAGCAGCTCGGGCGGAACGGCTTTCTTGATGATGGATTCGGTCACGGCATCGTGGAGATCGTGATTGCTGATGTCGGGCGAGTGCTGCGTGGAGATCACAATTGCGCTCGCCCGGATCGGACGCTTGCCTTCATATTCGATCGTCACCTGCGACTTTCCGTCGGGGCGCAGGAAATCGAGTTCATTCGACTTGCGAGCCTCGGCGAGCCGGCGAACGAGTTTGTGCGCAAGCGTGATCGGCAGCGGCATGAGTTCCGGCGTTTCGCGGCATGCGTAGCCGAACATCATCCCTTGATCGCCGGCGCCGGTGAGCTCGAAGTCGTCGTGGCCGTGGCCTTCCTTCACTTCGAGGGACTTGTCGACGCCGAGCGCGATGTCGGGCGATTGCTCGTCGATCGAAACCGAGACGCCACAGGTCTCGGCATCGAATCCGACGTTTGACTTGGTGTACCCGATATCGTGAATGATCTTACGAACGACTTTCGGGATATCGATGTAGGTTTTCGTCGTCACCTGGCCGGCGATGTGGATCTGCCCGGTGATGGCAAACGTCTCGACCGCGACCCGGCCGTATGGGTCGTCGGCAAGGATCGCGTCGAGGACGGCGTCCGAGACTTGATCGGCGATCTTGTCGGGATGTCCCTCGGTCACCGACTCGGAGGTAAACAAACGACGATAGGCCATGATTACGTCCCTTCGCTCCAAGAGACCATGTACTTCACTTGTTCCGGCGTGAGCGTGTCGATCTTGATGCCGAGGGCCGCGAGCTTGAGACGCGCGACCTCTTCGTCGATCGCTTCGGGTACCGGGTAGACCTTCTTCTGCAACTCGCCATGGTGCTTCGCGAGATGCGCCGCCGCGAGCGCTTGATTGGCAAACGACATATCCATCACGGCCGGCGGGTGCCCCTCGGCGGCCGCGAGATTGATCAAGCGGCCCTCGGCAAGGATGCGAACTTCGCGGCCGTCCTTCATCTTATAGGACTCGACGAAGGGACGCGGCTTCACTTTCGAAACCGCCATCTTCTCGAGCGCATCGAGGTCGAGTTCGTCGTTGAAATGGCCCGAGTTACAAACGATGGCGCCGTCTTTCATGAGCGCGAAGTGCTCGGCGCCGATCACGTGATAGTTTCCGGTGACCGTCACGAAGACATCGCCGATCTTCGCCGCCTCCCGCATCGGCAGGACGGAGAAACCATCCATCGCCGCCTCGAGCGCCTTGCGCGGATCGATCTCGGTCACAACCACGTGCGCCCCAAGGCCCTTGGCGCGTGAGGCGACGCCCCGACCGCACCAGCCGTAGCCGACGACTACGAGCGCGTGGCCCGCGAGCAGGACGTTGGTCGCACGGATGATCCCGTCGATCGTCGATTGGCCGGTCCCATAGCGGTTGTCGAACATATGCTTGGTCAACGCATCGTTGACGGCGATAACCGGGTACGGCAGAACGCCGTCCTTCTCCATCGCGTGCAGACGGATCACGCCGGTGGTCGTCTCCTCACAGCCGCCGATCATCTCGGCCAACTGCTCGCGATGCTTGTTGTAGAGCGTCGTGACGAGATCGCAGCCGTCGTCCATGGTCATATGCGGCCGGCTCGCGATCACCGACTCGATGTGCCGGTAGTAGGTCGCGTGATCCTCGCCCTTGATGGCGTAGGTTGGAATGGAGAAATGAACCGAGAGGGCCGCCGCGACATCGTCCTGGGTCGATAGCGGGTTCGAGGCGCAGAGCGAAACCTCGGCGCCTCCGGCCTGCAAGGCCAGCGCGAGGTTCGCCGTCTCGGTCGTGACGTGCAAACAGCCGCCGATTCTCACGCCGGCGAGCGGTTTTTCTTTGGCAAAACGCTCGCGAATCTGCGCGAGCACGGGCATAAAACTGGCGGACCACAAGATGCGCGAGCGTCCGGCGTCGGCGAGGCTAAGGTCTTTGACGTCCCCCAGGGGTCGATCGATCAATTGCAATGCAAAGCTCCCAAGACAGGTGTGTCTGCGTTCGCCGATCTTTGCAACAATCTAAAGCGACCGAGCACGGGTTCTTCGCGCCGGCCGGGCTTCGCCCCCGGTCGGACCTGTGGGGGGGCCTCATTTGCAGAAGCAAAATGAGGCTGCGATGGACTTACAAGCGTACCTGGAAGAGCTCGCGTCGTCTCGGGCGACGCCGGGCGGCGGAAGCGCTGCGACGATTGTCGGAGCGCTCGGCGCCGCGCTCGTCGCGATGGTCGGACGCATCACGCGCGATAGCCCGCGCCACACCGGGGTGCGCGAGCATGCCTCGGCGCTCGTCGCTCGCGCCGACGAGCTGAGCGCGCAGTTGAGCTCGAACCGTCTCGCCGACGAGCTGGCCTTCGGCGCCGTGATGGACGCGCTCGCGCTGCCGAAGACGACCGAGGACGAGAAGCACGAACGGGCCGCTCGCTTGCAGCGCGCGCTCGCCGGCGCGGCGCTGGTGCCGCTGCACTCGGCCGAACTCGCGCGCGACGTCCTCGCGCTCGCGCTCGACGCGCTCGAACTCGGCAACCGGCACCTTACGAGCGACGCCGGCTGCGCCGCCGAGTTTGGGGCGGCTGCGCTGCGCGGGGCCGTCTACAACGTTCGCGCCAATCATCCGACCCTGCGCGATCGCGAACTCGTCGGGCGCCAAGAAGCGCAACTGGTCGCGCTCGAAGACGAGGCCGAACTCTTGTTGCGTAGCGCGCGCGCGAGCGCGCGGGCGTCATGACCTCGCCCAAGCCGGGCCGCGTCTTGTACGCGACCGCCGCCCGCCGCGCGATCCTCGAACTGCTCAAACGCGAGCAGCGCTACCTCACGGCCGGCTCGATCTATTTGCTTTTAAAAGACGCAAACCCGAAACTCGCGCTTTCGACCGTCTACCGAACGCTCGAACTCCTTGAATCTCTCGGAACGGTCTCGGGCCGCAGTGAAGCGTCCGGCGAATCGAGCTACGTCCATTGCAGTGACGAGCACCACCATCACGCGCTCTGCACGGTATGCGGCCACGTCGACGACGTCGATTGCGCGGCGATGGAGCAATTCAAAGCAACCTTGCTGGCCAAACAATCGTTTCTGCTCGACGAACATTCCGTCGAATTCTACGGCCGCTGCGCAGACTGCCGCTAAAACAGAAGGTCCAAGAACGGCCAAATGTCGTCGGCGTCGACATCCATACCGACGCCGCGGGCGTTCCAGCGCGAATCGTGAAAATCAGAACCGGCGGTCATCACGAGCCCGTGGTGACTTGCGATTTCGCGGAAGCGCGCAACTTGCGCGTCGGTATGCGTCGGATAAAAGACTTCCAAGCCGGCGATGCCGCCCTCGACCAGTTCGTCGATGAGCTTGAGATCCTTCAATCTGCCGGGATGGGCGAGAACCGCGACGCCGCCCGCGCGCGCGATCGCCGCCACGGCATCGTGCGGCCGAATGTGGTGCGACGGAACGTAGCCGATTCTTCCGGGTGAGAGATAGTTGCGGAACGCGGCCTCGATGCTGCTGGCGATGCCCGAGCGCACGAGCGCCCTGGCGACGTGAGGACGGCCGAGCGGCGCGTCGGCGCCTGCCTCGGCCCGCACCATGTCGTAGTCGACCGCGTGTCCGCCGCGCGCGAGAGCAGCGATCATCCGGCGGGCGCGCTCTTCACGCGAGGTGCGATTCTGCTCGAGCAACGCGTCGAGTTCGCGCCGCCCGAACGAGAAACCGTAGCCTAAAACGTGGACCTCGTTGCCGCGATACGTCGTATTGATCTCGATGCCGCTGACGAGTCGCGCGGGCGGGATCTCGGCGGCCGCGGTGCCGCCGGGAGCGAGCGTTTCGTAAGCGGCGAGCGTATCGTGATCGGTGACGGAGAAGACCTCGACGCGGCGCGCCTTCATCGCAGCGAGGAGTTCGGCCGGCGAGTACGTTCCGTCGCTCGCGACCGTGTGACAGTGAAAATCGACGACCACAGATGGGTAGTGTGACGCTAGCGGCGGCGCGCCTTCGCTTTTTTCCGGGCGGGGACGAAATACACCATCGCGCCTTGTTCTTCGCGGAAGCCGACCAGGCTGCGTTGCTGCACGGGATCGCGGAGCGCTTCGAGCGCGAACTCGACCAGATCGTCGGCGGCGGCCGGGTCCTCCTCGAGTGCTTCGTCGACGACGGCGCTCGGGCTCTTGATCAGCGCGTCCCCGAAACGCTGGGCGAAGAGCGCGGTGAGCATCTGCAGTTCCTCGCGCGTCACCGAACGCACGTCGCGCGTCACGCGGACGAACGTCACCCCGTCGTCTGATTCGGCGCTGATGTCGAGACGCTCGTACTGGGCCGCAAGCAACTCGCTGAACGATTCGACGTGTTCGACGACCAGCTCGCGCAACGCATTCTGGGCAGTCTTGTCGAGCCGCTTACGCACCGCAAACGACAGCGTCAGCGTCCCCTGCGCGGGGTGCGATCCCAGCGACGCTACCTCTGGGAAGCGTTCGAGCAAAGCGACGATGAGGCCGACCGCATCGGCGTTCTCACTGGGGGCTCGGGATTTGGGGGTCGTCATAAGGCCTCAGGAATCGGCAAGGGGGCACAATCGTTGCATCCCGGTATGCCAGCACCCTGGCACAGTCGGACGCGTCCCATATCCTGGGAGGTACCCACGGGAGCGAAGTGACCGGCGCAACCGCCGCGGCGCTCGCCTTGCTGCTCGTTGCCGGCGTCCGCTGGCCGCCTTCGGCCGCTCCAAGGCGGCTGACGCGCGCCGTCGCGTTTTAGGGGGACGGCGCGGGGGCGGCGAAGGTCCGAGCGATGGCGTCGAGGGCCCCCTTGGGGCAGCCCACCCCCGAGCAAACGGCCTTCCTCGAACGGGCGATGGGCCAGTACGGTAAGGCGACCTATAACTTCGCCTACCGGCTAACCGGCAACGAAAGCGACGCCAGGGATCTCACGCAAGAGGCCTTTATTCGGGTCTTCAAGGCCTGGCGCTCGTTCCAGCCGGGCACCAGCTTCCTTTCGTGGATCTACCGGATCCTGACCAATCTGTACCGGGATGAACTTCGGAGGCGAAAAGGACGTTTCCAGGAGGAGCTCCCTGAAGACAACGCCCCCCAGGAGTTTGCCGGGCAGCGGCCGATGGCCGTAACCCCAATCGAGGACTACGTCGAGCGGCAGCTCAGCGAACCCCTCTCCCGGGCCCTGGCCCAACTTTCGGCGGAGCAGAGACAAGTCGTGGTTCTTGCGGACATTGAGGAGTACAGTTATCAGGAGATCGCCGAAATCATGGGATGTTCGATCGGGACCGTGCGGTCGAGACTGCACCGCGCCCGCGCGCTCCTCCGGCGACTCGTCGAACGCGCACAGAAACCAACATCATGAGTGAACATCTACATAACGCCCTGCTGATCGACTACCTTCGGCGCGAACTTCCGCCGGAGGATGATGCGCTGGTGCTCGCCCATCTCGAAAAGTGCCCGGCCTGCCGGCGCGAGTACGAGATCGAAATCTCGCTCAGCGAGTCTCTGCGCACCGCCGCGGCACGCGAGGAACTCGAGTTCCCATCGATGATCGCGGCGCGCGTCTGGGAAGAGATCCGCAGCGCTCGCCCGAGCCCGCTGGCGCAGTTCGTCGCCTTCTTCCGCCCGGCCGTCGCCGTCCCGCTGGTCGCCGCGGCTGCAGTCGCCGCCTTCTTCTTTGCGATGCCGCTGACCGGACACGAGAGCTCGCCGAAGATCAACGCGGCCTACTACCTCGAGGCACACGCTGCTCTCCAAGCTCAAAACCCGCTCGACGAACGCGGTCCGGCGGCTGTCCAGTTGATCGAGGTCGCCGCGCAGGATACGTCCGCGCCGACCGAACTCGCTGACGACGTCAACGTCGGATTGGCAGCCCCCAGCGCGTTCGATGCCGTTCGCTAAATCCGGCCTCGCCGCAGCTCTGGGTGCGGCACTGCTCGGAAGCGTCGCGGCGCAGCCTGCTTGGGCCGAAGATCCCGGCAGCGTGCTGCTGCGTCAGGGAATGGCGGCGCCGCACACGGTTTCGTACGTCGGCCAACTCGAGACGGTCCGCTTCAGTTCGAATCGCGCGAATGCAACGATCGTACGCATTTGGCATCTGGCGCCGTCGATGACGCGACGCTGGTATCTCGCGCCGGAAGGCCTCTACAACGATTACACCATCACCCGCGGAAGCGCCAACTATCAATTCGATACCAAGCGTTCGGAAGTGCGGGTTTCGCGCAACCCGGTCCTCGACGATCAGGTTGCCGCCGAAGATAGCCTCAGCCGCGTCCTCGCGAACTATCGCGCCATCGTCGCACCCGGCGACATCATCGCCGGACGTAAGACGACCTCGTTGGTCCTGGTCAACAAGCACACCGGCGAGCGCGTGATGCGCTTGTGGCTCGACAGCCAAACGCATTTGGTCCTCAAGAAAGAAGAGTATCACGGCAACGGCGCCGTCGCCTCGGAAACGCGCTTCGAGGAGCTGCGGTATACGAGCGTAATTCCGACCGCACTCTTCTCGACGGATGCGTCGGGATTTGCACAAGTCGCCGGACGCGATTATGCGACTCCGACGGCCGACGTCGACCGCATCATTCACGAGGCCGGCTTTACGCCGATCAAGCCGACGAATCTCCCGCGGGGCTTCGCCCTCGCCGGCGGCGACGTGACGACCGTTAACGGCGTGCGAACGCTGCACTTGACGTACTCCGACGGCTTGCGGACGCTCTCTCTTTTCGAAAACGCGAGCGGCGCTGCCGCCGATTTCGGGGCACTTCATCCGCAGCCGATCCAATTCGAAGGCCACGACGCAGAATACATCGAGGACGGTCCGACGACGCTGCTCACTTGGAAGGAGCGCGGCCTCTCGTTCGCGCTGGTCGGAGACCTGCTGCGCAGCGAGCTGATCGAAATAGCGAAGTCCGTCGTTCCTTAGCGTCGAGGGCGTGCCCCACCCGGGACGCCGAGCTAGGGCTTCTTCGTTACGAAGGACGGGCTGACGGGTCTGCCGGCGAGCGAAGCGTCGAGCGCGTTTTGCAGATCCTTGCCGGCGATCTCGCCCGAAGCGATCGCTTGGATTCTCCCGTTGGCGCCGATCAGTACTAGGGTCGGGAAACCGCCTTGCAAGTATTTGTGGGCGACGTCGAGGTTCGGATCGAACGCGATCGGATAAGTTGCGCCGAAGCGCTGCATGAAGGCGACGACGTCGGCTTGCGATTCGGGCGTCGCCGAATCCATCGCGTACGGACTAGCCGAGACGCCGACGATGTTGGCTTTACTCTTGTATCGGGCGAATAAGCCGTTGAGGACCGGGACCTCGCGCTGACAATGCGGACACCAGGTCGCGAAAGCCTCGAGCAGCGTCGGCTTCGCGCCCGCGTTGGTGCTGTTGAATGGGCCGTCGGTCGTTGCGACCGAAAAAGCGGGGGCCGTCTGTCCGACCGAGATCTTGGCGAGGTCAGGCGCGCTCGATGCACTTTGGAGGCTGCCGTTGCGAACGATGATCAAGACCGTAACGATGGCGCCGATGGCCAGCACGATGAGCGACGCATAGAGGATCGTCGTGCGGCGCGCCGTTCGGGCTTTCAATTCGGTCTGAGAGGGTCGCACGGTGGCTTGACGGCGTTCGCTGCGATTCATGGGTTCGAGCCTTCGGTTTGCGCGTCAACCGTACCGCCTGCGAACCAGCGATCGACCGCCAGGGCTCCGGGCGCGAACCGGCCGATCCCAAGCGCGACGAGCGCCAGCAGGAGGTCGACCCCGACGTGACCCCACGACGGCGGTGTGTTCACGCCCGATCCGAAGCAGCCGCAGTTCGCCGGGATCTGTCGCACGACGAGCGACGCGACCGCACCGGCGAAGAGCAGAAACTGCAGCGCAACCAGATAGGCGGCGACGCGGGTGAAGAGCCCGGCGACCAGATATCCCCCGAGCAAGATTTCGAGATACGGGAGCGCGACGCCGAGCGGCGCGACGGCGAGCGGCGGCAAGATTCGATAGGCCGCGATGATCCCCGCGGTATTGGCCGGCCCGTCGTGCGCCTTGAGCACCCCCGCGACGACGAGCAGTCCGCCGATCAGCAGGCGCGCGACCAAAACCGCTATGGGCACGTCGCCTCGACGCGCTCGAGGATGCTACGCTGCGGGGCTGGGATCGAGCCGGGGTCGGCTCGTTCCGAAGCCGGCGCAGCGTCGTGGCTGCGCAACGTCGCTGCGACCGACCGCGCCAAGGTAGCGACGTCATAGCCGCCTTCGAGGCAGTAAACGACGCGCCCGTTCGCGTACTCGGCGCCGATTTCCCGAATAAGCGCGGCCAGCGCCGCCGCCGACTGCGGACCGTCGGCGCCGAGGTCTCCAACTGGGTCGCCGCTCGCGTAGTCGTAACCGGCACTGACGACGATCAGGTCGGGACGCACGCGCCGCGCCACCTCGGGGAGTGCGCGCTGCCACGTCGCGACGAACGCTTCCGTCCCGTAGGAGTGCGGCGGAAGCGGAACGTTGACGACGGCCCAGTCGTCGGCGATCGATTGTTCGCTCGGACCGCCGGTACCGGGATAGGCCGGGTAGGCGTGCGTCGAGACGAACGAGACGCCGTCGCGCGCCATCGCCTGCGTTCCGTTCCCGTGATGGTAGTCGAAATCGACGATCAGCGCCCGGCCGCCATTCTGCTGGACGAAAGCGTGCGCGGCGAGGGCGGCGTTTCCGAAGATGCAAAAACCCATCCCGCGCGCCGGCTCGGCATGGTGACCCGGGGGCCGCACCAGCGCGAATACCGCGTCGTTGGTTTCGACCGCCCGTTCCATCGCAACGATCGCGCCGCCGGCCGCGCGCCGCGCGACCGCAAGGGAGGAGTGGTCCAGGACCGTGTCGCCGGTCGACAAGTAGCCGGGACGTGCACCGAGCGCTGCGACGTCGCGCCGGACGCGCTCGAGGTAGGCGGCCGGGTGAACGAAGGCGAGTTCGGCATCCGTCGCATCGCGCGCCGGCTCGCGCCCCCCGAAGAGACCCGATTTTTCCAAATACGAAGCGACCCCAGCGACGCGATCGGGCGATTCCGGATGATCGATCCCTTTCAGGTGCTCGGTGTAGAGCTCGTCGTAAATGACGATCAACGCTTTGGGGTGGCGGTGGGTTTTGGTTTGGGCAACGTGCTGAGGGCGCTGATCATCTTTTGCAGTTCCTTGGCCGCGTCGGAGTTGGGTTTGACGAACGGCTTGAAACGCTCGTAGGCGAAGCGCGCCTTGTCGCGCTGACCAAGCGCCGTGTAGCACTTCCCCATCACCAAGAAAAACTGCGGTTGACTCTTGAGGAAGTCCGGCGCGCTCTTGTCGAGCGCGTCGGAGATCTGACCGCATTCCTTATAGTTCTTGGTTTGATAGTCGGCGACGGCAACGCCGCCCAGCGGTTGCGGCTGGCGCGTTAGTTCGAAGGCGCGCCGGTAAGCGTCGCGCGTCTTGTCCCAATGCTTCATGTCCGCTTCGACTTGGCCGATCTGCCCAAAGACGCTCGGATCGTTCGGCAAGAGCTGCGCGAGGCGGTAGAAATAATTCAGCGCGTCGGCGGGTTTGTTCACAGAGAGGGCGAGCACGCCGAGCCGTTGCAGTGCGTCGGGGTTGTCGCGCTTGTCGCCCAGCGCAGCCGTCCACTCGGCGGCCGCGCCGGTCGTATCCTTGTTTCCGTTGAGATAATCGCCGTACGCGATGTGCACGGCGGGAGTTTTCGGATAGGCGGCGACCGCGCGCTTGATCGTGGCCTCGGCTTCGGCGTTCATCTTCTCTTGCTGATAGAGGCGCAATTCCTCGATCAACACGGCGGCTTTCGAGTCGTCGTCGGTGGCCATGTTCAAAAGAGATTCGTACGTAGCGATCGACGCCTTGACGTCGTGGTTGGCGCCTTGCAGACGCGCCTTGCCGAGTACGGCTTCGGTGTTCTTCGGATCGATTTGCGTCGCTCTGTCGAAGAGCGACAGCCCCAGAGCGATCGCACCTTGATCGACGTACGAGCGCGCCTGAAGGATCACGGGGGTCGCATCCTTCGGATCGAGTTGCGCGGCCTTTTCGAAAGCCTGCCGAGCCTCGTCATACTTTTTCTGCTGCGCGAGGACTAGCCCGTAATTCTCCCACGAGTGCTTGTCGTTCGCGTTAAAAACCGTGGCGCGCTTCGCGACGCGTTCGGCGTCCTGTGGACGGTTCGCGCGCATATAGAGATTGGTGAGCGTCAGGAGGATCTGCGCGTTGGTCGGTTCGAGATTCGTGGCGTTCTCATAGTCCGCGACGGCCTCTTTGGTTTTGCCCAGACCCTCGTTCGCGGCGCCGTCGAGATAGTAAACCTGCGCGTTCTTTTCGCCGAGCGAGAGCAGTTTCTGCGTCAGCGCGAACGCTCGGTCGGGACGATTCGTCCCGAGGTAGTAGCCCGCCAGATCGACCAGCGCGGCTTTGTCGCTCGGGTTCGCCTTGATCTTGGCTTCGAGGCGCGGGATCGCGATCTCGGCCGGCTCGGGCGTCGCGGTCGGAAGCGGTGCCGGGGTCGCCGTCGCCGCCGCTGCAGCGGGTGGCGCCGGCTTGGGCTTGGGCGTCGGCGCGCCATAACTTGCGCCGGCGGCGGCGAGGACGGCCGCGATCAGCGCCACGAAGGTCAGAGGTGCGAGGAGTTTTCTCAAAATGTCTTTCCGATTCAAGCGTGGGTAGTGGCGGTCGCCTTGAGCGCCTTGGTAAGTTCGGGGACGATCCCGAAGAGATCGCCGACGACCAGCAAATCGGCGAACTCGCCGATCGGGACGGAGCCGTCCTTATTGATAGCAACGATGGTCGCCGAGGTTCGCATTCCAACTTTGTGTTGAATCGCCCCCGAAATTCCGACGGCGATGTAGAGTTGCGGGCTAATCGTCTTGCCCGTCTGCCCAACCTGGTGGCTGTGCGGAATCCAACCCGCGTCGACGGCTGCCCGCGAGGCTCCGACCGAGCCGCCAAGCGCGTCCGCGAGATCCTTGAGGATCGTCTTGAATGGTTCGGGACCGCCTACGCCGCGGCCACCGCTGACGACGACCGACGATTCCTCGACACCGAGTTCGCCGGCCGCCTCGACGACCTCCTCATCGACCTTCATCGCATACGTTTTGCCGGCCGGCTTAGCGAGCTGCACGATCTCGCCGCTGCCCCCACCCTGCGCTACCTTAAACGCGTTCGGACGGACCGTGGCGACGCCGTAGTCGCTTTTGAAGGCGCAGGTCGTGATCGTGAGCCCGCCGAGTTTAGGCGATACGCAGTTCACGCGACCGTCGGCGACGTTCAGCTCCACGACATCGGCGCTCAGGCCGGCACCTAACCGCGCCGCGACGCGGCTGCCGACGTCGCGGCCGATCATCGTGTTGGGAACCAGGATCAGCGCCGGCCCGACGGCCTTTGCGACCGCTTCGAGGTAGTCGACCTGCGGATCGACGACGTAGGCATCGACCTCGGGGTCCTCGGCGACGTGAATTTTGTCGACCGGATACGCCTTGAGCGACTCGGCGATCGCGTTCGCATCCTTCCCCAGAACGACGGCATGGACGCCGCCGTCGAGCGCGCTCGCGACCTCGCGAGCCTTGCTCGCGATCTCGAGGGCGACCCGGCGCGGCGTTCCGCCGGTGTGTTCGATGAAGACGATGACGTCTTTCATGGACACTAGATCAGCTTCTTCTCGCGCAGAAATTCGACGATCGTCCGCGCGCCGGCGGCGGCGTCGGCGGCTTCAACGACCTTCCCCTTGCCGCGCGGCGGTGGATCCGCGAGCGCGACGAGTTCGGTCTTCGCGCCGGCCTCCCCGATCGGACGGTCGAGCCCGAGGTCGCCGAGCGACAAGGGCGCGATCGTCTTTTTCTTCGCCCCCATGATGCCTTTGAGCGACGGGTAGCGCGGCTCGTTGATCGACTTGGTGACGCTGACCAGAGCCGGCAGCGAGACGGTCACCTTCAAATACCCGCTGTCCGTCTCACGTTCGGCCTTCAGGGTCGTCCCCTCGACGTCGAATTTGCGTACGTACGTCAGCCCCGGCACGCCGAGAAACTCGGCCAGGGCGCCCGGCAACTCGCCCGTGATGGCATCGGTCGATTGCGTCCCACACAACACGATATCGAAGCCGTTCTTCTTGATCGCCGCAGCGAGCGCGTAAGCGGTACCGTAGACGTCGGACCCCTCGCAACCGGGATCGCCGATCATAACGGCATCGTCGGCGCCCATTGCGAGCGCTTTGCGCACGACCTCTTTCCCGGTCTCGGGCGCCATCGTGACGACGGTGACCGTCGAGTCGCCGCCGACTTTCTCTTTCAATTGGAGGGCCGCTTCGAGCGCATATTCGTCGAAGGGATTGAGGACGGTCTCGACACCGGTGCGAACCAGTCGCTTCGTCGTGGGATCGATTCGCTTATCGGCGTTCGTGTCCGGCACCAGCTTTACGGTGACCAGGATCTTCACTGGGGTACGGGCCTCCCGGGTCAGAGTCGGGGCAAACCCTTCCAGGTTGCCGCAACCGTCGCTCGGACCCTGCCGCCTCATCGCTGAGAGCGACTCGCTACTGCGAGATAATCATCTCCGTGCTGCCCGGCTCAGTTGCGCGAAGGGACGCGCTCTCGCCGACGACGTGAGGAATCGTCGCAACGTTTAGCTGCCCGCGAGGTTCAGGCTACATGTATCACTTCGGCCACGGCGTTCCGCAGGACTACGCGACGGCGTTGCGCTGGTACCGGCTCGCCGCCGCGCAAGGCGATGCCGACGCCGCAGCCGCGGTAAAGAGACTCCAACAGATACTCAATAAGTAGAGGTCTCATTAGTGTGCATGCAGCCAATGCGGTTGCAACGAAAATACGGAAATCCCAAAACGATGCCGCGCGCACTTAAGGAGTAGCCCCCGTGATCGCCGGGCCGGCCGTATCTGTGTACGGATTAACGCAGAGGTAATATGCAGGAACTAGCGGGACCTCTCATCATCGCGCATTGGAATCGCAAGAGCGTTACCTACTTTGCCAGCCCTGGCCACTATTTCATTGGCGCGTTCGAAGCGCGGTATGCTTTTCCGTTCCCAAGCGATTTCAGGAGCTTGCTCGAACTGACAGACGGCAATGCCATCGACGATGCACCGGGTTGTGACCCTGCCGGTTTTTCTTTCAGGACCCTTCAACGCTACGACTTTCATAAGTTGCTGAGCGGTGATTTCGTCACGTTTTGCGATTACAGGCCGGAAGCTTGGCGCTATGCACTTTGGCGACCGCAAGAATCGATTGAAACGCGGGTCGTGCTCTTGGGAGCCGAGCCGAAACCGCTCGTGGTCGCGGAGAGCTTCTTCGATTTCGCAAGGGCCTACGTCGCCGGTTCCGAGAGACTTCACATCGATGGGGCCCGGCATTACACCGAACGATCGGGAATAGCTCGGCCGGAACTTACACCAGACGAAGAAAAACTGTTTTGGAGCGATGCGATGCGACGGTAACCCCGATAGGAAGCTGGAGCTTGTCAAGCCTGATTCACCAAATGTTGTTAAGGTAGGGGCGAAGCGGGATGCCGTCGATCGACGCTTCGAAAGGTCTCGAACGAAGGCTGATGGCAACCGAATGGCAACCGTCAGGGTAACGGTGCGCCGCAACCCCTTATCGACCGGCTTTCCTGAATGGGATGACCGAGACTCGAACTCGGACGCCCTTTTGGGGCTGCAGATTTTCGTACCACTATGACTTTCGCCACCGCTTGCGCGTTTGTGGTCTGGACTGTGCCTTGACCGTGTGCCGTCGCAGGTAGGCCGCGCCCATCCAGTCTCTACACCTTCCGCCGATTCGTTGGGCGGCTTGGCTCGGCGTTGTCACGCTGCTCGCGAGAGTTCACCGACTTTGAGCGCATCCCGGCAGTCGTTTCCGGGCTGCCGGCTCAGATCGCAAGTCTGCTGTGTCTGCCTATTCCACCATCATCCCTCGCCATGAGGTTTCGACAACCCTAAGAGAAAGCCTAATAAGAGATCGTCGCTCTCCAGACGGGCTTCGTTCTGACGGAGGAGACGCAGTGCCTCGGAGACGATGAGGCCGCCCGCGGGGAGGACGTCGGCGCGCTGCGCGATCATCCCGGGGAGAGCTTTGCGCTCCGCGAGATCGAGCTCGAGCAGCCGTTCGACGACGTCGTCGATCGCGGTTCGAGTGAGGATCCGCCCGGAGAGGTCGCCGGCGGTCCCGCCGGCAGCGATCGCTCCGATGGTCAGAGGCGTCCCGGCGACCGCGCGCGCCTCGGCGACGGGAGCGAATTCGCCGAGCGGCGCGAGCATCGCGGCCGCCGTCGCTCGAGCTGCCTTCGACGCCCTGCGGGCGCGCTCGCCCGGCGTCGCGCCGGCGAGGTCGGGGAAACGTTCGCTGAGACGGACCGCTCCGATTTCGAGCGAGAGCGTCTGCTCGAGCAGTCCGTCGACACCCACCGCACATTCCGTACTTCCGCCGCCGACGTCGAGGACGGCGCGACGTTTTCCATCGCGCGGCGCGTTCGCGGTTGCGCCGCGATAGGAATACGCCGCTTCTTCCCCGCCGGCGAGAATATGCAGCGACGCTCCGATTGCGGCCTCGATGCGCCCGGCGAAATCCGCCCCGTTCGACGCTCGCCGCATCGCGCTGGTGGCGATGCCAAAGGGCTCGGCGCGATGGACGCGCACACGTCCGGCGAAATGACGGACCGCCTCGAAGGTTCGCTCCATCGCGGCGCTCGCGAGCGAGCCGTTCTCGCGCAAACCCTCACCGAGCCGCGTGCCGAGCGCACCCTGCTCGAGCTGTTCGAGCCGGCCGTCCTCGCGTTCGAGCACGACCAGCAGACGCGTCGTATTCGTTCCGAGCGAGAGGACCGCGCGCGGTCTCACGGGCGGGGCGCTCGGACGCTAATACCGCTTGCCGGCCGAAGCGGCCCGCGTCTTCTGAATCCGCCCGAGCGAAGTGTCGTAATCCTTGTTCGCGACGCCGGCGTAGAGCGTATCGATGATCGAGAGCTGCGCGATCCGGCTCGAGGTTGCGTCCGAGCCGAACGCCGTCTCCTTCGCCGCGGTGAATAGTTTGATGTCCGAGACTTTTGTGATCGGCGAGGTCGCGCGGTGCGTGATGCAGATCGTGGTCGCGCCGGCTTGCTGGGCGTGTTCCATCGCGTCGCAGACGTCGCGCGACGCGCCGGTGTGGCTGATCCCGAGCGCGACGTCCGCGCCGCCGAGCAGCGAAGACGACATCGCCATCAGGTCGCCGTCGTTCAGCCAGACCGCGCCGATGCCGAGCTTCATGAATTTGTGATAGGCGTCGAGCGCGAGCGGCGCGCCCCCGCCGATCCCGTAGATCTCGATTTTGCGACATGCGGCGATGGCATCGACGGCTCGTTGCAGCTCGGCGTCTGAAAGGACCTCGATCGTATCTTTGAGCGCTTGCGCGTTGGCTTGGAACACCTTCGCCTTGAGCGTTTCGAGCGAGTCCTTCGAGTCGATCTGTTCGTAGACGGTTTCCGTCGGTCCGACGAGATCTCGCGCGAGCATAATCTTGAACTCTTGATAACCCTTGTAGCCGATCTTTTGGCAGAGCCGCACGACGGTCGACTCACTGGTTTGGGTCCGCTCGGCGAGTTCGGTGACCGTGAGATAGATGAGCTCGTCGGGATGCTTCAGGATGAAATCGGCGACGCGCTGCTCGGCCGTGCGCAAGGTCGCGTAGGTCCCCTGGATGCGCACGAAGCAGCCCGGAACGCTGACGGGTTCGACGCGGACTTCGGCAGGCGTCTTCACGTCGACGGAACTTCTACGGAGACTTTGAGCGCGCCTCGAACAGCGCCGCGCGACGCTTCTTTCGGATGAAATGGCGCTCGGCCGGTTCGGGCCGGTCCGGCGGCGCCCACTCTTCGGTCGATTTCAGATAAGCGGCCATCTGCTTCTCGAAGACGGCATCCAGCAAGCGGGGCGTTCCCTGGATTCGAGCCTGCGGCTCGCGCGCGACGTAGGCGACCGCGTGCCGTTCGCGACGCTCTACGTCGACCGCAAGCGGCTCGCGCCGCCTCAGGCT
>DHWK01000117.1:27483-35727 GCA_002413145.1 bacterium UBP12_UBA5184
GCCTCAGGCTGCGCAGTATCGCCGGCCGATTCGCGCCGAGTTCCGACGCGGGGATCGCCGCCAGCGAACCGTCCTCGAGCCGCACGGTCGCGCCGAGCTGGTGGACGCTGATCACGAGGCCGGCTACCCGCAACGCTGCTACCGCCGCTCGCCGCTTTTCGATTGCGGCGCAGGTGTCGCAGACTTGAGGTAGATCAGCTCTTCGTGCGGCGCCACGACGTGCAGCCGGTCGTGAATCTCCGGAATCGCTCCATGCGGATCCGACAAACGCTCGATCAAGCGCCGCTGTTTGCGCTCCTTCAATTTGAGGCTAGAGATATCGGCGCGGGTGGCAGATAGCGCGTGGCTCAGAGCGACGTTACGCTCGACGACGCGTTCGTACTGAACGGCGACCAGCGCGACGATGGCGAGCGCCGCGCCGGCCAGCATCACGCGGCTGGCGAGCCGCATCACGTTTTTCAAGCGAGCCCGCCGGCGCGCACGGGGCCCTTTCCCCGCCACGAGCCGATGCGCCGGTATTTACGGTATCGCGTGTCGAGGAGTTCTGCGGCGGGCAGCGCCGCGAGCCGCGAGAGCGCCCGTTCGATTCCGTCGAGGACGCGCTGAATGAAGGGTGCGGAGTCGCGATGCGCGCCGCCGAGGGGTTCGGGGGCGATCTCGTCGACGATTCCGAAGCCGAGCAAATCGTTGCTCGTCAATTTGAGGTGTTCGGCCGCCTCGGGGGCGCGCGCGGCGTCGCCCCACAAAATGGCGGCGCAGCCCTCAGGAGAGGCGACCGAATAGACCGCGTTTTCGGCCATGATCACGTGGTCGGCCAGTGCGATCGCAAGGGCGCCGCCCGAGCCGCCTTCGCCCACGATCGCCGCGACCACCGGAACCGCGACGCGCGTAAGCGTCATCAAACAGCCGGCGATCGCCTCCGACTGCGCGCGCTCTTCCGAACCGATTCCGGGATCGGCCCCGGAGGTATCGACGAAGCTGACGATCGGCAGATGAAAACGCGCCGCCAAATCCATCAAACGGCTCGCCTTCCGATAGCCTTCGGGCGAGACCATCCCGAAGTTCCGGCGAATGTTCTCTTTGGTGTCGCGTCCCTTTTGCTGCGATAGCACCATGACGTTGCGCCCGCGCAGCTTCGCGAATCCGCCGACGAGCGCCGGGTCGTCGCGAAAATGACGGTCGCCATGCAATTCGTCGAAGGCATCCAGGGCTGCGAGATAATCTGAGGCGATCGGCCGCTTGGGGTGCCGCGCCATGTTCACGCGCTCCCAAGCCGACAACGTTCCGAAGAGGTCGCGACGGAGTGCCTCGACCTTCTGCTCGAGCGCGAGCATCTCGCCGCCGCTGGTTCCCCGCTCGCGCAATTGTCCGATGCGCGCTTCGAGTTCGGTCAGACCTTTCTCGCGCTCGACGATCACGTTCACGGGACGGCGAGCTCGGGGACCGCCTTGAGCGGTGCGACGCGCTGCCGGCCGACGGCGTAGTCGAGAAGCCGCACCAGCGCCGGCCGTAACTCGCGCCGGTCGAGCACCATGTCGATGTGACCTTTTTCGAGCAGAAATTCGGCGGTCTGAAAATTCTCGGGAAGTTTTTGGCGGATCGTCTGTTCGATCACACGCCGCCCGGCAAACCCGATGGCGGCGCGCGCTTCGGCGAGAATCAAATCGGCGGCGAATCCAAACGAGGCGGAAACTCCGCCCGTCGTCGGATCCGTGAGCACCGCGATGTAGAGGTTACCCTCGGCTTTGAAGCGTTGCAACGCGAGGGTCGTCTTCGCCATCTGCATCAGCGCGAGCATCCCCTCTTCCATCCGCGCTCCACCGCTGGCTGTGAAAATGATACACGGTAACCGCCGGCGCCGCCCTTCTTCGAGCAGATTGGTGATGCGCTCGCCGACGACCGTCCCCATCGTCCCACCGCGAAAATTGAAGTCCATGACGCCGAGGGCGACGGGGAACCCGTCGAGCGTGCCAAAACCCGTGACCACCGCTTCGGAGAGTTTTGACTTCTCCCGGTCGCGCTTGAGCTTTTGCGGATAGGGGCGCTTGTCGGCCCAGCCCAGTGGATCTCCGGGGAGAATGTCCGCGCCGATTTCGACAAAGTCACCGTCGACCAGCGTGTTGACGCGATCGTAGGCGTGCATCCGAATGTGGTGGCCGCAGCGCGAACAGACCCAGAGATTCGCAACGAGATCTTTCCGATAGAGCATCTCGCTGCATCTCGGACATTTCTGCCACAGCGACGCGTCGTCGGCGGTAACGTCCTTTTCGCGCCGTTTGCGCAGCCACTCGGGAACGGGCACTTAAGGTCCGTTGCCCGGCGGGTTCGGGCGGCGCAGGCCCTCGAAGAATCGGCACGTGGAGTTCAAGACAGGCACCTTCACTTATTCTCCGTCGCCCCGGGGGAACCGTTCGAGCGGCTGCCTCCCAGCTTCAGCCCGTAGATTCGCCGCAATTGCCGCAGATAGTTCGTGATCTCACCGCTGTTGAGTTTCGACTCGCCGGCGGTCCGATCTTGGAAGACGTAAGGGACCTCTGTGGCCTTTCCGTAACGCGCTTTAGCGATCACTTCGAGCCCGATCTTGAAGCCGATCGGATCGAGATCGACCCCGGCCAGTGCGCTGCGTTTTACCAGGAAGAAACCGCTGGTGATATCTTTGACGCGCGTCAGCGGCTTGGCCAGAGCGATCGCGACCAGTGAGGTGATCTTGCGCCGCAGCGGCCAGTTGCGAATCCCGCCGCCCGGGACGTAGCGGCTGCCGATGGCCAGACCGTACTCGCCGCTCTCTAGGGCCCGCACCATCGCCGGGATGATCTGCGGATCGTGACTGAAGTCGCCATCCATGGCGCCGAGGGCCTCGGATTCCGTGCGCGCGAACTTCCAACCGTCGATCACGCCGCTCGACAAGCCCATCTTTCCGGGCCGGTGTAAACAACGGACGGGATAGCGGTCCGCCAGCGCGTCGACGATCGCGCCCGTGCCGTCGGGGGAGTTGTCGTCGACGACCACGATCTCACCGTCGAGCGCGTTCGCGCGAAAAACGTCGTCGAGCGTCGCGATCAATTTCTCGATTCCACCGGCCTCGTTGTACGTTGGAACGACGAAACTGAATTTGAGCGCCACCGCGTTATCTTACCACAGCCGCGCGGCAGCTTCATGCGTCACAGCTCCCCAGACGCGTATCGCAAGATGCTGCATGCGACGAGCCCGGCCGTCTCCGTCCGCAAGATGCGCCGGCCGAGCGAGACGGTCTTAGCACCGGCCGCCGTCGCGTACTCGATCTCGGCATGACTGAACCCACCTTCGGGCCCGATCGCGACCGCAATCCTGCGAACCCCGGAAAGCAATGCGGGCAACGTTTCGCGCAACGCGGAACGCTCCGCCAACTCCCACAGAACGAGCGTGCAATCGAACGAAGCGAGCGTGTCGCAGAAATTCTTCCAATCCAGCGGCTCGTCGATGAGCGGGATGTCGCGCCGGCCGCATTGCTCGGCGGCGCTGCGCGCCAGCCTGCGCCAGCGTTCGGTTTTCCCCGCGCGGGCGTAGGTCGCGGCTGCGCGTTCGGTCAGGAGCGGGATCAGGCGCGCGATGCCGAGCTCGGTCGCCTTCTCGACGACGAAATCCATCTTCGCGCCTTTTGGAACGGCTTGTGCCAAGACTATCTCGAGAGCAGCTGGCGCAACCGGCCCCTTTGCCTCCGTCAAGCGCGCCCGAACGTTATGAGCCGCGAGGATCAAGGCGCCGACGAAGGCGCCTCCGCTCGAATCGATGACTTCGATTTCGTCGCCGTCGCGTTTGCGCAAAACCAGCCTCACCTTGCGCGCGTCGTCGCCGCGCAACTCGACCACGTCACCGGCGCGATAGATTCCCTCGACGAAGAAACGCGGCCGGCTAATCGGCTTTGAACGCGTCCTTGACGCGCTCGAAAAACGAACGATCTTCGATCTTGTCGCCGCGCAACTCGGCGTACTCCTCGAGCAATTCGCGCTCGCGGCGCGCGAGCTTCGCGGGCACGGCGACGTGAACGGTGACGAGCAAATCGCCGCGCGAACCACCTCGTACGTGCGGCATTCCGCGGCCGCGCAAACGGTAGGCCGAGCCGGTTTGCGTCCCCGCGACGATCGCCAAATCGAGCGGCTGTCCCTCGAGCGACTCGACCGAAACCGTTCCGCCGAGTGCCGCCTGCGTGAACGAGATCGGGATGTCGAGGAACAGATCGGCGCCCTCGCGACGGAAGCGCGGGTGCTGCGCGACGCCCAGATAGACGTAGAGATCGCCCGCCGGGCCACCGCGAGTCCCGCCCTCGCCGGCGCTCGCGATCCGGATGCGGCTTCCCTCGTCGACGCCGGCCGGAATCTTGACGGTTAACGTTCGCGTTTGCTCGGTACGGCCGTGACCGCGACACGACTCGCACGGCGCTGCCGCGAACTCGCCTTCGCCGCCGCATTTCGGACAGGTGCTTTGGGTGACGAACGCGCCGAGCGGCGTCTGGCGCGAGGTGCGCGCGACCCCGCTGCCGCCACAGCGATCGCAGCGGCTCGCGCTCGTCCCGGGCCGAGCGCCGCTGCCGTGGCAGATCTCGCACCCCGCGAGGTGCTGGAACGAAATCTCGCGCTCGGCGCCGCGATACGCCTCCTCGAGCGTGATCTGGAGGTCGTACCGAAGATCGGCGCCACGCTGCGGTCCCGCCGCCCGCGTAGGGCCGGCGCGGCCGCCGAAAAACATGTCGAAGATGTCACCGAAACCCTCGGGCGATGCGAACGGACCAAAACCGCCCGCCCCACTCGAATTCGGAACGGACCCGAAACGGTCGTAATGACTGCGTTTCAGCGGGTCCGAGAGGATCTCGTAGGCTTCGTTGATTTCTTTGAAGTGGCGCTCGGCTGAGATTTTGTCGTCGGCGACGTCCGGATGAAATTTGCGCGCGAGGCCGCGGTAGGCGCGCTTGATGTCCGCCTCGCTCGCGCCGCGCTCGACGCCGAGGACCGAATAGTAGTCCGGCATTCTAACTAGCGCCGCTCGCTCTCGTCAAAAAGCTTGTTGAGCGATTGTGCGGTCCCGCCGGCAAGCGCCATCAAGCGCGCGTACGGCATGCGGCGCGGCCCCATGATCGCGAGCACGCCGACGGTCTGGTCGCTGAAGCGGTACGGAACGGTGACCACACTGCACTCCGTAATCTCGTCGGAGCCCAGTTCGTGACCGATCCTTACCGTTGGCCCCGCGTCGTTAATGGAATCGGCGACCAAGTCGTAGAGCGTCTTCTGTTCCTCGATGATGCGCAAGATCGAGCGCAGCTTCCGCAAATCTTGAAACTCCGGTTGGTCGAGCAGGTGCTGGGTCCCACTCGAGGCGACGATGGGTTCGGGCGATCGCGCCGCAGAGCGAAACGCGCTTTCGACGGCGCGCGCGAGATCGTCGCCGAATCCCGCTGCGCGGACGACCGCTATCACTTCGACGTCGCCGAGTTCGCGCATCGTACGGCCACCGAAGCTCGCGTTCAGACGGTTCGAAAGGCGCGTGAGATCGTCGGCCGTCACGCTCTCGCTATGCTCGAAATGCGTCTGCAGCGCGACGCCGAGCGAAGTCACAAGGACGGCGAGTCCGGTTCGCTCCGCTAGCCAGATGAGCTGTATGTGACGGAAGGTCTGCGTTTCGCGCGAGGGTGCGATCATGAAGGCGACGTTGTGCGCGAGTTCGCCGACGAGGCGCGTCGTCTGCTCGATCACGCCGTCGAGTTCGCGGCTCGCCGCGCGATACTCGTCGCGAATGCGCTTCGCTTCTTCGCTGCTCAGCGACTCGGGCTGCATGAGCCGGTCGACGTACGTGCGGTAGCCTGCGTCGGAGGGGATGCGGCCCGCCGAAGTGTGCGGTTGGACCAGATAGCCGCCCGCCTCGAGTTCGGCCATCTCGTTGCGAATCGTCGCCGACGAGACGCCGAGGTTATATTTCTGCGTCAGGGTCTGCGATCCGACCGGCTCCGCCGTCGCGACGTACTCGTAGACGATGGTCGCCAGGATAAAAGCCTTCCGCTGGTCGAGCGGGGGCGCCAGCGGGGTGGCGGCTACGGGCTTGCCTTTAGCAGTCATGAGTCAGGAGTGCCAAGTTCCCCCTTACCATAACAAGACGCCCGTTGACGGTCAAGCAAGCAGCTCAGGCCCCGGGCGGGCGCAGGCGCAAACAGACGCCGCCGCGACCTTGCAAGACGAGGCATCGCTCCAACTCAGAGATGGCGCCGAGCGCGCGCGCCCGGTCGAGCGCGACGGCCCGACTCAGCCTGGCGCGGAGCCATTCCATATTCGGCACGTAGCCGAACGACATGCGCAATCGGAGTGCCAAGCGTCGCAGACTCATGCCGAGCAGCACTCCGGGCCGTCGCGCACTTCAGATTCTTCGTGCACGAAGTAGGTTTCCCAGCGGCGGCCGTCCGGATCGGTGGACCAAACTTTCGTCTGATTGGCGTAGCAACACGTTTCCTCGCGTTCGACGTCGACGGCGTGACCGGCGGCTTGCAGTCGCACGATCTGCATATCGACGGCCTCGGCGGAGTCGACGACGATGCCGAAATGCTCTCCACCTCCGGCGACGGCGTTGGAATCGAGATCGAGCGCGAGTTCCAGCCCCGGCTCCTGGGTGATGAACAGCGCATAGTCGGGACGTTTTTTCGCCGGCTCGGCCCCAAGGAGCGTCGAGTAGAAGGCGACGCTGCCGTCTAGGTCGCGCGTCGCAAGGTTGAGATGCATCTTCATGCGAGAATCCTTTCGGGGATAAGGGAGCCGAGGCCGACATCGAGCCTGGCGCGAGCATCGGCGGCGATGCGATAGTACACCCAAGTCCCACGGCGCTCGCACGTCACGAGGCCTGCCTCGCGCAGGATTCGCAGGTGGTGAGAGACCGTGGGTTGTTCCAGGGGCAGAGCGCTCGTGAAATCGCAGACGCAAACTTCGTTCTCGGCCCGCGCCATGGTGGCGAGCATCGCCAGGCGATGTGGATCTGCTAAGGCCTTAAAGAGAGCCGCGTCGGCCGCACGATCGGTCGCATCGACTCGGGCCGGTGGGCAACACCGTTGCATTGACATTTCTCAATATTAGCACTATATTTATGCTTGTCAATACAGTCAGAAACGCGAAGAGCCTAAGGCGAGACCTCGTAGCGCGCGACCATACCGCCTTCCATGTGCTCGCTCACGTGGCAATGGAACATCCATATTCCGGCATCGTCGGGGGTCATCTGTGCGGTAACCATCTGCGCCGGTGAGAGGGCGATCACGTCGGTGCGCTGGCCGTTCACCAGGACCGTGTTGCCGTGCCAATGCGGCGTGTGAAAGTTGAAGCCTTCCCCCAAGGTGAGGAGATACCAGCGAACGTGGTCGCCCACTTTCATGCGGGGCATCGGCATGTTTCCAAACTGTAAGCCGTTGATCGACCAACGAAAGTTCGAAGGGCCGAAGCCGGTGCCCAGAAGGGGATCGAAATTTCCTTTTGGATCGAGGGGGCCGCCCTCGAACTTGAGCTTCTTGGGCTTGGTCGTGAAGCGCTTGATGTTATCGTTGAGGAACCAGCTTTGATTCTCATCGAATTCCATGAAGAGGACGACGAATTCTCGGTCGGCGTCCTTCGGCGTTCCGTCCGGCCGTGCCATCCCGCGACGCGTGATGACGATCGCTCCAATCAAACCGGCGTTGACGTCTCGCCGCTCGTCGACGTGCGAGTGATAGAGCCATACGATCGCGCTGGGATCGGCCGGACCGGGACCGGCGCGCTCGGGGACGTCCCAGGCATAAGTGAACGTCCGGCCCGGTGCAACCGCGGCACCGCCCTTGGCGGCGGCTGCGACGCCGTCTGCGTAAGGCGAACCTTCGGAGGCTTTCTGGTAGAAAACGCCATGCGGATGGACGCTGTACGGGTGCGTACCGTTGTTCTTGAAGACGATCTTGATGGTGTCGCCGACCTCGGCGCGCACGATCGGGCCGAGGATACCCAGGTACGCGTCGCGCGCGAGCCGCGCTTTGAGATGTTTGAACGTTGCGTCGGTGTATTCGCGATAGATCGCCTTGCGGTAGACCTTGCCGATGAGGTGTGGACCGCGCGTCGTGTAGGCTTTGGCATAGCCCGTCGGAGGCATCCCCATCATTTGGTCAAGCCCACTCGGGAGGTAGTCCCAATCCAGCTCGTCGGCGGCGATGTAATAGATCCTCGCCGTCCCCGCTTGGCCTTGCGCGGTTGCGCCGAACGCTGCCAGCCAGAG
>DHWK01000117.1:35836-36048 GCA_002413145.1 bacterium UBP12_UBA5184
CAGCGGAATCACAACGAGCCTATAAGCAACACGCAGACAATTCGTCATCTGGCACCTCGACCGTCAAACAAGCTTCGCCCGCGTTTCGAGGCGGCCGGCGGCAAGCCTTGCACTACGGGCCAGAAACTCAGAGCACCGAGTCGACCGCGCTCTTGAGATCCGGCCAGCGCACTTCGCCGATCCTCACCTGCGCGACGCGCCCGTCGCGATCG
>DHWK01000117.1:36258-36406 GCA_002413145.1 bacterium UBP12_UBA5184
AAGTCGTCTTCGACGAGCGGCAGGGTTCCACCGAGATCGTGCTGTTGCAAGAAGCTGCTCGCGACCCCGCGCGGCTGCGCGGCGATCGTGATAAGGGCGACGTGCGAACCGTACGTCTCGTGCAGCGTGGCGAAGGCCTCGAGCTCGT
>DHWK01000117.1:36518-37024 GCA_002413145.1 bacterium UBP12_UBA5184
CGTGGCGAAGGCCTCGAGCTCGTCGCGGCACGGCTTGCACCACGTCGCCCAAAAGTTGAGCACGACCGGCTTCCCGACCAGCGCACGGAGCCGGGTCGGTCCGTTCCCGAAATCGAATGCAAAATCGGGCGGTTGCTTCGCATACGCGACGTTCTTGAGCCCGGTCGCCGGCTCGGCATCGCGCCGCCGCGCATCGGAGGTCCCACAGAGCGACGCCGCCAGGGCCACGGCGCACACGAGGAAGCCGATGGCCCGCGGCCAAGCGCTTCGCATGACGACGCCGACACAGCAGCCTTCCCAAGCCATCGAGGCACTTTTCAAGGAAGCCCGCCAATTTCCGCCGAGCCGCGAATTCGCGGCGCAAGCCAACGCCAAAGCCGGCATCTATGAGGAAGCCGAGCGCGACTACCAAGCGTTCTGGGCCTCGTGGGCCGACAAGCTCGAGTGGATGGCGCCCTACAAAACGGTTCTGGAGTGGGACGAGCCCTTCGCCAAGTGGTTCGTCG
>DHWK01000115.1:0-2560 GCA_002413145.1 bacterium UBP12_UBA5184
CAGATGCTCGCCATCGCGCGCGCGCTCGTGCAGGGCTCGAAGTTGATCTTGCTCGACGAGCCGACCGAAGGCCTCGCGCCGCTTATCGTCCGCGAAGTCGAATCGATCATCCGGGACATCAAAAGCCGCGGGACGACGATCTTACTGGTCGAGCAGAACTTCTATTCAGCGCTCGCGGTCGCCGATCGCTGTTACATCGTCGACCAGGGCACGATTCGTTACGAAGGTAGCCCCGACGACCTGCGCGGCAACGCCGAGGTTCTCAGCCGCTACCTTCACGTTTGAGCCAATCCGCACGCAGCAACTCAAAGTACGTCGTTTCCTTACCGTAATACCGGTTGAGCAGGCCCAGATACTTCATGCCGAGTTTAGTCAGCACATTACGTGAGGCCATGTTCGGCGGCTGCGTGACGGCCACGATACGTTGGAGTCCCAAGTCCTCGAAGCCGTAGCGCACGAGTTCGCGCGCGACTTCGGTCGCCACGCCTCGGCCCCACGCCTCGCGGCGTAAACCATAGCCGACCTCGATCTCCGGATTGCCTTCGTGTCCGGCGGCCGGATGTAGCGCATCACTTCGGGGTCCATGTTCATCTCGGCCAATACCGGCGCATCCGTTTCCACGAAACGGCGCAGCGTAAACCGCTCGGTATCGCCCGGGCCCAAAGAAACGACCCCGGATTGCTCCGAGGCCGCTCCTTCACTCATCGTAATCCTTAGAGCAACGAGACGCGCAGCGGGCCGATTTCGCCGCAGGCGATGCGCGGGCCGCTGCCGCCAAGGGGGGGCGTGTCGGTGTAATTGTCCTCGTTCGCATGGATCACGATCGCGCGGCCGACGACGTTCGTTGGGCCGGCCTTCACGCTGAGGCGGTCGTCGAAGAACGTCGTACGCGCGTGACCCGCCTGGCTTACCAGGAGATTCGGCAGATCGCCGGCATGGCCGGCTCCGTACGGCCCGAGATGGTGCGCGCTCCCTTGCGGGTCGAAGTGGCCGCCGGCTGCGCCGAAGGGCGTAGCCTTTCCCTGCATGTCGCGCAGTGGGTTGCACGAGCCGACTTCGTGGATGTGCATGCCGTGCGCACCGGGCGGGAGGCCGGTGACGTCGATGCGGACTTGCACGCCGTTGTCGACGCCGACGAACCACGCCTGACCGAGTTGCTTCCCGGCCGCGTCGTAGATGTACGCAGCAAACGTGGGAGCCGCCGGCTGCGTCGACCCGGGCCGGATCGATCCGACGGTCGCGACCAGCAGTGCACAAACGGCGACGATGGTGATCTTAAGCATCCTCGTTGTCATCGGTCTCTTGTTCCCTCGCTCGGATGTATTGGAAGGCGATTATTCTTCGAGAGTCGTCGTGTCGCCGAGGTCGAGTCCGGCTTCTTGGGCTTTGAGCAGGCGGCGCATGATCTTGCCGCTTCGGGTCTTGGGCAGTTTCGCCACGAATTCGATTTCGGCGGGCGTCCCAATAGGACCGAGATGATACCGGACGTGCTCGACCAGTGCGCTTTTCAGTTCCTCGCCCGGGACGTGCCCCTGGCGCAAGACGACGAAAGCCTTGATGACCTCGCCCTTGATAGCGTCTGGTTTGCCGATGACGCCCGCTTCCCCGCAAGCCGAGTGAGAAACCAGGGCGCTCTCGACGTCGGCGGTCGCGATCCGGTGCCCGGCGACGTTGAGGACGTCGTCGGCCCGGCCCAAGACGGTCACGAACCCCTCGCCGTCGATCGTCGCGACGTCCCCGGCAGTATAGCAGCCGGGGATCTGGTTGAAATACTGGGCGTACCGCTCGGCGTCGCCCCAGACCCCCGAAAACATGTGGGGCCACGGATTGCGAATGACGAGCAGGCCGCCCGTGCCGCGGGGGACCGGATGCCCGGCCCGGTCGACGACGTCGAACTCGATCGGTCCGAACGCCTTGCCGCTGCGGTCGGGTCGAATCGGCGTCGAGGGCAAGAAGCCGAGCGTCATCGCGCCCGTCTCGGTCTGCCACCACTGGTTGCAAACCGCAGCCGTACGCCGGCCGACGCTCTCGAACAAGAAGCGCCACGCTTCGGGATTAAGCGGTTCGCCGGCATAAAAGCCGGCTTGCAGCGACGAGAGGTCGTGCTGCCCCGCCAGTTCCGGACCGAAGCGCATCAGCATACGCGCGAGCGTGGGAGCGGTGTACAACTTCGTGACGCGATATTTGGCGATCACTTCGTAGGCCGCCGCCGGCGAGGGCCAATCGGGCGCGCCCTCCCGAATGATCGATTGGTAGCGATTGGCGAGCGCGCCGTAGACGATCAACGAGTGCCCGACGATCCAGCCGATGTCGCTCGTGCACCAGTACATGTCGTCCGGCGTCAAATCGGTCGTCAGTTGCAGCATCGCGCTCGCGCCGGCGGTATAGCCGCCGTGCGTCATCACGACGCCCTTCGGTTTCCCCGTAGTGCCGCTCGTATACAAAATGAAGAGCGGATCGTTCGCGGCGACGATCGCCGGCTCGCAGACGTCGGGCTGACCCCGCGAGTATTCGTCCCAATCGCGTTCGCGTTCGGTTAGCGCATCGGCCGGCTTTCGAC
>DHWK01000115.1:2646-2851 GCA_002413145.1 bacterium UBP12_UBA5184
GCTTTCGACGCCGCCAAGCGATCACGCGCCGGACGCGCGGCGCCCCCCTCACCGCGTCGTCGAGGATTTTTTTCAGGTCAACTTCGCGTCCGCGCCGATACGTGATGTCGGCGCCGATGACGACCTGCGCGCCGGCGTCCTCGATCCGATCCCGCAACGCGGTCGCGCCGAGGCCCGCGTACACGACGCTATGCACCGCGCCGAT
>DHWK01000032.1:0-249 GCA_002413145.1 bacterium UBP12_UBA5184
CCGAAGCGATGCTGCTCGTCGATTACGGCCAGACCCAAATTCGCAAATTCGACGCCTTCGACGATGAGCGCGTGGGTGCCGATCGCAAGATCGCATTCACCGCTCTCCAGACGCGCACGCGTCCGCTCGCGTTCGCGCGCGCCGAGGCTCCCGAACAACGCGTCGACGCGAATGCCGAACGGCAGCAGCAGCGGGGCGAGTTTGCGCGCGTGTTGGGCGGCGAGGATTTCGGTCGGCGCCATCAGGGCG
>DHWK01000032.1:307-7969 GCA_002413145.1 bacterium UBP12_UBA5184
TTTCGGTCGGCGCCATCAGGGCGCTCTGCACCCCGTTCTTGGCAGCCAGAACGATCGCCGCCGCCGCAACGAGGGTCTTCCCGCTGCCGACGTCGCCTTGCAGGAGCCGATTCATCGCGACGGGCCGCGCCATGTCGTCCCAGAGTTGCTCGATGACGCGGCGCTGCGCGCCGGTCAAGCGCAGGCCGACCGCCTGCTCGAACTCGTCCAGCAAGCCCGGGGGCGCGTGCAGTCGCGGCGCCCCGCCTTCGGCCGCGCGGCGCGCACGTTTGAGCGCCGCGCCGAGCGCGATCCCGAAAAACTCTTCGTAGACGACGCGCTCGCGCGCCGCGGCGGCGCCCTCGGGGGTCGAAGGGCGGTGCAGCTCGCGCCAGGCATCGCGCAACGGACCGAAGCGGTGTTTGTGCAAGATCGCCGGCGGCAGCACCTCGCGAACGTACGACTCGAGTGCGCCGAGATTGCGTTCGACGAGCGAGGCGATCGTGCGCGACGAAACTTCTTTGGTGGCACGATAGATCGGTACGATGGTGCCCCGGTATTCTTCGTCGTCGCCCAGCAGGCGGTGTTGCAAAACGTTCAACTCGACGGCGACCGCGCCGCGCGTGCGTTTCGCCTGCGCGCGCCCGTGAACGAAGATCCGGTCGCCCGGACGCAGCTTGCCGGCAAAGCGATGCCGGCCGAACCAGGTCGCCTTGAGACGTCCCGTGCCGTCCTCCAGCTCGGCGCTGACGATCGGGATACGAGCACGAAACTCGTTGACCCGCAGGATGCGCGCGACCGCGATCTCTTCGCTCGTCTCGGGTTCCTCGGGTCGGCCGTAGCGCGCGAGCGCGCGGCGCACGATCTCGGCGATCGGTACGGGGCTGCGCCAGTCCTTATAGTCTCGCGGGTAGGTCGCCGCGAGGTCGCGCGGCGTTCGAATCGCGAGGGCTGCCAGGCGACGAGCGAGTTCCGGTCCGACGCCGCGCAGATCGAGCAGCGAGCGCGGCGCGTCGGCGGCTATTTTGCCCGCCGTAACAGTTCCTCGCCGACTTCATCGACGTCGACGCCGCGTTCTTCCAGCAGCACGAACAGGTGGTAGAGCAAGTCGGCGGATTCGCGCGTCAATTCGTCGCTCGACCCATTCTTGGCGGCGATGACGACCTCGGTCGCCTCCTCGCCGATCTTCTTTCCGATCCGGTCGACGCCGCCGGCGAGCAACTTGGAGGTGTAGCTGGTTTCCGGCGAGGCGCTACGGCGTGCGGCGATGGTCGTGCGCAGATGCTCGACGGCGCGCCGAAAGGCTCCTGGCGTCGCCTGCGGCTCGCCACCCAGCAGCCGCTCGGAGAAACAGGTCGCGCTCCCGGTGTGACACGCCGGTCCGCTCGGGATGACGCGATAGAGCAGCGCGTCGGCGTCGCAGTCGTAGTCGACCCCGACGAGCGCCTGCCCGTTGCCCGACGTCTCGCCCTTTCGCCACAAGGCCTCGCGCGCGCGGCTATACAGGTACGTCGTCTTCTCCGCCAGCGTCCGTTCGAGGGCTTCGCGGTTCGCGTAGGCCAGCGTCAGAACGCGGCCGTCGCGCGCATCTTGCACGACCACCGGCAACAATCCATCGCCCCCCCACGCGAGCTCATCGATCTTCACGAGCCTCTGGTTCCACCGGGCGAATCGGTATTCCGCGTCGGCCGAGCGCCGCTTTGAGCGAGCCGATATCGAGTTCGCCGAAGTGAAAGAGCGACGCCGCGAGTGCCGCATCGGCGCCTGCGCGCTCGAACACCTCCGCGAAGTCCTCGATCTTCCCGGCGCCGCCGGAGGCGATGACCGGAACCCCGACGGCTGCGCGCACCGCGCTTGTCAACGCCAGATCGAATCCGCTCTTGGTGCCGTCGCGATCGATGCTCGTCAGCAACAGCTCGCCGGCGCCGAGCCGCGCCCCTTCGGCCGCCCACGCGACGGCGTCGCGACCGGTCGGCGTGCGGCCGCCGTCGACGACGACCTCCCAGCGTTCGTTCTCAGGATCGCGGCGTGCGTCGATCGCGAGCACGATGCATTGGCTGCCGAATTCGTCGGCCGCCGCGCGCACTATCTCGGGAGCGCGGACGGCCGCGCTGTTCAACGACACCTTGTCGCACCCCGCGCGCAGCAGCTCGCGTACGTCCTCGATGCCGTTGACCCCGCCACCGACCGCGAAGGGAATCGTCAGTTCGGCGGCCACCGCAGCGACGACGTCGCGCATCGCTTTGCGGCCTTCGACGGTCGCCGTAATGTCGAGGAACACGAGCTCGTCGGCGCCGCGCGCTTCGTAGACGCGCGCCAATTCGACCGGGTCGCCGGCGTCGCTCAATTCGACGAAACGGACGCCTTTGACGACGCGGCCCGCTTTGACGTCGAGACACGGAATGATTCGGCGCGCGAGCATCCTAGAGGCCGTCGGCGGCGAGCGAGCATGGCGATTGAGAGGGGAATGAGGCGACGCCCAGATTCGAACTGGGGAATAGAGCTTTTGCAGAGCTCCGCCTTACCACTTGGCTACGTCGCCGCGAACGAGCGGGTGGCGGGAATCGAACCCGCGCGTCGACCTTGGGAAGGTCACAGGCTACCATTACATCACACCCGCATCGGGGCTGCCTTCGGTTCTCCCCCGGGCCGGAAGCGTCCCGCCGCTGTGAAACCGACGGCGGCGTCCCAGAGTTCCTCGGACTGTAAGAGATCTTTCGGAGATGCTGCCGATGACGCGCCGACTCGCCCTAGTGCTCGGGGCAACGTTCTTCTGCTCCGCGCCCGTCTTCGGCGCCACGGGGACGATCTGGCGCGTCGATCCGGGGCATTCGAACGCCGAATTCAGCGTTCGCCACCTGATTATCACCAACGTCAAGGGAACGATCCCGATCCAGCAAGCGAGTCTCACGACCGCGCCGGGCTCGACGCGGCCCCTCTCCGTCACGGCGACGCTCGACGCCACGAAACTCAACACCGGCAACGATGACCGCGACGCCGACTTGCGCGGCAAGGATTTCTTTGATACTGCGAATTTCGCGACGATCGCGTTCGCGAGCACCCAGATCACCGGCACGAGCGACGCCTTCACGATCGTGGGGAATCTCACGGTTCGGGGGATCACCAAGAGCGTGACCTTGGCCGCGAAAGCGCTCGGAACCACGACCGACGGCCGCGGCCGCGTCCACGCCGGCTACGAGGCCACGACCGTCATCGACCGGCGGGATTTTGGAATGACGGTCCTATCGCAGAGCGGCGGCGCCTTGATCGCCGCAACCGACGTCGGCATCACGCTCGAGATCGAAGCCGTCGCCGCCGACTAGAGAGCGAGCCCGGAGGCGACGTGGCCGAGCAAGGTCACGAGCGTCTTCTTCTCGTTTTGGCTGAGGCCGCGCAACGCGTCGCGCGAAAATGCAAAATACGCCGGCAACTTCGTGCTCACCATCCGCTTCCCACGGCGCGAGAGGCTCACGAACGAGACGCGTCCGTCGGTTCGGCTCGCGCGGCGTTTGATCAAGCCATCCCGCTCGAGTCCGGCGATCAGTCCGGTCACATTCGCCTGCGTGGTATTCAAAAAACGGCGCAGGTTCGAAAGAGCGACTGGTTTGGGCTCCGAGTGCAGCAACATCAAGATGCTGAATTTTTGCGGCGTGAGGCCGTACGTCGCGAACCATGCCGCCAGGCAGTTGTCGACTTGTTGAGCGGCGGCGCGCAGGCTGAGCAGCACGCGCACGGCGCCGACCTCCATCTCGGCGAAGTGCCGTTTGTACCCGGTAAAATGACTTTCCGGCCATCCTACGAGCCCGTCGCCACCGGCATCGCTCTGTTTCATGCGGACGGCAGGTTGGAGCGCCGTTCTGCAAAAGCCTGCAGGCGTCAGGAGAACATCACGATGGCGTTACAAGTCACCTGCCCGCTTTGCGGCCAAGTCATTACCGGCGAAGACGAAAGCGCGTTGGTCGCGGCAGCCGACGCCCACGGCGACGAAAATCACGGCATGCGCGCGCCGCGAGAGATGATCGTCGCCAACGCAACCCAGGCGTAGCCGGCGGCCCCTCCGAAGGCCGGCGACGCGCGGGCCCACCCGCCCGGAGAGAAAAATGCCGAGAGTGAGAATCGAACTCACGACACCGCGCTTTTCAGGCGCGTGCTCTACCGACTGAGCTATCTCGGCGCCGCGGGCCTCATTTGCCGCGCGAGCGGCCCGAGACCCTTCTTTAAACGGCGTCGGCTTATAGCGTCAAGCCGACGGTTCCGTACAATCCGGTGTTCGAACCGGCGATGACCTGCGTCGGCGTCGCATTTCCACTTGCACCGGGACCGAACTCGGCGATGAATCCCGGGAAGCCCGGCGTATTGAAGTTGGCGACGTAGATCTTCCCGTTCGAATCGACGTAGATGCCCTGCGGGACCGATAGGTTCGTATTGCTGCCCGAGATCGTCCTCGCCGGGGCGACGTTGCCGGCGGCGTTCGTCGGCCAGATGGTGACGCTGTTACCACCGGCGTTGGTCACATACACGTTGCCGCCCGCAACGAAGAGATCGGCCGGCGAGTTGAGGCCGGTGGCCGACCCGGAGATCGTTCGAAGCGGCGCCACGTTTCCGCTGAGGCTGCCGGGGGCGTAGACGTTCACGGCATTGGTCGAAAAGTTCGAGACGTATAGATTGCCGGCCCCATCGAAACCGACACCGTCGGGGACGCCGAGCGCGGTATTCGATCCGGAGATCAGCGCGACCGGCGCGACGTTGCCGCTGGCGCCGGAAGCGAAAACGGCAATGGCATTCGTCCCCGCGTTCGCCACGAAAAGTCGGCCGGTGGCGTCGAAAGCGAGCGCGGTCGGCGTGCTCAGCTGCGTATTGCTGCCGCTGATGCTGAGCAGCGGCGACGCGTTGCCGGTTACGGTTGGCGAGAAGGCGAGGATTGAATTGTCGGTCTGCTGCGCGACGAAGATGCGACCGGTGGCGTCTCGCGTGATGCCGCCGGCAGAGTTGAGTTGTGTGTTGCTGCCGGTCAGTTGCGCCGCCGGCGAAACGTTGCCGCTCGCCGTCGCATTGAACTCGAGAACCGCGTTGCCGCTGTCCGTCACATAGATCAGCGAATTCGCGCCGGGGGGCGGTACGAAGGTGCTGCTTCCGCCGCCGCTGCTGCCGCAAGCGGCCAGGGCGAGCGCGAGAATAGGCAACGTGCAGAGAACAGGGAGGCGCATAGTACAGATAACGTACCCCAAAAGGCCTTAGAGGAACATCAGAACGGCGTTAAATCAGTCGAACCAGCGGGTCACCGCCTCCGCGTCGCGAGGCTTGGGCGGCGACGGTTCGGCCGCCGGACGCCCGAGGTAGACGAAGGCGACGATCCGGTCGCTCGGGTCGAGTTCCAAAAACGCCTTGACCTCCGGCGCGTATGCGGCAGCGCCGGTGCGCCACATCGCACCGAGCCCGAAACCCGCGGCCCCGAGCAGTACGTTTTCGACCGCCGCAGCGGTCGCTGCGAAATCCTCGGCGGCGGTGATGGGGTCGGGATCGGTTCGTACGCTCGCGACGATCAGTACCGGCGCGCGCAACATTTTGCCGGCTTCGCGCTGCAGCACGCCGGCGCGCGCTTCCCCGCTCAGCGGGAGATCGCGCGCGACAATCTCGGCCCAGAGCCGGCCCAGCCGCGCACGTGCGGCGCCGCGTAGGATCGTGAAGCGCCAGGGTTCGGTCAGCCGATGGTTTGGCGCCGCGACCGCAAGTTCGATGAGTTCGCGAATCTGCATCTGGTCGACGTCGCCCTCGAGCTTTCCGATACTGCGCCGCGAACGCAGCGCCTCGATCACGTCCATCCTGCTACCGTTCAGACGGCGATGCGCCGGACCTGGCGATCCGGCGCATCGGGTATGCTGGCGACGCTGAAGGGGCTCGAACCCTCGACCTCCGCCGTGACAGGGCGGCGCTCTAAACCAACTGAGCTACAGCGCCAGATTTTCGGCCACTCGCGTTCGTTCAATTTGCCGACCGCGCCTGCCCGCGCAAATTGGTGGGCACGGTTGGGATTGAACCAACGACCCCCCGCGTGTGAAGCGGATGCTCTCCCACTGAGCTACGCGCCCTTGCCCTCCGGAGCGCAGTGTACCGCATGGGGTTAGCCTTGTCCATGCCGCCGGAGCGAACGGCCACACCGAAAAGCGGGCGGCGCGGCGCGTCTTTGGGAGGTCTGACGAGTCCCTTTTTCGATATTCGGATCAGCAGCATGCTGGCAGGCTACCGTTACGTCCGGCGCTTTCGCGTCCCGTTCGCCGACATCGACATGTTACGCCACGTCAACAACACGGCCTACATTCGTTGGGCCGAAGAGATTCGTAGCGAGTACTTCGTCGAGGTCCTGGCTGAAGACATCACGAGTTCCAGGGGAATCATCATGGCACGCCTGAGCGCGGATTACGAGGTGGCGGCGTATTATCGCGAGCAGGTCGCGATCGGTTGCCGCGTCAGCCGTTTCGGACGCAAATCGTTCGACTTCTCATACGAGGTCTGGAGTGAAGATCGCGAATTGCGCTGCGCCACGATTCTGACGACGATCGTCGCGATGAATTACGAAACCAACGCTTCGATCGTCATCCCCGAGGAGTGGCGAACCAAAGTCGCGGCCTTCGAAGAGCCGCTGTAACCTCGGCGCACCCCCCGACCGGGAGGTCGGACGCTTGTTTCGAAAGCTGACGGCATGGAACCGATCTATCCGCTGATCAGCTCGGCCGCCAAAGGCCCGCTCGGCGTCTGCCACCTCCCGCGTCTCTGGCTCAAGATTTTGCTTTTCGCCTGCGGCCGCTTGCCCGAAGGCTACCGTCACGGGGAGGGCGGCTTCGACGAATTCACGACGACGAATCTCGGGCTCGATCGCGACGCCTTCGTCGCGTACATCGAAACCGAGAAGCCCGGTTATCAACAGCTCGAAGCGTGGGTCAAAAAGCACGCGACGAAGCTCGATCCGGCCTCGATCGCGGAGCACAACGAAGCGATCCTCACGCGCCGGATGCGCGACGAGATAGCGATCCCGCGTCGCGCGGAACTCGGGTTGGCCGAGAGCGACGACCTCTGGAACGCCGTCGGCCTGAACGACCTCGACGATTGGTCGAGCGTCCATAAGGAAGTCGTCAGCGGTGGAATCAGCGTGTGATCGGCCGCGCCCCGTATCTCGCCCTTGCCGTCGCGCTGGCGCTCGGATCCGCCCCTGCGGTCGCGCAACCGGAAGATCCGTACGCGTCTGGTCCGTGGCACTATCGTTCGATTCGCTGCGTCGATACGGCGGTTGTCTCGGTGACGCCGCGCCTCGGAAATCCGGGACAAACGAAGTTCACCGCACGGGATTTTCAAATGAGCGGCGTCAGCGTCACGTTCAAGACGACGCTCGGTTCTGATCCCGCGCTGGCGGCGGCGCCGGTGACCGTCACGCACTACCAAGGCAGCCCCGAGAACAAGACCATGCAGGCCGAACGCGCCGGCGACAAAGTGCAAGTCTGTCTCGTCAGCGTCCCGGCTCCAACCCAATATTGCGATCCGGACAAAGACCCGCGCGGCCGCATCTATCGCGTCTACGACTATCGCCAAAAAACGCAGTATTCCGGCGGCAGCCAGCACGGCTGCGGCGGGGGGGGAAAACAGAAAGCAACAAGAGAAACACCTGACCGGTATAAAAAGGGAGGGGGC
>DHWK01000058.1:0-139 GCA_002413145.1 bacterium UBP12_UBA5184
TTCACCGATCCACACTATTGGGCGACGACCGGGGGCCATCAATTTCACCTCCACCTCGAGCGCAATAAACCGGTTCCGGACCTCTTGCGCATGAGCAGCACCGTAACCGTCGAGCCGCGTTACGAGCGGCTGGGCAAGG
>DHWK01000058.1:225-2242 GCA_002413145.1 bacterium UBP12_UBA5184
TCGCAGTTCAGGCAGAAGGTCGCGCAAGCGCAGGCGAAACTGCGCGCCACGCGGAGTTAGTGACGTAGGTGAAGCTGATCGTCTTCGCGACCCTGCTCGCGGTGGGCACCTACCTGGGCTACACGATCGTGGAGGAGCCGGGCAGTCAACTCTTCGGAAAGACGGTTACGAGCGGCCCAAGCGACGCACGCGAGATCGCACTCACCTTCGACGACGGACCGAATCCGCCGTACACCGATCGCATTCTCGACGTGTTGCGCGCCGAACACATCCACGCGACGTTTTTCGTGGTGGGGCGCGCGGCCGAAGCATATCCCTCGACCTTACGCCGCATCGCACGCGAGGGTCACGCGATCGGCAACCACACCTGGGATCATCCACATCTGCTGGTGCAAACGCGACAGGCCGTCGACGCCGAGTTGCGCCGCACCGACGACGCGATCTTCCGCATCACCGGGATGCGTACGTGGTTGATGCGGCCGCCCTTCGGCGCCCGCGACTTTGCCGTGTTGGATGAGGCGAAAACGCTCGGCTACACGGCCGTGATGTGGTCGGTGCCACTGCCGAACGACTGGGAACAACCAGGCGATGCGACCATCGCGCGTCGGATCATCGACAACGTTCACGACGGCGCGATCATCGTGTTGCACGACGGAAATCGCGGTATCGTCTGCGAACCGCGCCGCGCGACGGCCCACCTGTGCGATCGGGCGCAGGACGTCGCCGCGACGCGCGAGATCGTCGACCGCCTCAAAGCCGAAGGCTACCGATTCGTGACGGTTCCGCAGTTACTGGCCGATTCGGTCGATACTACGCGTACCGTCGCCCGCTCCACTCGATAAAGCCGTCCTGGTGCCGACCGCGCGGATCGTGGTGCGTCCAGTGGACCAGCGGAGCGCGCGCGCCCGCGGGGATCAGTTCGCCCTGGACGACGATGCGATCGCCCGGGGAGACCGGGAGGCGGGGCGCTACGGCGACGTTGTCGACGATCTGCAGCGAGACGCCGTCGTCGCTGCGAACGGCGAACGCTTCGTGCAACGCGTGCGTCCGCGTTCCGACGAAAAAGTGCGGGCGCCCCGTCACCACGGCGCCGAAACGCACTTCGCTCGGTACGCCGAGGGCTAAGCCTCCTTGGATGGAGTTCATGGCATAGCCCGATCACGCACCGGGAAGCCGCCGTCAAGGCCCCTAAGAGGCGGCCGTGGTCATTCTTGCCGCCGTCGCCTTTCTCTCGCTCGGCCTGCTCAATTTCGATTTCGGGCCGGGCTGGTGGCGTGGCCAGCTGCGACGCCTCGCGATCGGCCTGCCGCTCGTCGCGCTCTACGTCTACCTCGAGATGCCGGCGCTCGTTTTTCCGCAGGCGCTGACGTTACTGTTGCTGACCTTGATTCCGAATGCGGTCTACAGCCTGCTGCTGGCGGCGCGGACCGCAATCGTAGCGCGCCGCATCGTTTCGATCCGCCGCAAACCGCTCGTACCGTATCTCGCGGTTCCCGCGGCGCTGGCCGTCTTCGCGGGGCTGCTCGCCATCGCTCCCGTGTTCGACGCAAGCGGCCTGCGCGACGTCGTCGACGTCTCGCTCTCGAACACGCTTCCGCCGAGCGCGAACCTCGATCACGTTCGCGTCGTCCCCGAAGAGTCGGCCATTTTCGCCGGCAACAAAGTCGTCGGTCAACTGGGCGCCTATTACCGCGTCGGATTGTTCAACGTTCAGGTCGAAAACGGACGGCTCGTCTGGGTGGCGCCGCTCGAGTTCCAGGGAACGGTCCAATGGCTCTCGCGCCACACGAGTCCCGGCGTCATCGTGGTGAGCGCCGAGAATCCCGACGCCCCGGCCGAACTGCGTCAACGCTCTCCGATGCACTATATCCCGTCGGCTCCCCTCAACGACAACCTCTACCGTCACGTTTACATGACGTATGGTTTCCAGCAGATTCTCGAAACCACGCTGCAGCTCGACGATAAAGGTGCGCCGCAATACCTCGCAACGTTGGGACGCCCGACGATCGGCTGGAGC
>DHWK01000058.1:2342-7687 GCA_002413145.1 bacterium UBP12_UBA5184
CGTAATCGTCGATCCCGCGAGCGGCGGGATGCGGAAGTATGCGCGCGCCGATTTCGAACGTTTGCCCCGCTGGGTCAGCCGCGTCTATCCCGACGAACTCGCGATCTCGTACAACGAATGGTTCGGAAAGTTCGTCCACGGGATGTGGAATTATCTGCTCGCCAAACGCGACGTTCACGTCCCGGCCCGGCCCGAAGTGTTCGGACTCCTCGCCGGGGAACGCTTCGTTTGGTTCGTTGACCACACATCGCCGGCGAGCGACCAATCGATGACCGGCTTCACCTACATGGATACGGTCAGCGGGAGGATGACGTACTATACCTCCTCCGGCGGCGAGTTCAATTCGCGCGGCGCCGAAGACGCGGTCGCGTCGAACCCGATCGTGCGGCAAGGAAAACTCGTGCCGACGCAGCCGATTCTCTACAATGCCTTTCAACAGAACACGTGGATCGTGCCGCTGGTCGCCCCCGACACGGGAAAATATCAGACCCTCGCGCTGGTGCAGGCGAAGAACGGCCGCGTCGTCGTCGGTTCGACGGCGAGTGCCTCGCCGCAGAAGGACGCCTTCACCCAATATGCGGCGCTGCTCGGGATCGCAAACGCCGTCCCCGAGAGCGACTCCGGCCTCAAGTATTTCCAGGGCGAAGTCGACCGTATCGCGGCGGCTCCGGGGGGTAGCCTCTATTTCACCTTGCGGGGCAGCCGGCGGATCTTCAGTCTCGAGGCGGCGGCCGCGCAGGCGCTCTTGGCGCGAAGCGGCGACCGCGTGCGTTTCCGAGCCGTACCCGCCAGAGACGGCTCGATTCCGAAAGCTCGCGACTTCCGGGATGCCGCGCTGGGCCAGTGAGCGCGCTTCGCCACTTGGACGCGATGACGACCAGCCGCCTGCGCCTCGCTGCGGTCACGCCGGCGAACGCCGGCGTCTTGTGGCGCTTGATGCAGGAGCCGAAGCTGCGAGAATTTCAAGACGTTCCGCGCTTGGGGCGCGAGGAGTTCGCGCGCCGCGTCGCGCAGCGGCCGAAGCAATTTCAGGCGAGCGCCGTCGGTCGTTTCGAGTGGCTGGTTAGTCTGACCGAGGAACGTCGTGCGATCGGCTGGGTCTCGTTACGCGTCGGCGAACAACCGCGCAACTCAGCTGAGATCGGCTACAGTTTTTTGGCGCAGTACCGGACGCAAGGCTATGCCACCGAAGCGGTCACGGCGCTCGTCGAGGCGGCGTTTACGGGCAGCGAACTCACCCGCATCGAAGCGTGCTGCCTGCCCGAAAATCTCGCCTCGTGCCGCCTACTCGAGCGGATCGGCTTCGCGTACAAGAAATCGCAGCGCAACGCCGCGGTGGTGCGGGGTCGCGCCGTCGACATCGTCGTCTACGAGTTGACGCGCGAGCGCTGGCAGCCGGCTCAGTCGGGGTCGGCGAATACGATCGTGATGCCGGCATCGACGAAGCCGAAGTAGCGCCGCGCCTCGCCCCGCAGATACGCAGTCAGCGGCTCGCGGACGGCGCGCGTCGGCAAACGAGCGGCGACGCGATTGCGTTCGACCCATTCGAGCGCGACGACGTGGGCGTCGGCCTTCGGCAATTGCGGTTCGGCATCGGCGGCGGCAGTTACGGCGAATGTTACGTTCAAGAAATGCGTTGCGGTCGCACGATCGTGCGATTCGCTGACGTACAAGAGACCTTCGACGGCGATTTCGAGCCCGGTTTCTTCGCGGAATTCTCGCGCCAGCGCCGCGCCCAGCAACTCATCGTTGCGTTGCCGCCCGCCCGGCAGATTCCAAAGCGGTTGGGCGTGATTCGGATAGCGCGACGCGGCGAGCAAGATGCGTCCGGCGCGCTCGAGGACGCCGGTGCACAGGTGGACGCGTGCGCTAGAAAGCGAGGTCGGGCTCGGGCAGGCCGGGCATCGCTAGATGGCGGCGCTTGAGCGGATTGTATTCCGGCGTCGCGAGCGGGGCCGGCGATGTGGCGCCATTCGGCTTGTGCGGCCCGCTCCCAAACTGCGGCGCCTTAAAGGCTGGCGCGGATTGCGGTCTCTGGCCGCCTTGGAGCTGCAGCGTTGCGCGCACCGACGCGACCGGATTTTGCCGGACCGCCATAGGGGCCACCGTGTGAGACGTTCCCTTCGCGTTCGCCGCCGCCGCGTTCGCCGCGAAGTAAATTATCGCGAACGTCGCGGCCGTCCGAAACTTCATTCGGCGCGGGCCTTCGCGCGGCGTATGGCGGAGGTCCTCTCTCTCGATGCCGCAAGCCTCCTCAGCGCGCGACGACGGGGGCCCGGTAGAGCCGGAGATGCTGCGCCAGGCGAAGACGGACGCGTAGATACTCGTTGACCGCCCGCAGCCCGGCGCGCAGCCGGGTCGAGCCGCTGCGCCGAGCGCGAAATTCGGCCTCGAGCGCGGCGAATTCGCCGGCATGGCGCCGCTCGAGGTCGGCGATGGCGGCCTGCGCCGCGCGCGGATGGGATCCGCGGTAGGGTCGCACTCGCGCCGCCTGTTCTAGGAAAATCTCCTCGGGCCGGCTGCGCCTCGGGCGCGGCGTCGGATCGCCGAGGTCGGTATAGAGACGATGCTTTTCGATGAGGACCTGGGGCGGGACGACGTTGCCGTAATGATGATAGATGTACGGAACGACGAGCGTTCGGCCACGGACGCCTTGCGGCACCTCGTGCACCGCGTTGACCCAGCGCAACGCCGGGTCGAACCGGTAAAAAACCGAACGTCGCGCGACGTCGGTGATCCAACCAAACGTTCCGAGAAAATGGTAAGTGTACGCGTCGAGCCGGCCGACGCCCGCATCGAGTCGCGGCAAGACCTCGCGCGCGAGGTAGCGTATCTGGTCGCCGTGGACCTCGTCGGCATCGGCGAAAAGAACCCAATCGGGCGGCCTTTCGGACGCGAGAAGCGCCGCGTACGCGCGGTTGCGCATGTCGGCGAAATCGACGAACGGGTGGCGCGCGAGGATTAGGCTGCCACGCCGCCCGAGGTCGCTCGCTTCGAGGGTCGCGACGCTCTCGCTCCGCGCCAAGCCTGAGTTGTCGTTGACGGCGAGCAGATCGACGGCATCGCGAAGGGAAGCGAGCAACGGCGCGAGATAGGGTTCGGGCGCCGCGCCGACGCAGAGCATGCAGGCGATCGTGACGGTTGAACTCTTCGACATTACGGATGCCCGGCGTTTGGAAGAAGCGCTGGCGATTCGGTTGCGGGTGTTCGTGGACGAGCAGGGCGTTCCGCTGGAGCTCGAGATCGACGAGCACGATCGCGATGATCTCGGGGCGGTGCACGTCTTGATCCGCGAAAGCGGCGAGCCGCGGGTGGCGATCGGCACCGGCCGGTTCTACGTCCTCGGCGGCGACGCCGTCCAAATCGGGCGCATGGCGGTTCTCCCGGAGGCGCGTGGCCGCGGGGCCGGCGCGGCGATCCTGGAGGTCCTCGCGGCCGAGGCACGCCGCCTGGGTTTCGCCGTGGCGCGCCTCGACGCACAGGCGCACGCGGCCGACTTCTATCGGAAGTTTGGGTTTGCCGACGGCGGGGAGCGGCACTGGGACGCCGGCATCTTGCACCAGCCGATGAGCCGGGTGCTCTAGCCTGCGAGCTGCAACGGTCGGCGGTTTGCAGGGGGTCGTAGCTGATACGAATCCACAACCGATCGGGCTGCCCGCTGTCGCGGGAGGCGTCCGCCGGCCCGCGCGCCTTGACGCGAAGCGGGCCCCATGCTAAGATTCCCGTCTATGCCCGGAGGCCTCTTCGGGTCGGTTTCCCTTGCCCGCGCTTTTTGAGAGAATATAAGAAAACCTGATGGCGAAATCGGTACTTCCCAAGTCGTCGACCGGCAAGACGTCAGCGGGGAAGACGACCCGCTCGAAGCGTTCGGTCAAAGGGGAAGACGGCTCGCTAGCCAGCTCGACGGTTGCGAGCGGTTTTCACGTGGACGCCGGCGCGTTCACCGTCGAACGCTACGCAGATCCCGGACCGAAAACCGAGCGGCGCAGTTTTGCGAAGATTACCGACGTCCTCGATCTGCCCGATCTGATCGAGCTGCAGAAAGCGTCCTTCCATTGGTTCATCACCGACGGATTGAAAGACGCCTTCGAGTCGATTTCACCGATCAAAGATTTTACCGGCAACCTGGTGCTCGAATTCGGCGAGCATTCGCTGGGCGAAGCAAAATACTCAGTCGAAGAATGCCGCGAGCGCGACATGACCTACAGCGCACCGCTGCGGGTGCGCGTCCGCTTGATCACGGCCGAGTCGGGCGAAATCAAGGGCATCCCCGATCAAGAGATCTTCATGGGCGATTTCCCGCTCATGACCGACAAGGGCACGTTCATGATCAACGGCGCCGAGCGCGTGATCGTGAGCCAGCTCGTCCGTTCGCCGGGCGTTTATTTCTTGCAAGACGTCGATACCAACAATCGCCCGACGTACAACGCGACGATCATCCCTAATCGCGGCGCCTGGATCGAGTTCGAGACCGACAACGGAACCAAGAACGACGAAACCGAGGGGACGGTCGGCGTTCGAATCGATAAGAACCACAAGATCTACGTTACGACGTTCGTGCGCGCGCTATCGCGCCCCGATCTGGGCTTCGATTGGGAGAGCGACGAGTCGATTCTCAAACTCTTCGAGAACAACCCGATCATCGTCAACTGTCTCGAGAAAGACAAAGACGTCCACACGCGTGAGGACGCCCTCAAGGAGATTTACAAGAAGCTCCGTCCGGGCGAACCCGAGAACGCCGAGAACGCCGAAAAACTCCTCGAGTCGCTGTTCTTCGACGAGAAGCGTTACGATCTGGCCGGCGTCGGGCGTTACAAACTCTCCGGCAAGCTCGAGCGCGAGTACCAGTCCGCCGATTTGAAGATTCCGCCGATCGAGAAGCGCTGCCTCGTGCGCGAAGACATGATCGCGGTTATCCGGCGATTGCTCAAGGTCGCGACCAAACAGATCCACATCGACGACATCGATCATCTGGGCAACCGCCGCATCCGGTCCGTCGGCGAGCTGCTGCAGAATCAGTTCCGGGTCGGACTGCTGCGGCTCGAGCGCGTGGTGCGCGAGCGTATGACGGTGCAAGACATCGAGACGGTGACGCCGCAGGCGCTCATCAATATCCGCCCGGTCGTCGCCGCGATCAAAGAGTTCTTCGGTTCGAGCCAGCTCTCCCAATTCATGGACCAAACCAACTCGCTGGCCGAGCTGACCCACAAACGCCGGCTCTCGGCCCTCGGGCCCGGCGGCCTTTCGCGCGAACGCGCCGGCTTCGAAGTACGCGACGTCCATCACTCGCATTATGGCCGCATCTGCCCGATCGAGACGCCGGAGGGCCCGAACATCGGCCTGAT
>DHWK01000135.1:0-650 GCA_002413145.1 bacterium UBP12_UBA5184
ACCGCCGGCGCTGGCCGACCTGCATCAACAGCCCGCGCCGGCTGTGGTGGTCGTTCTTGTGATCCTTCAGGTGCTCGTTCAATTTGTTGATCGAGGCCGTCAGGACGGCGATTTGGACGTCGGCCGAGCCGGTGTCTCCGGCCTTACGGCCGTATTTCGAAGAGATGTCGATTTTTTCGGTTTTGGTCAGCGGCACGCGGCTTCTCCTCATTCAAGGAAAGTCTCGCTCGGCGCAGGTCGCGCGGCCCGCTGAGGCCGCCGCCCGGTCCGGCGACCGCCGCATCATAGCAGGCCCGCTGACGGTACGCAAGGCGGCGACCCAGCTCGTCGCGCGGTCTGCCCTCCGCGCTCCATCCAGCAGCGCCGAGCGTGCAGCGTTCGATGGCGCTAACGTGTCTTGGCTTGGTGCAGCCAGATTTGATTGCCGTCGGGATCGCGGACCATCGAGATCCAGCAGACCTTTGTTTCGAACGGCTCGGTCGATTCGAGACCGCGCTCGGAGAGCATCTTGCGAAACGCCGTCATGTCGGCGAGGTTGATGGCGAGCGATTGCGCCGTACCCGGCTTCCCGACTTGCTCGAAGTTTCCGATCCCGAAGGTTGCGCCGTCGACGTCGAACTCGATCCAAAAATCGGTGGCGAAGTCCGTTT
>DHWK01000135.1:681-10964 GCA_002413145.1 bacterium UBP12_UBA5184
GGTAAAACGCGACGGCGCGCGCCATATCCGTGACGGGATACATCGTGAAGGCGATTCCGGTGACCGACATCGTTGTTTCCTTATCTTTGTGCTTGGGCGGAAAATCCATCGAGCACGTAGCCGTTGCCCGCCGCCGAGGTTCTTAGCCGGCACGCTTCATCCCCCATTTGACGACGGTGCGGCGTTCGATGAAACCGAACAGACCTTCGACCAAAATGCCGAGCACCGAGATGACGACGAGTCCGGCAAAGATGTTCGAGGTGTTCAAGTAGTAGCGCGCGTTGTTGATGTACCAGCCGAGGCCACCGGCCGAGCCGGCGACGCCGAAGATCAGTTCGGCCGCGACGACGGTGCGCCAGCCGAAAGCCCAGGCGGCTTTGACGCCGGTGACGATCGAGGGCAGCGCCGCCGGCAGCAACACGCCCGTGACCAGCCGCCAGCCGCGCAAGCCCAAATTGCGCGCCGCAAGTTGGGTCGTCTGGTTGATCGTCCGAAAGCCGTTGTCGGTGTTGAGCGCGACCGGCCAAATCGTCGCGAGCGCGACCACGAAGACGATCGACTTCGGCTGCAGGCCGAACCAGATCATCGCGAGCGGCAGAATCGCGATCGAGGGCAGCGGGTTGAAGACCGCGGTGAGCACGGTCAGCAGATCTTGGCCGGTGCGCGAGAAGACGGCGAAGGATGCGAGCGCGAAGCCGATCAGCGTCCCGATGAGCATCCCGGCGACGAGGTTGACGAGCGTGTTGTAGGTCGCGAGCTCGAGGTGCCCATCCTTGAGATCGGTCCAAGCGGCGCGGGCGACGTCCAGCGGCGAGGCGACCAAAAGCGACGGGACGTGGCCGAGCGTGACATAGGCCTGCCAAATCGCCAAGATCACGGCGACCAAGAGCGCGTAGCGCACGACCGCCGGGAGCCGGAGCGTACGGCGGACGCGCGCCATTAGATGATCGCCTCGGCCGGCAAATCGAGTTCTTCTTCGCGATGCACCAGGAGCTCGCGCAGTTTTCCCGTCAGCTCGGCGAAACGCGGCGATTCGACGTCGCTCTGATCGCCGGTCTCGACGATCTCGCGAATGCGCGCCGGGTGACGCGACATGACCATGACGCGGTCGCCGAGATAGATCGATTCTTGGATCGAGTGGGTGACCAGCACGATCGTCACGCCGGTACGCTCGTGAATGTTCTTGAGTTCGATCTGCAGCTGGTTACGCGTGATGGCGTCGAGCGCACCGAAGGGCTCGTCCATCAGCAGCATCGTCGGTTCGAGGGCGAGCGCGCGCGCGATCGCAGCGCGCTGCTTCATCCCGCCCGAGAGCTCGTGCGGATATTTATCGGCCGCCCGCGTGATATCGACCAGAGCCAGCATCGCGTCGGCTTTTTGGCGGGCCGCGCTCGCTGCCATCTTGCGCGCGACGCGCAAGGCGTAGACGACGTTGTCGCGCACCGTGCGCCACGCGAAGAGTTGATCGAAATCCTGAAAGACGACGGCGCGATCGGGTCCGGGTTCGCGAGCGGGCTGACCTTCGACCAGCAGCGTCCCGCGCGTCGGCCGCAAGAAGCCGGCGATCGCTTTGAGCAGCGTCGTCTTGCCGCAACCCGAGGGTCCGATGATGACGAACGTCTCGCCCCGCCGCACGTCGAAGGTCGCCTGCTCCACGGCGGTCGTCGCGTGGCCGGCCGCGTCGAGGTAGTCGATTGCGACCCCTTCGGCGACGACCAGGCGTTCGGGAACGCTAGTCTCCCGCACCCTTGAGCATCGGCAGTTCCAACTCGCGGATGTTGGCCGGAACTTTGTTCAACATCCCGATTTCTTTCATAAAGGCGGCGGTTCGCAGGAAGGCGTGCGGCGTCATGTCCCACGAGACGTCGCGGGCGGTGATCCAACCTTTGAATTTCGCGGCCGAGGTCTTGCCGTCCGTATCTCTTGACAGTAACTCTGCCGCTTGATCGGGATTACTCTTGAGCATGCTCGTCGCATCGTGCAGTTGCGCGTAGAGATAACGTACGAACGTCGGATACTGCTTCGCGAAAATTTCGGTGGTGTAGACGCTGTTGAACGTGCTTCGGCCGAACGCGACGAAGCTGCGGAACACCACGTGTCCTCCGGCTTCGACTTCTTGCTGCTGGAAGGGCGGCGAACTCATGTGCAGCTCGAGTTGTTTCGCCGCCATCGCTTGGACGCCGAGGGGATGCTGGATGGCGACGATGTTGTTGTCAAACTTGTGCGGATCGCCGAATTGATCTTCGGCCGCTTTGCGTAACGAGATCGCCTGCACGGCATCGGGCGACGGCATGCCGATCTTCGCGTTGGGCGGTATGTCTTTGAGCGACTTGATGTTGGGTTCGTCGGCGCGCGCCACCATCCAGAGATTCATCACGTTCATCGGGGCGATCAATTTGTAGCCGACCCCGCGATCCCAGCCGATCAGGAACGGACCGTTTCCGCCCGCGCCGATCTGAATCTGCCCGGCGATGATTCCGTCGCGAATCGCGTCGCCGTTGGTCAGCACCTTCCAGTCGAATCTGGTGCCGGGGAAGCGCTTCTCGAGCAGGCCCAACTGGCGGACGATGATCAGCGTGCTGTAGCCGATGCCGGGCTGATACGCGATCGTCACGCTCTGCGGCGCGTCGGAGGCGGCCGGGGCGCGCAGTGGAGAAGCGAGCAGAGCGAGCCCGGCCAAAGCGAGCACGGTGGGTAACAAACGGCGCAGCGACATGGGCGATCCCTCGTAAAAAGACGGCTGGAGGGAAGAGAATTGTTTCGATGGTTGCGAACGCCTTTTCCAATGGGTGCAATTCTCAGCGAGCCGGTCGTCGGCCCCGTTGCTTGGAGCGGTCGGGAAATCAAGCCGGACGATTCGTGGGTCTACCGTCTGAGCGACGCCGACGTCCGCGAACTCGAGTCGGCGATCGTCGCTTCCCGCGCGGCGCGGCCGGTCGTCGAACTGATCGCGTGCGCCGACTTCCCGCTGCCGGCGTTGGCGCGGAAACTCGGGCAGGTGGGCGCCGCGCTCGAAGGCGGCCGGGGCCTCTTTTGGATGCGCGGCTTTCCGGTCGAGCGTTGGAGCGAAGACGACGCGGCGCGCGCGCTTTGGGGAATCGGAACGCATTTGGGAAGCGCCATTCCGCAGAACGCGCGCGGCGATCTGGTCGGTCACGTGCGTTACGAAGGTCTCGAGCTGAGCGACCCGCACGCGCGCGGCTACCAAACGCGCGCGGCGCAAAGCCTGCACGTGGATCGCTGCGACGTCGTCGGGCTCTTGTGCATGAAGAAGGCGAAGTCGGGCGGCCTCAGCCGCGTGGTAAGCTCGACTCGCGTCTACAACGAGATGCTCGCGCGCTGCCCGTGGCATCTCGGCATCCTCTATTCGCCCTTTGCGATCGACATGCGCGGCGAGGAAGACCCGGGCGAACCGCCGGTGTATTACCGGCCGGTGTTCAGCTATTTCGACGGCCGGTTGAGTTGCGGGGCCAACCGCACGTACATTCGCTCGGGACAAGAACGCGTCGGGCGGCCGCTCAATGCCGCGCAGGCCGAGGCGCTCGATGCGTTTTACGCGATCTGCGAGGAACACACTCTCTCGATGGATCTCGAGCCCGGCGACCTGCAATTCCTCAACAGCTACGTGACCTTGCACGATCGTACCGAATACGTCGATTACCCCGAGCCCGAGCGGGTGCGCCACATGTTACGCTTGTGGCTCGCCACGCCGAATCGGCGTCCGCTCGCGCCCGACTTCGGCACGTACGATTTTGCCGCGCGGCGCGTCGTCGGCATCCGGGCCTAGGCCGACGTTGCGCGTCGTCTACGCCGATCCGCGCTGGGCCGTCAACGGTTCCGGCACCTTCGATCCCGCTTTGGCCGACATCGAGCGCGCGATCTATCGCGACGACGTCGCGCTCGACTTCGGAACCGAACGCGTCCGCGGCGCCGACGGGTTGATGGTGTTGCGCACGCAGGTGGGCCCGGCGCTGCTCGATGCGATCGGCCCGTCCTTACGCGTCGTCTGCCGGCACGGCGTCGGATTCGACAACCTCGACCTCCCCGAACTCAGGTCGCGCGGCGTCTTCGCCTTCAACGTGCCGGACTATTGCGCGCCGGAGGTGAGCGATCACGCGCTGGCGCTCACCTTGGCGCTCGAACGCCGCATCGTCAAACAGAGCGCGCACGTCAAAGAGAATCGCTGGCGCACCGAAAGCGGCGGCGAACCGCGCCGCCTGGGCCGGCATACCTTCGGAGTCATCGGACTCGGGCGAATCGGGCGCGCGGTCGCGCGTAAGGCGGCGGTATTCTACGGAAAAGTTCAGGCCTACGATCCGTTCGTTTCGAGCGACGCTATGGCGGGGCTCGGCGTCGAGCGGCGTGCGACGCTCGAAGAGTTGCTGGCGACGAGCGACGTCGTCAGCATCCACGCACCGCTCGACGAAACGACGCGCAACCTCATCAACCGCACGACCCTGCCCGCGCTCAGACCGGGCGCGCTCTTGATCAATACGGCTCCCGNNATACGGCTCGCGGCGCGATCGTCGAACCCGAAGCGGTCCTCGAGGCGCTCGAGAGCGAACGCCTCGGCGGTTACGGTTCCGACGTCTTCGATCCCGAAGATCCGAACGCGCACCCGCTCAACCAGAAGATACTCGCGTTCGAGAACGTCGTCGTCACCGCGCATTCCGCGTTCTGGTCGGCGGAATCGATTCGCAGCATCCGCGCGCGTATCGCCTACGAGTTTCGCCACGTGCTCTTGAGCGGCGAACCTCCCCGTTTCGGGAGATTGGCTTAGGCCACGCCCGCCAGGGCGTCGGCGAGGCGTTTGCGCAGTGCGGCGAGCGAGGCCTCGAGATCGCCCGCCGCAGCCAGGGCTTCGAGCGCCGCAAGGGTCGCGGCGGCATCGGTTCGCTCGAGTACGAGCGCGATTCTGTTCGCGAGTTCCTGATCGAGGCGTTCGATGGCGCGCTTGGCCATGTTCGCTTGGCCGAACGAATATGCGTGGTGGCTCGCGTTGCCCAAGAGTTTGAGTTCGGATTCGAGCCAGTTGCGATAGTTCGTGAACATCGTTGACCTCGCGAGCGGCGTGCGAGAGAGGGAGGTGTCCCTTCGCTTCGGCGAAGCGCCCCATCTCCAATGGAGTTCATACCCGTCGCGACGACCGACGAATTACCCCCCGGCAGCCGTAAAACGGTCGTCGTCGGCGAGCGTGAGGTCGCTCTCTTCAACGTCGCCGGCACGTTCTATGCGATCGACAACACGTGTCCTCACCAGGGCGGCCCGCTCGGCGAAGGTTGGCTCGAGGGAACTATCGTCACGTGCCCGTGGCACGCCTGGTGCTTCGACCTGCGAACCGGAACGATGACGTTGGGCGAGTTTTCGCAGATCGATACGTTCGAAGTTCAGGTCGCGGGCTCGCTCGTCTCGATCGCCTCGTTGCCGCGATAGAGCGCCTCGGGAAGAGTCTCGATCGTGCGGCAGCCGCTGGCGAACATCGCGATGCGCAAGCCGGCGACGAGTTGCTCGAGTGCGGCGCAGGTCGCCTCGCCGGAATGTGTCGCCGGTTCGAGTAGCGGAAGTCCGACGCCGGCGAGGTCCGCTCCGAGCGCGAGCGCTTTCGCGATATCGACGCCGCTGCGCACGCCGCCGCTCGCCACGAGCGGGACGGCCGGGAAAGCCGCCCGTACCGCAAGCGTCGCCTCCACCGTCGGATAGCCCCAGCCCGCGAACGTTTCGGCGAGTTCTTCACGCCGAGGATCGCGCGAGCGCCGGCCCTCGACGCGCGCCCACGACGTACCGCCGGCGCCGGCGACGTCGAGCGCCGCGACGCCGGCCTCGAGCAAGCGCGCCGCGCTCGAAACCGAGAGTCCCGAGCCGACGCTCTTCGCGATCACCGGGACGTCGAGCGAACGGCACAGCGCGGCGATCTTCGGAAGCAGTCCGCGAAAATTCGTATCGCCGTTTGTCTGCAACGCTTCCTGCAGGGGATTGAGGTGCAGGTACAAACCATTTGCGTCGATCGCATCGACGGCGGCGCGCAGGTCGTCGATCGAGATCCCGTAGTTGAGCGACACTGCCCCGATGTTGGCGAAGAGTGTGACGTTCGGCGCGAGGTCGCGCACGCGATAGGTCGCGAGCAATGCCGGATTCTCGATCGCCGCTTTTTGACTGCCGAGTCCGAGTGCGGCGCCGCTGGCTTCGGCCGCCGCGGCGAGGTTCCGATTGATGTCGCGCGCGCGCTGGGTTCCACCCGTCATCGATGAAATGACCAGCGGAATCCCCAGCCGGCGGCCGAGAAAAGTCGTCGCCGTCTCGACGTCCTCGAGGGCGAATTCCGGGAGCACTTCGTGCCGCAGGCGCACGCCGCCGAACCCCGTCTCGAGTTTCGAGGCGACGTCTTCTTTGAGACAGATGTCGAGGTGGCGCGATTTGCGCGCTTCGGTCGCGCGCGGCGCGGGCGTCGGCTCGGCCATGGCTAAGCGCTCCGCGTTGAACGACGGCAATTCCTATCCCCAGCCTCTGCCGGCGCCGCGGGGGCAGCTGCTGCGAACCGCGGTGCAACCCAGCGGGTGTTCGCTCTACTAGACGGGTTGGCCCAAGGCGGCAGACGCCAGTTTCTCGAGCATCGCGCGGTTGAAGAGCATCATGTCGCCGGCGCCGCGCGCCGTGATCCAATGACTGTCTTGGACGGTCGGCTGGTCGCGATAGAGACCACCCGCATTACGGATGTCGTCGGCGATCGAGGCCGAGCCGGTCATCGTCCGGCCGCGCGCGACTTGCGCCGAGATCAGCACGTGCGCGCCGTGTCCGAGCGCAAAGATCGGCTTCTTCGCGGCGTCGAATTCCTTGACGAAGCGCTGGACTTCGCGTTCCGCCCGGATGCGGTCGGGCGAATATCCGCCCGGAATCAGCAGCGCGTCAAAATCCTCGGCGGTGCATTCGGCGACGACCTCCTCCGCCTTCAGGGGCTGGCCCTCGTCGGATCCGCGCTTCGAGCGGATCCGCTGACGCGCTTTGTCGTCGACGCCGACGACCGTCACGATCGCACCCGCCTCTTCGAGGGCGCGTCGCGGCTCGTTCAGTTCGGCCTCTTCGAAGCCGTCGCCGACCAGCGCGGCGATCCGCTTGCCTTCAATACCTTGTTGCATGCGCGTCTCGTTCGCGGCGTAGGCGCCCGTTCACTCCAGCGGGTCGTAGCGAGCGAGCGTCTCGCCGAAAGCGCGCAATGCCAGAAAACCGAGCAACGCCGCGAGCGCCAGCCAGCCGTACGGCGGGACGCCGGCCAGGGGTAGCAGCACGATCGCTCCGCCGGCGACGAACGCGAACAGCGCGTAGGTTGCGGCGGCGGCGCCTTGCCGCAGCGTCCCCGATAGCCCAACTAGCGCTGCAATCAGCGAGCCGGCGAAGAGCGCCGCGACGTTGGGCCAAGACCAGGCCACGTGGCGCGACATCGCGACCGCAAGCATCGCCACCGGCGCTGCGCCCGCGACGCAGCTCGCCGTCAACGCGTGCGCGCGCGCGAGTTGACGTCCGTAGAGCGGCGCCGTGAAATAGGTGAGGTCGCGTACGCGAATTTCGAGCCCGGCGCTCGCGGCTGCTACGATGCAGTATGCGTACGCCACGACCGGCCATCCGATCTCGACGTCGCCGGCGGCAAGGAGTGCGCCGACCAAAATTCGCGCCGCGAGTCCGAACACCGACGAGGGGCGCAGGTCGCGCCGCGCGATCGCGAAGGTCGCACGGACTGCTTTCACGCGACGCGCGTCGCCAAGAGCGCCGCCTCCGGCTGCAGGCGCGCCAGGATGTCGGCGACGCCCGGAGGCGGCGTCTCGAGGACGATGAGGGCGACGCCCGGCGCGAGCGCGAGCGCGACGGCGCGCGCGTAGGAAGGCGTCGCCGTCGATTCGAGCGCCGCAAGGAGCGTCTCCGCGTTGCGCCGCAACGTCTGCGGGTCGAGATCCCAGACGTCGGCGCGGAAGCGAACCTCGCGTTCGAGGCTGCGCGTTCCGCCCGAAAATCCGCACGCCGGAATGAAGCCGACAAGCCGTTTCGCCTGGGCGGGCTGTACGCGCGAATCGAAATCTCCGACGAAGACGGAGCCGCAGGTGGGTTTGACGATCGCGGCCGCGATGCGCGCTGCGATGTGCGCGCCGCGCTCGTCGGCCTGCGTGACGGTTTCGCGCTCGGCCGGACCCAGGACGCTCGAAAACGGCTCGACCAGTTCGCATCCGTCGCGGACGAAGCGAGCCGCCGAGATGCGTAAGATCGGGTTCATGCGACCGGCTGGAGGCGCGGATTCAGACGTTCGGGCCGGCCGGTTTTGTGGCACGCAATCCAGCGGCCGTCGCGTTCGAGCGCGACGACGTCGGCGGTGAAATCGAAGCGGCCCGAACCCTCAAAGAACGCGCTGCCGACCGCGTAGGCGTCGACCGGGACGCGCTCTACTTCGAAGCGCGCGATCTTGCGGGCGTCGAATCCGCCGCTGGCAACGATTCTGACGCGCTCGAAGCCCTGCTCGTCGAGTGCGCGCCGTACGTTGCGCACGAGCGGCGGGACGACGCCGGTCGGCACGAAGGTTCCCATCTGCGACCAGAGCGACTTGTCGACCAGCGTCCCCGAGGTATCGAGCCGGACGCCCCACAATCGCGTTCCGAGCGCGCGTGCGACGGCGAGGCTCGTCCCGACGCAGTCGTTCTCGAAATCGACCAGCGCGATCAAGTGAACGCTGGGATCGATGTGCTCGGCGAATTTCTTCGTCGCCAGCACCGTGTCGCCGCCGTACGCGGCGATGAGCGCGTGCGGCACGGTTCCCATCCCACGCGCACCCCACCACTCCGCGTTGGCGTCGGTCGAAACGCCGAGTGCGCCGGAGATGTAGGCGGCGTAGCCGTCGCCGGTCTGCATCTGATGGTGGTCGAAGCGAGCGGGAAAGAAAAGGACGTCCTTGCCGGCGGCGGCCGCGACGATCTGGCGGGCGTTGGTCGCGATGCGGGTGCGCCGCGAGAGCACGCCGAGATAGGGCGTCTCGAGGTGGGCGAACGACCCGTAGTCGCCCTCGATGCTCAGCACCGTTTCGTACGGAGCGACCTCGTCGCCGTCGAAGAGAGCCCGAACGTGCAGCTCCGCCCACCCATCGAGCCAGCCTCCGCCTCCCCGATCGAGACGGCCGCTGCAGAGTTTGAGGATCGCGATCGCCTCGTCGATCCCGCACAGGACCGAATCGTTGCGCTGAAAGACCTGCATGCGCACGCGCGGATGATGATCGTCGCGTTCGAGAATGTCGCGCGCGCGATTGAAATAGGTGTCGGAGTAATAGCCGGCCCGCATCTTCTCTACCGGGAGGTGAAAAATCTCCGGATTCAAACGCTCGGCGCGCAGCATGGGATGTTCGTACGAATCGGCCGAAGGTTCGTCCTTTGTGAGCAACGCCGAAATCGCCCGAAAACTCAAGGAAATTCGTACGCTGATGGAGTTTGCAGGCGAGCCTTTCTTCAAATTCATGGCCTACGAACGGGCCGCCGAGACGCTCGAAAACGCGCCGCCGGTCGCGCAGCTGATTGCGAACGACGAGCTGACGAAAATCCCGGGAATCGGCAAGACGATCGCCGGCCGGATCGGGGAGATTCTCGAAACCGGGACGAGCCCGTACTACGAGGAACTGGCGGCGAAGTATCCGCCGACGCTGTTCGAAGTGTTGGGCGTCTCGGGAATCGGGATGAAAACGGCGCAAGCGCTCTTTCACCAACAGGGGATCGCGTCGCTGGCGGACCTCGAAGCGGCGGTCGAAAGCGGCGGCCTCGTCGGCGTGGCGCGTCTCGGGCCGAAATCGCTCGAAAACGTCAAGCGCGGAATTCTGGCCTACAAAGGCCGGCAGCGGCGCACGCCGCTGGGCCGCGCCTTACCGCTGGCGCGCGAGATGCTCGCATACCTGCGCGACGGCTCTCCCGCGGAGAACGTGACCTATGCCGGAAGCCTGCGCCGGCAAGAGCCGACCGTCGGCGATATCGATATCGTCTGCACCTCGCATCGTGCCGAAGGCGTGATCGCGCATTTCGTCGCATCGCCGCGCGCCGAAGCCGTTTTGGCGGAAGGTTCGACGAAGGCCTCGATCTGGATCGCCGGCGGCTTGCAGATCGACCTGCGGGTCCTTCCCGAAGACGTTTACGGCAATCTGCTGCAGCACTTCACGGGCAGCCGCGAGCATAACATCCAGCTCCGCGAGATGGCGGTTCGCAAGGGCTTGCGCGTCAGCGAGAACGGGATCCTCAATGTCGCGACCGGGGACAACGCGACGTGCC
>DHWK01000135.1:10995-16382 GCA_002413145.1 bacterium UBP12_UBA5184
GGGCGTGCCGGACCGAGGCGGAGGTCTACGCCGCGCTCGGCCTGCCGTACATCCCTCCCGAGATGCGGCTCGGTGTGGGTGAGATTGAAGCCGCTCTGAACGGCACCTTGCCGGCTCCCGTCGCTCTCTCCGATTTGCGCGGCGACTTTCATATGCACTGCACCTGGAGCGACGGCTCCGCGACGCTCGAAGAAATGATCGCCGGCGTGGCGGCCCGCGGCTACGAGTATCACGCGATCAGCGATCATTCGTGGGGTCGCAAGGGCTTCGGTCTCGACCCGGCCGATCTGCGTGCGCAGCGCGCGCGCATCGCGGAACTCGGCGCGCGGCACGGCGTCGCGACCTTATGTGCGAGCGAAGTCGACATCCTGCCCGACGGATCGCTGGATTATGACGACGACGTGCTGGAGTCGCTGGACTTCGTGATCGCGAGCGTCCACTCGGCGACGCACCAATCGCGCGACGAGATGACGGCACGCTTGCTGCGCGCGTGCGAGAACCGCTACGTCAACGTGATCGGGCATCCGACGGGCCGCGGCGAAGCGTTCGCCGGCTACGAGTTCGATTTCGACGCGGTCTTCGCGGCGGCGGCGCGCACCGGGACTGCCCTCGAAATCGACGGACATCCCTCACGACTCGATCTGCCGAGCGGGCTCGCGCGGCGGGCGAAACAATTGGGCTGCACGTTCAGCCTCGACAGCGACGCGCACGGCGCCGACCAACTCGAGCACGTCGCTTATGCGGTCGGACAAGCGCGGCGCGCTTGGATCGAGGCGAGCGACGTGCTCAACGCGCGCACGCTCGAAGGCGTCGGCGCCTTCGTCTCGGCGAAACGCGCTCGCTAGCCGACGCCCAGCGGGACCCTGAGCGCGATGACGTTGCGCAGGACGCCGACGCCGGCGATGTCGACCTCGACGACGTCGCCATCCCCCAGAAACTCGGGCGGCGTGCGCGCGAAGCCGACGCCGTCCGGGGTCCCGGTCGCGATGACGTCGCCCGGTTCGAGCGTGAGGCCGCGCGAGAGGGACGCGATGATCTTCGGGACGCTGAAGATGAGCTGGCTGGTGTTGGCGTGCTGCTTCACTTCGCCATTCAAGCGTAACGAAATCTCGAGGTTGCCGGGGTCGGGCAGCTCGTCGCTGCCGACGATCCACGGTCCGATCGGGCACGTTTCGTCGAGGCTCTTTCCTTTAAACCACTGTTGATGGTCGCGCTGCAGGTCGCGTGCCGTGAGGTCGTTGAGACAGGTGTAACCGAAGACGACCGAGAGCGCCCGCTCCTCGGGGACGTCGCGGCAACGCTCGCCGATGACGACCGCGAGTTCCGCTTCCCAGTCGTACTGCGGCGAAATCTCCGGCGAGAGGTTGAGCGTCTGTTCGGGATCCGAGATCGCCGTCGGCGCCTTCGTGAAGAACGTCGGGACGCCGGGAAGTTTGAGCTCGGTCCCGCGCGCTCGCGCGACCTCCTCGGCGTGACCGATATAGTTGCGGCCCACCGCGAAGACGTTCTTGAGCGGGCGCACCGGCGCGAGCAGCGTCGCGTCCGCCAAGAGAACCGGCGTCTCGGTCGCGAGTTGGCTGCGGCCGGCCGCCGGAAGACCGATGTAATCGCGCATCGTCGCGACGCTTGCCGGCAGCGGATGGATCTCGCCGCCGCGCAAGATCCCGGGCCGCGGACGACCTTGCTGTAAGAACGTTACGTATCGCATAATGGCCGCGGGTTCGATTCCGTCGGGAGCCGTCCCCCCGCTCAACTCGGCCGGCGGGTGAGGTGCCAGCTATCGCAATACACACAATGGTAGGTGTAGAGGACGTCGGCCATCCCGTTCATTGCGGCGTGCGCGCGCGCCTCGTCTTGGCTGCGGTAGGCATCTTTGCGCGTGCAACTGCGTTCGAGATCGCGATCGGTTGCCTCATCGACGCCTTCGCGATTCGCCAGCCACCATTTGAGAGGATCGAACTCGCGTGGCGGCATCTGCTCACCTCGCTCAATGTGGCGCCGCGCTCGGCGCCGCGCTGGCGTGGAGGTTCTTCAACTGCTCTTTCAATTGCTGCTGGATGGCTTGCTGCTTGAGCGCCGCCTGGGCTTTGGCCGCGTTGCGCTGGCTTGCCTCGGCGTAGACGTTAACGAGGCCGAGCGCCGCCGCGTTGACCCCGCCCGCCCGCAGTAAGGCCACGGACCGCTTCACGAGTTGGGTCTTCGGATCGTAGTCGTACGAAACGCGATACAACCCCGAGATCGCTTTTCCGTCGTTGCGCCGAATGAACGTCTGCACGACGTTGCCGAACGTCACTGCGTCGAAGCGTTTGTCCTTCGAGCGGGCCGCCGAACGGACGCCGCTTACTTGGCCTTTGGCATTGACTTCGACGACGTACTTCGTATGCTGCGCCGCCTTGGGATACAGCGGCCGGAATTTCGTCAGGTCGATTTGCGGCGCGGGGGAGGCGGCCGGTCGGGGAGTCGACGCGGCCAAGGACGGCGCTCCCAGAATCGCACTGAAGAGAGCGGCGCAGAGGACGCCCTTGAAAACATGCCGTGTCACGCTTGCCCTATACCCAGCCGGGCGGGGGTGCTTCGAGCCATCGCCGAAGCCCGGGCGCCGTGAAAGAATCTCTTCTGCGCGGCCCTGCCGGCCGCGCGCTCTTCTTTGCCTTTTGCGGATTCGCGCTCCTATCCGGTTGCAAGGATCAGCCGCAGGCCCCCAACGCGCCGAACGGCTTGGTGCAATCGGTCAGCGACATCAAGATCAAGTCGCTGCGAGTCCTTTCCGCCCCGGAGAACTCAGTCCAAGGCGATACGCTCTACGTCATCAATTTTACGTTCACGAACGACGTCGGACGCGATTTCATTCCTAGGCTCAACCACTTCACGTTCGAGGATGCCAACAAGATTCGCCACACCGCAATCGATTCGGGCAGCACGGCCCTGGCGGGTTTGTTCCACAACTCCGACGAGGTGCTGAAGAAGGACGAGTCGCGCGACTATACCGCCGCGTTCCTCGTCTATGCGGGCTCGTACGGAACGCTCTATTACGCGCTGGACTTCTAAGCTCCGTATAGCGCAGGGGGTGCTCCGGTCCGGTCGTGCGGCCGTCGCCTTACTCTTGCTGCACGCCGTCGCGATCGGGCCCGTGCAAGCGGCCCGGCCGCTCCTGGACAAGGGCCAATGGGACGCCTACTTTGCCCTGTTCGCGCGCGACGTAAGCGTACCGTGGAAGCCCGCGACGGTGCGCCTCGATTCGTATTCGGGCGCGCCGGTCGATTTCGCCGCCTACAACGTGGACCCGGCCGAGGTCATCATCGCCGGCCAGAACCGTCAGCCGCGGCCGCTCGACACCGCCCATCGCACGCCGCTGGCACGCTGGAAGTTCTCGCCGCCCCCCGGGCTGCGCTTCGAGTCGAGCGACGTCGCCATCCCGATCGGAAGCCAGGAAGGCTTCTACGTGATCGAAGCGCGGCGCGGCGAAGCGATCCAGCAAGTCTGGATCAATCGGACCCACATCGGACTCTTGACGAAAGAGAGTCCCGAGGGTTTGTTGCTATGGGGCGTCGATCTGCGCGCCGGCCGGCCGATCGCGAATATGAAGGTCGCGTTCTTGGTCGGCTTGCACTTGCTCGAGCGAACAACCGACTCCAGCGGGTTGATCGTCTGGCGCGACATGCGCAATCGTCCCCTTTTCGCGCTCGCCGCAAGCGGCGCGGGACGCGCGTTCGTTTCGCTTCTCCCCCAAGCGCCGATCCCCGGGGCGGTCGTCGGGCTGCGGCTCGAGTCGGCGGTGGTGCGCGCCGGCTCGGCGGTGCATTTCGCCGGTTTCGCGCGGCGGCGGGTCAACGGGAGCCTCAAACTTGCCGGCGGCGAGCTGCGCGTCACGCTGGTCGGCTCCGGACGAACCGTCGCGGCGACGACGGCGCGGCTGGACGCGGCGGGCGCGTTCGACGGCACGCTCGACGTTCCGTCGAGCCCCGAGTCGGGCGATTACGCCGTCCTCGCGAGCGCCGCCGGCAGCGTCGGCGGGACGAGCGGCCGCGTCGACGCGGCCGCCGATCTGTCCCTTTCGATTCAGTCGAACTGTCCGTGCGATCCGGCCACGCCGGTGACCCTCACGCTCGGCGCAACGCGTTCGAAGACGGGCGTCGCCGGCGTCCCGATCGCCCTGCGCGTCGTGCGCGCGCCGCACATCGTTCCACCCGACGCCTCCGACCAAGCGCCGCGCTGGGGTACGACCATCGTCTACAGCGCTACGCTGCGGACCGATTCGAGTGGCCGAGCAGCGGTTTCGCTGCCGGTACCCGCCGATGGGCTCGATTCCAGTTACGGCATCGAAGCGACGACCCGCGGTGCCTCGGCGACGACGCGCATCGCCGTCCCCCACGCGCGGATCGCGCTGGCGGTCGAGCCGGTCGCAACGAGGGTCGATCCGGGCCAGCCGGTTGCCGTCGACGTGCGCGGTTTCGACGCGTCGGGCGGCGCGCCGGCGGCGGGTCTGGTCGCGCATCTGCGTCTCTCGCACGGTTCGACGGTGCAGGCTCAGGACGTGACGCTCGATGCGGGCGGGCGGGCGCGCGCGGTTTTCCGCAACGTGAGCCTCGGCTCGAATCTCATTCTCGCGAACGCCGACGTCGCCGGCCGCCAGGTTCTCGACGCGTCGGCCGTAAGCATCGAACCGCGCGCGCTCTCCGGCGCGCCGCCGTCGGATCTAGGATCGGTCGTTATCGCTTTGGATAAGGCGCGCTACCACGTCGGCGAGCGCATCACGATTCGCGCGAACGCGCCGGGCGCCGGCGGGGACGCGCTGATCACGTTGGACGGGGCGCGCACCTACGCGACGCGTCTGGGCGCTGCGTCCGGCGGCCAAGTAACGGCGACGCTTGACCTCGGTGACCCGCAAGGTGACGTACGCGTATCGGCGGCTTTCGTGCGCGATGGAGCGATCGCGCTCGGAACCGCGCGAATCCAGCTCGACGGACCCGGCCACGCGCGGACGACCGAACTCGTCCTCGACCGCGCGCGCTACTCACCCGGCGAGACGGCCCACGTTTCGGTCCGCGACGGCGCCGATCGCGGCGGCGCCACCTATGCGATTCGCGTCGCGGACGGCCCGGAAAGCGGCTCGGCGCTCTTCGACGATGCGCCGGCAGTGCTTTCCGGCGGCGGAACGACGTCGCAGAATCCGGCTTCGGAAAATCCGCGCTGGCACGCCTACGTCACGCCCGCGAATTCAAAGGCGAGCGACATCTTTGCCGCCGAGGAAGCACGCAAGGCGCCGACCGAACCGCCCTCGATCGCCGCGGCGGCGCCGCGCACGATGCTCTGGCGCGTCGAACGCCTCGCCGCCGATAATTTCGATCTCGCCGTTCCGCGCGAGCGCGGGCGGTACGTCATTTCGG
>DHWK01000135.1:16446-16791 GCA_002413145.1 bacterium UBP12_UBA5184
CCCTCAAGGTTGCCGATAACGGCAGCGTCGGCGCTTCGTCGATCGCCTTCGACGTGCAATGAGCGCCGAGGGGGACGGAAAACCCGCGAGCGACGCACCGCCGCCGGATAGCGCGGTGCTGATGCTGCTCGACACGTACGGGCTCGTCTACCGCGCCTTCTTTGCGTTGCCGACGCTTACGACGACCAAAGGCGTGCCGATCAATGCGGCCTACGGTTTCACGCAGATGCTGAGCAAGATCGTCGCTGACGAAAAACCGACGCACGTCATCGCATGCTTCGACAAGGGGATGCCGCGCGCACGGGTCGCTATGTACAGCGAATACAAGGCGCAGCGCGAAGCGAT
>DHWK01000135.1:16925-24663 GCA_002413145.1 bacterium UBP12_UBA5184
AACCTCGAGTTCGAGGGCTGGGAGGCCGACGACGTCATCGCGACGCTCGCGCGCCAGGCGAGCGAGGCGGGACAACGAGTCGACGTGGTGACCGGCGATCTCGACATGTTGCAGATCGTCGACGAGCGCACGACTGTCTTGGTGACGCGCCGCGGCATAACCGAACTCGGGCGCTACGATCCTGCCGCCGTCTTCGAACGCTTCGAATTGCAAGCGGCGCAGCTTGCGGATTATCGCGGCCTCAAAGGCGATCCGTCCGACAACCTGCCGGGCATCCCGGGGATCGGCGAAAAGACGGCGATCAAATTATTGAAGGCGGCGGGTTCGCTCGACGCCCTGCTTGCAAATCCCGCGCTGGCCGGTTCGCCGAAGTTGGAAAACCTCGTGCGCGAGCACGCCGAGACGGCACGCATCTGCCGCGATGTCTCGGTCGTCGCGCGAGACCTCCCCGTCTCGATTCCCTGGGAGCAAGCGCGCTATGCGTCGCCGTCGCCGGCGACCCTCTACCCGCTCTATCGCGATCTCGAATTCAAGACGCTGCTTGCGCGCCTGCCGGTTCCGAAGAACGACGCGACGCTCTTTCCGGTCGACGAGACCGAACGGCTGGGGGGGACGTATCGCTCGTTCGCGGCGGCCGTCGATCCACCGGAGTTCGCGTTGCTCGCGACCTCGTTGCGCGAGGCCGCCCGCGCCGCGGCAAGTGCGATTGCGTTGCGCGACGAGCTCGGGGTGAGCGCCGCTGAGGGCGCGGGCTTCTCGTTTCCGCCGGCGGCGCTCGCCCATCGCGACGTCCGCGCCGCTTTCGACGAACTCTGGTTGGGAGCGCGCTCGCGCCTCGCTTCGCACGACTGGAAAACGTTGCAAGCGGGGCTCGGCCGCCACGGCGTCGAGGCCGGTCCCGGCCCTCCGCGCGACGACGTGATGATCGCAGCGCACCTCTTGAATCCGGCGCGCTCGTACGCGAGCTTCGACGACGTCGCCGGCGAGTATTTGGGGAAACAAGTGGGCGACGAGGCGGCGATGCATGCGGATGCGATCGGCCGGTTGCAGCACGCGATGCGCGAGCGGCTGGCCCTGCGCGGCCAACTTCCGCTCTACGAAGACGTCGAGTTGCCGCTGGTCGACATTCTGGCACGGATGGAGCGCTCCGGCATCGCCGTCGACACGGCTTCGCTCGAAACGTTGTCGCGCGAGGTCGACAGCTCGGCGGCGCGCCTGCAGGAAGAGATCTATGCAGCGGCCGGCGGTCCGTTCAACATCGGCTCGCCGCAACAGCTCGGCACGCTCCTCTTCGAGCGCCTCGCCTTGCCGAACGGTGGCCGCACCAAGACCGGCTGGGCGACCGGAATCGAAGTCCTACAGCCGCTCGCACGCGAGCACGAGATCGTTGCAAAGGTTCTCGAGTACCGGGAGGTCACCAAGCTCAAGAACACCTACATCGACGTCATCCCAAAATTGCTCGGCGCCGACGGACGATTGCACACGACCTTCAATCAAACCGGTACCGCGACGGGCCGGCTTTCGTCGAACAACCCGAATCTCCAAAATATCCCGGTGCGAACCGAACTCGGACGGCGCGTGCGGCGCGCGTTCGTCGCACCTTCGGCCGACCGCATTTTGCTCGCCGCCGACTACAGCCAGATCGAGCTGCGCGTGATGGCGCATATCTCGGGCGACGAAGCGATGCGCGAAGCGTTCAGGCGCGGCGAGGACATCCACGACGTCACCGCGCGCGGCATCTTCGGAGTGCCGAAGGGCGACTCGGCGACGCCGAATCAGCGTCGCATCGCCAAAGCCGTCAACTTCGGTTTGCTCTACGGGATGTCGGACTTCGGCCTCGCGCAGCGGCTGGAGATCGAGCGGGCCGAAGCGAAAGCGATGACCCAAGCCTACTTCGCGCGCTTCCCGACGGTCCGCGCCTGGATCGCGCGGAATCTCGAATTCGCGCGCGAGAACGGTTACGTCGAGACGGTCTTGGGACGCCGCCGCTACTTCCCGGATCTGCGCGGCAAGAACTTCGCGCTGCGTGCGGCAGCCGAGCGGGAGGCGACCAACGCTCCGATGCAAGGCAGCGCCGCCGATTTGATGAAGCTCGCGATGGTTCGCATCGATCGCGCGTTATCGGGTCGAGGCCTGTCTGCGCTGATGCTGTTGCAAATTCACGACGAACTGATTTTCGAGGTCGGGCGCGATCAGATCGACGCCGTCGCGGCGCTCGTCAAGGGGGAGATGGAGCACGCCTACGAACTCGCCGTCCCGCTCGAAGCGACGTTGAAAACCGGTCGCAGCTGGTACGACGTCGAGCCGCTGGACGTCGCCGGCGAGCTACTCGATGCGTAAGGAACTCGCATTCGGCATCGCGCTGGCGCTGGCGGAGCTGGGGGCGACGCCCGCCCCGGCGCCTGCGCCGTCGTACGCCGCGCTCACTTGCGCCAACCCACTCCTCCCGCCGGAAATTCTCGACGGAAGCCCCGCTCGCTCCGTTAAGCCCGCGCTCTACAATTATGACCTCGCGGCACCCGCGGCGACGATTCACGTGGCGTTCGCCGGCGATTCCGAGACTCGGGAAACTGGTCTGATGTGCGTCACTCGGCTGCGGCCGCGTTCCGGGATGATCTTCGTATTCGAACGCAGCGACGACTGGGAATTCTGGATGAAAAACACCTTGATTCCCCTCGATATGGTTTGGCTCGAGCGGGATGGAACGGTGACGAATGTCGCCGCGAACGTTCCGGCTTCGACGCTCTCCACCGCCGACGACAAGATCGCGCGGCGGCGCGGACACGGGATGTTCGTGATCGAGCTGCCTGCGGGCGAGGCGCTCCGAGACGGGATCGTAAAGGGCTCGAAGATTGAGGTTTGCCCGGACGGGATTCCGCCCGAACATCTCGCCGGCGGCCTCAAGAGCTGCTGGACCGGCACTCGCTCGTGAGCGTCGCGCCGGTCGTCGCACTGTTGCTCGGAGTCGTAGCCGGGATGCGCACCCTCATGGCGCCGGCGCTCTATTTTCTCGCGCGGGGCCCGCTCATGACCGGAGTCGTCTTCGGCGTCCTCGCGCTCGCCGAATTGATCGGCGACCTCTTACCGTTTTCGCCCGCGCGAACGCGGCCGTTGCCGCTCGTCGGCCGTATGCTCAGCGGGGCGATCGTCGGCTGGTTTGTCGGAAAAACCGTCGGGATGCCGCTCCTTTGCCTCGCTCTCGGCGTCGTCGGCGCGCTGCTCGGCGCCTTTGGCGGATATGCATTGCGGACGAGGGCGATTGGGGCCCTGGGCCGGCTTCCGGCGGCGTTCGTCGAGGACGCGGTCGCGGTCGGACTGGGGATCGTCGCCGTCACGCGCTGATGCGCGCTTGGCTCGTCCTTTCTCTCGCGGCTTTGCTGCCCGCCGAAGTCGCCCAAGCGCCTCTGCCCGCGCCGGCGCCGAACGCGTATGCCGTCTTGGCGAGGGCGCGCGAGGCCTTTCATGCCCACGCGCGACCGCCGTACGTGGTCTACACGCTCGATCGCCGCGAATGGCTCGACGACGTACCGCGCGGCGATCTTTCGTACACGCTGCGCGTGTGGTGCCGGACGACCGAATCGGCCGCGCTGTCGCGCCTCTGGTACGCCGCGCGCCATCGCGCCGTCGGCGATTTGCATTTCATCCGGCCGGCCTTCAATCAGCCGATCGATCCAGGACCGCCGACTGCCGATATTTTCGAACCGCCGCCGCCGCGCCCCGCGCCGACGCCGCCGTCGCCCGAAAAGCTCAAGACGATCGGATCGGTCCAGAGCCTCATCGATCTCGATTATCGCGCTTCGCTCGTCGGGGATGCGAAAGGCTCGTACCACTTGAAGCTGCAGCCGGTGCGCGATCCCGAACGCAATCGGTTGCGCGAACTGTGGGTCGATAACGCGACCTTCGAAATCGAACGCGCGCTCGCCATGGACCGTCTCTTCTCCATCCAAACGGGTACCTCGGTCCCCGACAAAATGGACATTGCGTTCGAGTTGCGTGACGGCTTGCCGCTCATTCGCCGTATCACGATGATTGCGAACGTCATTCCAACGCTTTCCAACTCGGCGCGGCGCGATGAAAGCGATTACACGTATGACGATATCTCGTTCCCGCAATCGCTGCCGGACTGGTATTTCGATCCCAAAACCTACTATCAGCGCTTCCGCGAAGCGCCTTCAGACTGAACCCCTGCAACTTTTTGGAGCCGTTGCGCGTTAGGTGGACTTGACGTGCCGGAGTTGCCCGAAGTCGAAACGATCGCCCGCGGCTTGCAGAACGCAGTAGCGGGCAAGCGGATCGCCTCGGTCCGGGTCAGCCTCCCCAAGGTCGTCTGGCCGAAGCCCGCGCGCTTCGTTCGAGAGCTGACCGGGGACGCGATCGACTCGGTCGGCCGGCGCGGCAAGTTCGTGGTCATCTCGCTCCGGTCGGGGCGATCGCTCGTCGTTCATCTCCGGATGACCGGGCGCCTCATCGTTCAACCGGCGGGGGCCACGAATTCTCAGCCTTATACCAACGTTCTGCTGACGTTCGACGATGAGAGCGGTCTCGCGTTCGCCGACGTGAGGCAGTTCGGCAGGATGCGCCTTGTCCGACCGGAAGAAGCGTGGGCTGCCGAGGTCGGCTTGGAGCCCCTCTCCGACGATTTCACGTTCGAGCGGTTCTCCGGCCTGTTGGAGGGGCGAAGCACACCGATAAAAGTGTTCTTGCTCGACCAGCGTCGCGTTGCGGGGATCGGCAACATCTATGCCTGCGAAGCGCTCTGGGAGGCGCGGATTCACCCGGGTCGTCCGGCCGGGTCGCTCTCGCGGGAAAGACGGCGTCGCCTTCACGGTACGATTGTGTCCGTGCTGCGGCGCGCGGTCGAACAACGTGGGACCAGCGTCGACGATTATGTCGACGCCGAAGGTCTGCGGGGCGGCTTCCAAAACAAACTAAGAGTCTACAGCCGAGACGGGTCCGCCTGTTTCCGCTGTGGACGAACCATCGTGCGAACGGTACTCGCCCAACGCGGCACCTGGTGGTGTCGCGCCTGCCAACACCGCTAATGTTAAAAAATCACCTCGCAAGAGGAACCGCGCGTAGCGCGGCGGCGCGACCGGACGATTCGATCCGGCGCACCGAGTAAAGGGGAACCGTATTACGACCACCGATATCGCGCCGCAACCTGCGGAAGAACTCGAAGACCAACTCGCGCTCGAACAGCGCATGTATGAAGAGAGCCTCAAAGTGCTCGATGAGGGCCAGGTTCTCACCGGCGTCATCGTCGCGAAATATCAGGACGAGTTACTCGTCGATATCGGGGGCAAGTCGGAAGGCATTCTGAGCTTCCGCGAACTTTCGCTCGCGATCGAACCCAAAGAGCTGCGCGTCGGCGATAAGCTCGAGGTGATGATTCACCGCATCGACGATCAAGATGGAACGCTCTTTCTCTCCGAACGGCGCGCCCGCGCGCTCAAGACCTGGGAAAAAGTGATCGAAGCGCACGAGCAAGACGAAGTGATCGAAGCGACCGTGACGCAGGTCGTCAAGGGCGGCGTCTTGGTCGATCTCGGGATGCGTGGCTTCGTGCCGGCCTCGCAGATTCGCCGGCAGCCCGTCGGCAATCTCGAAGAGCTCGTCGGCAAGCACCTACGGCTCAAGGTGATCGACCTCGATCACAAGCGTCATCGCGTGGTACTTTCGCAGCGCCTCGTATTAGAGGAAGAACTCAACGCCAAGAAGATCGAGTTGCTCGGGACGCTGGCGGTCGGGCAGATCCGCGAAGGCGTCGTCGTTCGTTTGGCCGAGTTCGGCGCGTTCGTCGACCTGGGCGGAATCGACGGCCTCATTCACAACAGCGAACTCTCATACGCGCGCATCAAGCACCCGAGCGAAGTCGTCAAGATCGGCGACATCGTGCAGGTCGAGGTGATGAAGTTCGATCCCGAGGCCAAGAAGGTCTCACTCTCGCTCAAGCACGCGCTGCCCGACCCCTGGGTCGAACACGCCGACAAGCTGATCGAAGGCCAGCGTCTGATCGCGCAAGCCGTCAAGATCACGCCCAACTACCTGCTGGTCGAAATCATCCCCGGGGTCCTCGCGATGGTGCCCAAGGGCGAATTCGAACCCTCCAAGCAGTATAGCCCCGGCGAAGAAGTCGAGGTCACGATCCTCACCGTCAACCACTCGACACGACGCATCACCGGCTCGATCCAGCACGTCATGGACGTCCCGCCCGAAGAGATCGCGGCCTACACCGCCGACGGCGAAGTCGGCTCGGTTCCCGACGCCCTCGAATCGGTGGTCGAGTAGGCGTCCCCTAGGCCGACTCGGCCAGAATCGCCGCCATGAAACTGCGTGTCGGATTGACCGGCGGAATCGGCGCCGGCAAGAGCGAGGTCGCGCGGATCTTCGGCGAGCTCGGCGCGTTCGTCATCGACGCCGACGAGATGGCGCGCCTCGCCGTCGCACCGGGTAGCGCGGGCCTCCAACAGATTCGCGAGCGCTGGCCGCACGTCGTCGGCGAGGATGGGACGCTCGACCGACCCGCGCTGGCCGCGCTGACCTTCGACGATGCGGCGACGCGCGCTGCGCTCGACGCGATCGTCCATCCGCTGGTTCGAAAACTGGCAGCCGAGCGCGAAGCGCAGGCCAAGCCGCGCCAGGTCGTGGTTCACGACGTCCCGCTGCTCTTCGAGTCCGGTTTCGCCGATCGATGCGATGCCAACGTGGTCGTCGTCGCGCCGGCGGAGGTGCGCATCGAACGCGTCGGGGCGCGCAGCAATCTCTCGCGCGCCAAGATCGAGCGCCGTATGGCGGCGCAAATGGACCCCGAGGAAGCGCGCCGGCGCGCCGACTACGTCATCGAGAACGACGGATCGCTCGAACGCCTGCGCGAGCGGACGCGAACCGTTTACGACGCGCTGCGCAAACGGGCGGCCGGATGAGGGTTTACGCGCTCGGGCCCTTGGCGCGCCGGACGGAAGCGACGAAGAACGGGATCGAGGCGAGTTGGGCGAGCGTCGCGAACGCGACCAGCGCGATGAGCGAGCGGTCGTACAAGAACCCCAAGAGCGCGCTCCCCAGCAGCCATGCGAAGCCGAAGACGGTGTCGTAGACGCCGAAGGTCGTCGCCTTCTTCTGGTCGTGCGTGATCTCGCTGAGCGTCGCCAGAAACAGCGACTCCTGTGCCCCCATCCCGACGCCCCACAGAATCACGCCCGCGACCGCAAGCTCCGGACCGCCAAGAAAGACGAGCGGCGCAAACGCCGACGAGATGACGACCGCGACGACGAGAACGGCGACGCCGAACCGGTCGAGCAACGCGCCGGCGAAGGGCGAGAGTATCGCACCGACGAGCATCGCAGGAACGTAGACGACCGGAATCAGCGCCGTTGCGATCACGTGCGCGTGTTGAAAATGGAACGCGATCAGCGCCCAGTCGGCGAAGCCCAGCGCCATCAGCGCGCCGCCGGCGACGAAGATCCAATAGCGCCCCTCGCGCAAGCTGCTGCGATTCCCGGTCGCCGACGCTGCGATGGTCGCGCGCGAGCGAAACTGCGTTGCGGCGACCGCCAGGATCGCGAGGGTGAGAAGCGCCGGCACCAGCAGCGCCGCAAACGCGCCCTGAAAATTGCCGCTGGAGCGCGCCAGCACGATCGCGACCAAGATCGGACCGAGGGTCGCGCCGGTCTGATCGAGTGCCTCGTTGATGCCGAAAACTTTTCCGCTGCCGAGTTCCTTGCCCGCCGAGGCCAGCATC